>NZ_JBEWCD010000002.1:1291024-1613781 GCF_040530035.1 Roseibium sp. HPY-6
ATGCCGAAACAGATCGCGGACCTGGCCCGCACTTATCTGCACGATCCTGTGCGGGTTGAAGTCGTCCCCGCTGGTCGTACTGCGGACAAGGTCACGCAGTCGGTGCATTTCATGGATCAAAAATCCAAGACCGATTTTCTTCTCCACCAATTGCAATCCAACCCAGACGGATTGTCGCTGGTATTCTGCCGGACCAAGCATGGTGCGGAGCGGTTGATGCGCAAGCTTTCACAAGGCGGCATAGCAGCGGGCTCCATTCATGGAAACAAGAGCCAGAACCAGCGTGACAGAGCCATTCGTGACCTGAAGGATGGCAAGATCAACGTTCTTGTTGCAACTGATGTTGCAGCGCGTGGTATCGACATTCCTGGCGTGAGTCATGTCTTCAATTTCGAGTTGCCGGAAGTCGCCGAAGCTTATGTGCATCGCATCGGCAGAACCGCGCGTGCGGGAGCCGACGGTGAGGCGGTCGCACTGTGCGCTCCTGAGGAAATAGGGCTGTTTCGCCAGATCGAGAAACTGATCGGGATCGACATTCCGGTTGCCGGAGGTGAGGTTCCTCCGCTCTCCGCTGCTGCCAGCCGTGGAAAGCGCGGTGGTCAGAACAGGGGCGGCCATGCCAAACAGCCGTCCAAGAAACCCGCACACAAACGGTCTTCAAAAGGGCACAACGACAATGCCGCTTCAAGGCCTTCGAAGCGTCGTAGACCCAACAACCGCAAGAATGCGGCCTGACCGGTCACAGATTTGTTCAGAAAAACCAAAAAAATTGCACCGGGAAGTGGCCTTCCCGGTGCCAAACCTTGTGGTCGATGGGGTCAGGGGAGCAAGCGCTACCCTGAATGTACTTTTGGAAGCCCTTCAAACCCGAACCGGTGCCGCCGCAGCCCGGACGGGAAGCTGCTGCCTCCTGCCCACAAGGTATCTGACCGTTTCTAGCGACCAGATCTATATTATTCTGGGGAAGTCGCGGAAACCCGCGAACACTGTCAAGGAAACCGCCAAAACATGGCGGAAATCAATCAACTAAGCCCCGTTGACAGTAAAACTAGATTAACTAAATCGAGTCTGCAATTACAACTGAACTTTAGAAAAAATGCATGTGGAAATCCGAAAAGTGTAATATTTTCATATTGTTAAGCGAGTTCTGAGTTCTCAGGTGCCAATTTCCCGCGTAACCATTGATTGAATCAAATTTGCTGAAGCAGTGAGAAGTGCTTTAGTTTCAAAGGATTGTAAAAAACATTCCCTTTATCTATTGTTGTATAGAAAATTCTTATGGGCGTTTATTTTCAATCTGATTTCAATAAGCAGTTGAAAGGTCTAGAAAATCGATCAGGGATTTTCCGATGTGATTTTTGACAATTTACTGCTTCCGGATTGTCGTATTGCAGCGCCTTTATTATCCGTCCGTTCAATTTCAAATCCGATTGCTTATGGGTTCCTCGGTGCGCCTTCATCGGTAGAGACGGTTTTAAAGCCGGATAACCAAGACCCGAATTGCGGGTTCGATAGGGAAGCCCAGCCCCAGCAGCATCCCGTTTCACGCGTTTAACTGCTTCAGATCGGAAATACGGTCTTCCCGCGCCATCATCTTTTATGGACGTGACCTCTCGCGCTTCAGTATCATCCGTTGCCTGAGGAGATCGGTGATGGTCACGCGGCGTGTCCTTTTGTCCAGCCTGTTGGCTGCCGTTTTTCCGCCGGCGGCGGCAGATGCGCGCGGCATGGATGCCGCGCCTTCCGCACGTGCAGATGGCTGGCCCGTTGCAGAACCCGCCAGTGCCAGGCTCGATCCGCAAGCGCTCTCAGAACTCATCGAAATGATCGATGCGGGCGTGAGTGCGCGGAATATCCACGCAGTGCTTGTGGAACATAAGGGGCGATTGGTTTTCGAACATTACTGGCCGGGCGAAGATGGTGAGTACGGCTACGTCGAGCATGGACCCGAAACACTGCACGATATTCGGTCGGTCACAAAAAGCGTGACATCGCTCCTTTTGGGAGTTGCGCTTGACGGTTCGGCGGAAAGCACTCTCTCCCGCCCGATCGGGAGTTTCTTCCCCGAAGCGCGCAACCTGGCGGGAGAGCTGAAAGCGGTGACTTTGCACCATGTTCTTACGATGACGGCCGGCTTCGCGTGGAATGAAACGATCGTTCCCTACAATAGTCAAAACGATTTTATCCGGCTTCTGACGGGTGATGATCCTATTGCTTTTACATTGGCCAAAGAGTTTCTTGATGCGCCTGGTCGCCGCTGGCTCTACAACAGCGGCTTGAGCGAACTTGTCGGCGGCGTGATCGAAAAGCTGACGGGAATGGCGCTGACTGATTACGCCAATAGGGTTCTCTTCGAGCCGCTCCAGATCTCCGACTATGAGTGGTGGCGTCCAACAGCTTGGCCGTCGGATCATTTCCCAAGCGCTTCGGCAGGACTGCGCCTGCGGGCCAGGGATCTGGCCAAGGTCGGCTCGCTCATGTTGCATTCCGGTAGGTGGCGTGGCCGGCAACTGGTGCCGGAAGACTGGATTGAGATATCTACCGCCCGACACGTTGCCAATTCGTGGGAACGATATGGTTATGGTTATTTCTGGTTCCCCGGGGTGCTTTACACCGGGCACAAGGTGATCATGGCCTCCGGGTGGGGCGATCAGCGGCTCTATGTCGTGCCCGACGCAGGATTGGTAATCACGATCTTCGCCGGAAACTATGAAAGCGGGGGCGGCGTGGCCGGAGAACGGATCGCGGGCCGGATCGTTCGCGCGCTGCGTTGATTAGCGCTGCGGTGTTGCAGCACCTGTTGTCTGCGATGAATTGCTGGATGATCCTACATGAATTGACCGCGCAGAAATGAGGTTCAGTTAGAAAATTGACCAATTGGTATAAAAATATCTACTAAGGTCATAGGTTGTGGTTATTTGCTGGATTTTGTAGTTGACGTTTCCGTAAGGTGACTATATGTCGGCACTCGCTGATGCTTTAGTTAATCAAATTTAATAATGCCTTGGCGCAAAACCGGACAGAGATCCGGATCAGGTGCACGTTGGCTCCATCGGAACCTTCGCTCCAAAAAAATCGCCGTTTAACAAAACGGCCCAGGCCTTGTGGCGCGGGCGATCGCGCAACAGATGGACGTCTGGTACGTCCGGCCTTCCAGCTATGCGTAATTGACAACCGCAACAAACCGGTACCCCCACTTTAACCGGTTTGATACAACCCATCGGCCACAAGACGGCAACGCCGGGAAGTCGACTTCCCGGCGTTGTTTGTTTCCGAAACCGATTTTGTAAATTCAATCCATCACACTTGAATGCGCCGTTTGAACGCTGCGAAGATGCAAACGGTGAAGATCGCGAGGAAAATGGCCGTTAGCAAGTAGGGCGGGACCACACAGCCCTCGGCAACACCGGATTCTGTGACTTTGCCACCCAAATGAAATACCCAGTCGAAAGCGAGCATTGCAGCGAGCACGATCGAAACTAGTGCAGAAAACAAACACAGCGATCGATTTCGAAGGAGGAGTGAAATTGAGATCAATCCGACAAAAACAAGATTCGTTGCAGGTGATGCACTAAAGAAGAAGACGGCATCATCAACTTGCGAAACAGGCCCGTGAATGTTGTTCCAGCCAGGCCTTATCTTGTCGCAGACTTCGGCGAACGCGGCACCCGGCAACAGAAACAAAGCGACGGAAGCCGTTCCGATCCAGTGCCGCGTTCTGTGCATCGCCGTCAGAGCTTACATGTTCGGGTAATTCGGCCCGCCTGCGCCCTCCGGCACTGTCCAGGTGATGTTACGGTTCGGGTCTTTGATGTCGCATGTTTTGCAGTGCACGCAGTTTTGCGAGTTGATCTGGAAACGCGGCGCGTCTTCGCCTTCTTCGACCCACTCGTAAACGCCTGCAGGGCAATAGCGGTTTGACGGACCAGCGAAAACATCGTGTTCGGAGGACTTCTGAACGGCCAGGTCGCTGACTTTCAGATGGATCGGCTGGTCTTCTTCGTGGTTGGTGTTCGACAGGAACACCGAAGACAGTTTGTCAAAGGAAACAACGCCATCCGGTTTCGGATAGTCGATCTTCTTGCAATCCTTCGCCGGTTTCAGCGTTTCGGAATCACGCTTGCCGTGCTTCATCGTGCCGAAAAAGGAGAAGCCGAACAATTCATTCGTCCACATGTCGAGACCGCCAAGACCGATCCCGAGCCAGGTGCCGAACTTCGACCAAAGTGGCTTGGCATTACGGACATTTTTCAGATCGTTGCCGATCGCGCTTTCACGCCAGGCCGTGTCAAAATGGGTAAGCTCAGAGTGAGCCTCGCCGCGGCCGATGGCCGACATGACTTCCTCGGCGGCGAGCATGCCCGACAGCATGGCGTTGTGCGATCCCTTGATGCGCGGAACGTTCACGAATCCTGCAGAACACCCCATCAAAAGACCGCCGGGAAAGGAGAGCTTTGGAACCGACTGGTAGCCGCCCTCAGTAATCGCCCTTGCGCCGTACGAGATGCGTTTGCCACCTTCAAAAGTGTCCCGGATTGCGGGATGTGTCTTGAAGCGCTGGAACTCGTCGAAAGGTGACAGCCAGGGATTTTCGTAGTTGAGGTGAACGACGAACCCGACGGCGACCTGATTGTCTTCCAGGTGATAGAGGAACGAACCGCCGCCGGTCTTGCCGTCGAGCGGCCAGCCGAAGGAGTGCTGAACGAGGCCGAGTTGGTGCTTTTCCGGATCAACCTGCCAGAGTTCCTTGATGCCGATCCCGAATTTCGGCACGTCACTGTCCTTGTCGAGGTCGAATTTCTCGATCAGCTGCTTGGCAAGAGATCCGCGGGCACCTTCGCCGATGAGGGTGTACTTGCCACGCAGTTCCATGCCGCGCGTAAACATGGCGTTGGGTTTGCCGTCGCGGCCGATCCCCATGTCGCCGGTCGCGACACCGAGGACTTTGCCCTCATCATCGTAAAGCAGTTCGGCTGCCGCAAAACCCGGATAAATCTCCACACCGAGCGCTTCGGCTTTTTCCGCCAACCAGCGACACACATTGCCAAGGGAGACGATGTAATTGCCGTGATTGTTCATGAGCTTGGGCATGAACAGATTGGGCAGCCGCATGGAACCCGCAGGGCCTAGAACCAGAAAATGATCAGCGGTCACCGCCGTTTTGATCGGCGTATCCTCTTCGCGCCACTCCGGCAGCAGCTGATCGAGAGCGATCGGATCGATAACGGCGCCAGAAAGGATGTGCGCACCCACTTCCGAACCTTTTTCCAGCACGACAACGCTTAGTTCTTCGCCCTTTTCGTTCGCAATCTGTTTCAGCCGGATCGCTGCGGCAAGGCCGGCCGGGCCTGCTCCGACGATCACAACGTCGACATCCATGCTTTCGCGTTCACCAAGCGCGTCTTGTTCGCTCATCATTTTCTCCCTCAAGCCGGCGGGGCTTCATCCGTATCGCCCTGTTTGCAATATTTCGCAGCGCAATACACGATTTTTTTCTATTCTCTTTGCGAAATCCGGCCCCATATTGGTCGAATTTCGCCCAGATAGACCAAAGCCGCATCAAAGCGTCAAGCGAAATAAGTTACGCTTACGTAAGCGGAAATGATTTTGGTTTCACGGGAATAGATGTGTACAGGTGTGTGAAACGCAGTTGTCCTGCACCAAGGCGGCGCTGCGCCGCTTGTACGAACAGGCGTACCGGATAATATCCCGTACCGGAGGCCAATTTCTTGCAACATTCTAGTGAAGACCTGAAAAACATCGAAAGCCTGCTGGAGTTCTATATCGACGCCGGTGTCGATTGTTTTTTGGGTGACAGTCCTGTCGACTGGACGGAGCTAAGCCGGAGGAAGGCTCCGGTGCGGCAACAGCCTCAGGCATCTGAAGTCGCGCACCGGACCGCACCCGCGGAACCGCCCGCGCATGACCGCGCGGCACCGGTTCCCACTGGCTTGGCACCGCAACCGCGAACAGCACAACCAGCCAAACCGAACAATCCAGCTGTCATTCCGGATCGGGAAGTTGTCGCCTCGGCGCGAGACCAGGCCGCGTCGGCCGTGTCACTGGAAGAACTGCGGGCCTGCCTGGAGGCTTTCGACGGATGCAATTTGAAACTGACGGCGAAGAAGCTGGTATTCGCGGACGGCAATCCTGCGGCCCGGTTGATGTTTGTCGGCGAGGCGCCCGGACGCGATGAGGATCTGCAGGGGAAACCGTTTGTCGGCAGGTCCGGTCAGCTTCTGGACCGTATGCTCACAGCTATCGGTCTTGATCGGTCTTCAGCTTACATCGCCAATGTCGTTCCATGGCGTCCGCCGGGTAACCGCACGCCGACACCGCAGGAGACGGAAATCTGCAAGCCCTTCATCAGAAGGCAGATCGAGCTTGTCAACCCGGACGTGATTGTCTTTCTGGGCGCAGCATCCGCAAAGAACCTGTTGGGTGTTCAGGACGGAATTCGAAAGATGCGTGGCCGCTGGATGAAGTATCCGGTCTCAGGTCGTGACATTGATGCGATTGCAACCTATCACCCGGCTTATCTTCTGCGCAGCCCCCTGGAAAAGCGTCTTTCGTGGCGCGATTTTCTCAGCATCCAATTGAAGCTGGAAGGAACCTGACGCGCCGCTCTTCCCCGACGTTAACGCCGTTTTCAGTCTTCAGGTTGTAGGCTTGGGTGTAGTTGAGCTGGAGGGGAAAGTGTCAAACGTCAATGAGGTCAAAGTTGCCGATAGCTGCGTTCCCGCGCTGGTCGTGGATCTGGCGGATATGAGCTGCTTTGAGGCCAGTGCCTTGGACCTCACTGACAAGGGATGCTGGATCGTTTCCGACAAGGTCGACCTACTCAAGGAAGAGGTAGGGCTGCGGCTGAATGGCTACGACAAACTGGTTCGCGGGACGGTCATTGCCTACGGAGACAATGAGGCCAGGATCAGCTTTTCGGTGGTGAACACGGAGCCGGGTGAAAAACGGCGCGAAATCCGCCGTCCTGTCTGGATCAGCACTGTTGTCTACGGCAAGACCAGTCCTTTCATCGTCAAAGGACGCATTGTTGATGCGAGTAAATCCGGATGCCGGCTTGAAGCGGCCAAGCTCGACCGGCTGCCGCAGGATATTGAAATTTCCATTCCGGGTCTGGACTTGCCGATCGCCGCAAAAATTGTCTGGCGCAAGGACGGTCAAGCGGGTGTTCAACTGAACTGGCCTTTCGAGCCGGAACCGGACCTGACGCCTGAAGCGGTTGCGCTTCTGCTGGATCGCGAAGCTGAAAAGAAAAAGGAAGCGGAGAAGATTAAACCGAAAAAGCGCATCAGCGCCTTTGGCACCTGAACGTCCGCCAACACCTTCTCAGCCTATTCCTGAAATTGCCCGGGGGCACTCTTTGCAAGTGCCGCTCGAATACATATATCGAAGAGAGTTTTGACCTCTCTCAGGGCCTTCCAGCGTGCTTTCTACCTTCCGCCGTTTCCTTCCCAAACCATTCCGCAATGACAAGACGATCGTTCCCGTGGTGCGCCTGCAAGGCGCGATCGGCATGCAAAGTCCGATGCGCTCGGGCTTGTCGTTGGCCTCAGCGGCGATGCCGCTTGAGAAGGCGTTTTCTGTCAAAAAGGCTCCCGCGGTCGCGCTGATCGTCAATTCGCCGGGCGGGTCTCCGGTGCAGTCGCGCCTGATTTTCAAGCGCATACGTGATCTGGCCAAGGAAAACGAGAAGGACGTCCTTGTCTTCGTCGAAGATGTCGCCGCAAGCGGGGGCTACATGATCGCGGTCGCGGGAGACGAGATTTTCGTCGACCCGTCCTCCATTGTCGGTTCCATAGGGGTGGTCGCGGCTGGCTTCGGCTTTACAGAAATGATCAAGAAGATCGGTGTCGACCGGCGCGTCTATACGGCCGGCGAGAAGAAGGTGACGCTCGATCCCTTTCAGCCGGAGGTCCCTGAAGATATTGACTATCTCAAAAGCCTCCAGCTTGAGCTCCATGAGACCTTCATCGAACTGGTAAAATCCCGCCGTGGCGATGTTCTGACCGAGGATCCGGACCTTTTCACGGGCAAGTTCTGGACGGGGCGAACCGCCGTTCAGCTCGGACTTGTCGACGCGATAGGCGATTTGCGCGGCGTTCTGAAGGAAAGATACGGCGAGAAGACGGAACCACGGCTGATCTCCGCGCCACGGGGCCTCTTTGGCAGGCGTGCGGGGCTCGGCGTGAACCAGAAGGGGCAGCGCCTGACCGAAGGCTTGGGCGACGAGTTGATTTCAGCGGTTGAAGAGCGGGCGTTGTGGATGCGTTACGGCCTTTAAATGGGCGTATTGCTCGCGTCAGGTGGGACAGCAAAAGGGGAACGATATGACGGAACTGATTGGTGTTGCAGCTCTTGCCGTCGGCGGTTACTGGATCGTCCAGCGCGTCAAGCGCAAGATGGCTGAAGTCGAGAATCAGATCTCCAAGGCCGCGGCGAAGGCCGATCCGAATGGGCGCGGCGCCAAGCTCGTACTCGATCCGGAAACAGGAAAGTACCGCCCAAGCAACTGACCGACCAGGCGGAGCGGGCGCTCCGCCGGGCCACCCCAACGGCTTGGGTTATGTCAATTCGGCGCCGTGAAGAGCCCCCACCGTGCCGAGTGTCTTTTCGATGCCCTGAACAGCAGCAGCGCGGTCAGGACCAGCAGCAGAAATTCTGCAGCCGGGCCAGTGAGCCAGATCCCTGTTTCGCCGAAGAAATGGGGCAGAACGAACAACAGCGGCAAAAAGAACACATACGGTTTGACCAGACTGATAACGGCTGCCTTTTTCGCATCTCCACACGCTTGAAAATAAGCCGCGATCACAAAAAGTGGTCCAGCGGCACACATCAGCGCGATGTTGATCGGCATGATCCGGACAATTTCACCAACGACGCGTTCATCTTCGACGAATAGCAGCCCTATCGGACCCGGAAAGAGCGACAGCACGGCCTGCGCACTGACGCAGTAAATGAAGGCCGTCAAAAGACCCAACCGCAGCGTATCGTCGGAGCGGCGCCACTCCTTTGCGCCGTAGTTGTTTCCAATCATCGCCTGTAATGCCTGCGTCAGACCAAGCAGAGGCAGAAAGACGAAGGTCATGATGCGGGTGATGATCCCGAAAGCGGCGATCGTCGCTTCGTAGCTGTCTGATTCAACATACTGGAGGGCGGCGATTGTCGCAGCGGACGCCAGACCGATGCCTGCGAAGTTGAGACTTTGCGGTGCTCCAAGGGCAATGATCGACCGCCAGTATCCGTGTAAGGGGTATGTGAACAGGACGGTGGGCTTCAGGATTGTCGCAACCCGCAGTCGGAAAATGAGCACGGCCGTGAACGTGACCAATTGCGCCAGAGCCGTCCCGAAGGCCGATCCGGCCACACCCCAGTTTAAAATCCCCACCATCACGAAGTTGAAAAGAATGTTCGCGACGGAGACGAGCAGGCTCATACCGGCCATTTGCACGACGTAACCCTCGCTGCGCAGGGCGTCGGTCTGCACAGACAGGACGAAGAGCAAGGGCGAAGTGAACGCCGTGATCGCCAGATAGGTGAACGCCATCTGCGCAACTGGTTTTGATCCATCAGCGGCAACAAGGATGGCCCGATAGCCGATCGCCCAGAACAGAAATATGACAAGAGCACCTGCCAGGAGCGACAGCCCATGTGCGCCCGCAAATACGGATCGCGCTGCGTCGAAACTCTTGGCGCCGAGATGGCGCGCAAGAATGCTGGACATGCCGCTGGAAACCAGCGTTGCCCCAGCAACAAGCAGCATGTAGGCGGGAAAGATCAGCGTAACGGCGCTCAACGCGTCGGGCCCAACGTAGTGACCCAGAAAGGCGGCATCTGCAACCGTCAGCAGACCGTTCATGCTCATGACCAGAATGATTGGAAGGGCGGTTTTCAAAAGCGTGGGGACGAGAGCCCCGTGCGTAAACACATTCGTCCGGGACGTGTCGTTGGACATTCCGTTCTCCAGATAAAGGCGTTTCGCTTGTAGGGAAGGGCTCGCATTGCCGCCTGCACGAAACGCGCGGAGGAACGAAAAATCGTCGAGACCAGATCTTCACCATGACATTGTGTCTGCGAGCGGCAGGCGTCTGGAACCGGCGCTTTTGGTAGTCGCTGCCGGATGGAAGGTCAACCCCGCAGTTCGCTGCGAGACAGATTGGCCAGGCCCGGCAACCTCGTCTTGACCTCGCCGCCGCATCATGGCACCTCTCGCCTCGCGCAGGCGGGACCGGCTCGCCTTAGCGCGTCATTTGCGGAAGCGGTATTCATGTCGACTGACACATTGCCGGCGCATATGCGCCCGGAAAACTCCTTTCAGGGTCTGATCCTGACACTCCAGCGGTTCTGGGCGGACCAGGGCTGTGTTGTGCTTCAGCCATATGACATGGAAGTCGGGGCTGGGACGTTTCATCCGGCAACCACATTGCGCTCACTCGGCCCGCGCCCGTGGCGCGCCGCATATGTTCAGCCGTCGCGGCGTCCGACTGATGGGCGTTATGGCGAAAACCCGAACCGTCTGCAGCACTACTACCAGTTTCAGGTCATCTTGAAGCCGTCACCGGCCGATCTGCAGGACCTTTATCTGAAATCGCTTTACGCCATCGGGCTGGATCCGAAACTGCACGATATCCGGTTTGTCGAAGACGACTGGGAAAGCCCGACCCTGGGTGCCTGGGGCCTTGGCTGGGAATGCTGGTGCGATGGCATGGAGGTTTCGCAGTTCACTTACTTTCAGCAAGTGGCCGGGTTCGAATGTTCACCGGTTTCCGGCGAACTCACTTACGGGCTTGAGCGTCTCGCCATGTATATCCAGGGTGTCGATAACGTCTACGAGCTCAACTACAACGGCATGGAAGGTGACGCGAGGATCACCTACGGGGATGTCTTCCTGCAGGCAGAGCAGGAGTATTCGCGGCACAATTTCGAGCATGCGGATACCGAGATGCTGTTCCGCCATTTCAAGGACGCGGAAATTGAATGCCGTGCCTTGTTGGAAGCTGGTGCGAAGGCGCGGGAAGAGGTTGGCGCGAGCGTGCACCAGGTAGTCCTGCCGGCTTATGATCAGTGCATCAAGGCCAGCCACGCCTTCAACCTGCTTGATGCCCGCGGTGTAATTTCCGTGACGGAGCGCCAGAGCTATATTCTGCGCGTGCGCGAGCTGGCAAAGGCCTGCGGAGCGGCATTTCTGGAAACCGAAGCGGGCGGTGTGGGTTATCACAACCAGGCAGCTGAATAGCCTGAACCTTTTTTTGGATTGAAACGTTTGCTGGCGGCCGGGCGCCTCCAGCAACATTCCTGACATTTGATACGGTATTGAAACAAAAGACCGTGCTTGCGCAGGATGACAATCCCAGCCGCAGCAGCTAGCTTCCGGATCGTTCTTTAAAGGGGATCTGAAAGTTGGCCTGGATTGTTCTCGCACTTTTGATTGCGCTGTCGGTTTACGCGATCATTCTCTACAACACGCTCGTCAAAAAGCGTCAGATGGTCGAGGAAGGCTGGAGCGGTATCGATGTGCAGCTCAAGCGCCGCGCCAACCTCATTCCCAACCTTGTCGAAACAGTCAAAGGCTATGCCGCGCACGAGACGGAAACGCTCGACGCGGTTACACAACTTCGAACCTCTGCGAATGCGGTTTCGAAGGAAGACGTCGCAGGGCGCGCAAAGGCTGAAGGTGCGCTGGGTCAGGCTCTCGGACGCCTTTTTGCGGTTGCGGAAGCTTATCCGGATCTGAAGGCAAGCGAGAATTTTTCGGACCTGCACCAGTCACTTGATGAAATCGAAAACGCCATTCAGATGTCGCGCAGATATTACAACGGCGCTGTCAGGGGCCTGAATGTGGCTGTCGAAAGTTTCCCCTCCAATCTGATCGCCACGCAATTCAAATTTGAAAAGGCCGACTATTTCGAGATCGAGGATGAGGCTGACCGGGCCGTCCCGGGCGTCGAATTCTAAGAAGGGTCCGTCATGAAAATTTCACGTATCGCCGCGAGCGCACTGGCGGCGCTGATCCTGCTTTGCCTCGGCTGGGGCGCTCACGCAGATGAGCGCATCCTGAAATATGTCTCCAATATCGAGGTTGCGCAGAACGGCGTCCTGACAGTCACCGAAACGATCACCGCTCGCTCGGAGGCACGCGAGATCCGCCGGGGCATTTTTCGCGACCTCCCGTTGACAGCGATCGGAGCAAACGGGCGCAGCTACAGGGTTGGTTTCAAACTTCTGGAGGTTCTGCAGGATGGGCGTCCGGCTCCGCATTTTGTCAGGGACAGTACCGATGGTGTTCGGATTTACGTAGGTGAGGAGAACGTTTTCCTTCAGCCGGGCAACTACACCTATACGATCAAGTACGAAACGGACCGGCAAATCCGATTCTTTGAGACCGAAGACCAGCTCTATTGGAATGCCACCGGAAACGAGTGGAATTTCCCGATTGACGAGGCCATTGCCCGCGTTGTGCTGCCATCCGGCGTCAGAGCAACGGAAAATACGGCCTATACCGGTGCCTTCGGCTCGAGAGATCAATTCTATCGGGCAAGCGTGGAGGATGATGGAAACGTAGTTCTTTTCTCGACCACGCAGTCACTTTTGGCGAATGAAGGGTTCACGATCGTCGTCAACATGCCTGTTGGTTCGGTAGCGCGGCCGACCGGTGCTGAAGAATTTGAGTATTTTTTGGGCGATTACCGGCTCGAACTGATTGGTGGAACCGGCATTCTACTGGTGTTGTTCTACTATCTCTGGGCATGGCTCAGGGTCGGTCGCGATCCTGCACGAGGCGTGGTCTTTCCGAGGTTTCAGCCGCCTGCCAATATTTCACCGGCCCTTGCCAAATACATTGAAAACCGTGGCTTTGGAAATGACCAGTGGGTAGCGCTTTCAGCCGCATGCCTCAGTCTTGCCGTCAAGAAGCGCCTGAAGCTGGAAGAGGATGGCGGCGACATAAGCTTGAGTCTTCTGCCGGACGGCCGAAACGGCGAAGCACCTGGCTCAGGTTTGCCAAAAGGCGAAGCCGCCCTGGAAAAATGGCTCAGCGGCAGGGGAAGCCCCTTGACCCTGAACGAAGCGAACGGCCAGTCGATCCAGGCGCTGGGATCAAAATTTACAGGCGCTATCGAACGCGAAAGCGGCGGATTGTACTTCAAGAGCAACTGGACCTACCTGATCCCGGGCGTTCTGCTCAGCCTGGCGACGTTCGGTCTGTTGATTTTCTTCGGATTTCTGGGAGCGCAGCAACAGGAATTCGTCATGCTTTTCCTGTTCTTCTCCGTCTTCGCGACCTTTTTCTCCGCCGGGCTTGGTGCGTTGGCTCTTGGCTCTCTGAACTTTCCCTTTCGTCTGGTTTTCACCCTTGGTTTCTTTGCCCTCGGGATGGGATTGGCAGCGACTCTTGCCAACCTGATAACCGGCGCGCTTGCCTCGATGATCGCCTTTCCGGTCTCCGTCGCCATTCTCGTGGGCATCAATATCGTTTTCTTCTTGATCATCGATGCTCCGACAACGCTGGGCAGGCAGTTTCTCGACCAGATAGAGGGACTGAAGCTCTATCTTTCTGTTGCGGAAAAAGATCGTCTGAACATGAACAATGTGCCGGACATGAGCACGGTTCACTTCGAGAAACTGCTTCCTTACGCGGTAGCGCTGGGCGTCGAAAAACCATGGTCAGAAGCGTTTGAAGGATGGTTGGCGACGGCAGCGGGAGCCTCGGCAGCAACGGGCTACCACCCGGATTGGTATTCGGGCAGATCATTCAATGCCAGAGATGTCGCAGAGAGCGTCGGTGCAACCGCAGGCGCAATTGCAGGATCCTTCGTTTCCTCTCTGCCGGCCCCGGAGACGTCAAGCTCGGGTTCCTCGTCAAGCGGTTCGTCGGGCGGCGGCGGCGGAGGCGGTGGTGGCGGCGGCTGGTAAGTGCGCCCTGTAAGGAACATGGAAGACCATTGGCCCCAAACGGCAGCAGTCACGTTGCACTTTCGTGTCTTCAGGCGACGTTTGAATTCTCGTCGAAAGGCAGTCGGCCGTCGGCCTGGATTTTCAGGAGCTCAGCGGCTGCATCTGCGGTGACCGCCTTGGCATAAAGGAAACCCTGGCCGTAATGGCAGCCGCTTGAGCTGAGGGCGTCGTGTACGTCGCCGCGCTCAACGCCCTCTGCGACGGCGTCAATATCAAGCCCCTTGGAAAGCACCAGAACCGCTTCCACGATGGCACCACACTGCTTGTCGGACAGCATTCGTTCGGTGAAGGATTTGTCGATCTTCACTTTCTTGATCGGAAAGTCTCTGAGATAGCTCAGGGAAGAATGCCCGGCTCCGAAATCATCCAGCGCAATTGTAATGCCGGTCTCGGTCAGCTCCGTTAGAATGCGTCTTGCCGATTCAGGGTTCTTGACGAGCGATGTCTCCGTGATCTCAAGAACAAGGCGCTCAGGCGGGAAACTGGACGCATCTATGATAGTTCTGATTTGTTCCGGCAGAGCTGGGTCCTGTAACTGGACAGGCGACAGGTTGAAGGAGAGATAAAGTTCATCAGGCCACGTCTGTGCCGTTGTGCAAGCTTGCGCCAGAAGATGACGTGTAAGCTCAGATATGATCCCGCAGTCCTCGGCGATCGGAATGAATTGTTTCGGTGGAACCATGCCGAAGTCGCTATCCGACCATCGGGCAAGCCCCTCAAATCCCGCTATTCGCCCAGTATCCATGTCGAGAATGGGTTGATAGTGCACCTTGACGTCTTCATCTTCGATCGCGCGTCGAAGCCTCTGTTCCAGAAGCGTGCGATGCAGGATCGAGGCATCCATATCCACTTCAAAGAAGCGGTAAGTCGATCGGCCCGAGGATTTGGCCCGGTAGAGGGCGATGTCAGCCCGGCGCAAAAGCTCAGTGATGGCGTGTCCGTCATGCGGATAGAGCGCGATGCCGATCCCCGTGCCGATCGAAATCTGGCGTTCGCCGAATTCAAACCGGTCGCCAAGGCGTGTCAGAAGCCGGCGAGCAAAGCCGGACACTTCGGTCTTGTCCTTGAATACAGGTGACACGATTGCGAACTCATCACCGCCGAGGCGGGCAACAATGCCATCCGATCCCACGGTTTCAGCAAGCCGGTCTGCGAAACTGCGCAGCAACTTGTCGCCGAAAGCATGGCCGTAAACGTCATTGATCGGTTTGAAACCATCAAGGTCCAGCATCATGATGGCTCGGAATGACTCGTCTTTGACGTTTCGGCTAAGATCGCTGAAGGCTTCAAGCAGCCGACGCCGGTTGGGAAGCCCTGTGAGCGCGTCATGTTGCGCCAGCGCCAGCGCTTCAGAATGCTCCGAAGATCTTTCGCTCAGTTCCTTGCGCAGCCTGCGCGTTGCCCACAAGCCGTAGCCGACACCGGTGAGGGCGACCACCATGAAAACACCGGTCGCTATGTCGAAATAAAGATGCGGGCTGTTTGAGTGGGAGTCTTCCAGAAGATGCGGAATGAATTGCAGCACGACGAAACCAAGTATAGCCGCGGCAAATAGCGCGGCCATTGAGCGTGCCATGAGACGGCCGCCTGTGGCTCCTCTGTTGATCACTCTTCCGTCCTGATACTGCTAACTGTCTAATCAGACCTCCAGTTTTGCATTTATTTCTTGAAGAAGAATGAAGCAAAGCGCTGATTTGGTATCGGTATTTGTGCCGGGGTACGCGATAGGCGGAAGACCGGAAAAAGGGTGACAAGTCGCCGTTGAGTTGGTAACGGACGCACTGCTGTTTCCGGACGTATCTTACCAAGACCGAAGGCCAAAGTTTCCATGCCCGATCTTCTGCTTGAACTTTTCAGCGAAGAAATTCCGGCCCGTATGCAACGCAAGGCGGCCGAAGATCTGAAAACCCTCGTAACCAACGCCCTGGTGGATGCGGGTTTGCCATATGAAGGCGCTAAGGCTTTTGCAACGCCGCGCCGGTTGGCTTTACACGTTGCCGGCGTTCCAGTAGGATCGGCGGCAACGCGCGAGGAGCGAAAAGGACCGCGCGTCGGGGCTCCGGAAAAGGCGATAGAAGGCTTCTTGCGCGGAGCTGGACTTGCGTCGATTGACCAGGCAAAGGTTCAAAACGATCCGAAAAAAGGTGATTTCTACGTCGCTGTAATCGAAAAGCCAGGCCAGTCCGCAATCGAGATCATCGCGGAATTCATGCCCGCAATCTTGCGCGGATTTCCCTGGCCGAAATCCATGCGATGGGGAACGACGACGACGCGATGGGTCCGCCCCCTCCATTCGATTGTTGCGACCTTCGGCCCAGAGACCGAAGAACCGGAGTTGGTGCCCTTTGAGTTCGACGGCATAAACTCAGACAAGACGACCCGTGGTCATCGTTTTCTGGCCGACGAAGCATTCACCGTGCGCCGCTTCGACGATTATGCGACCGGCCTTGAAAAGCACAAAGTCGTTCTCGACGCCGATCGGCGCAAGGACATTATCCTCAACGATGCGAAAGATCGCGCGCTCGCACTCGGTCTGGATCTCGTTGAAGACAATGGTCTTCTCGAAGAGGTCGCCGGCCTCGTGGAGTGGCCGGTCGTGCTGACGGGGAGCTTCGACGAGGACTTTCTCGAAATTCCGGATGAGTGCATCCAGCTCACGATCCGGGTCAATCAGAAATGCTTTGTCCTGAAAGATCCGCAATCCGGTCGTTTGGCGAACAGATTTGTTCTGGTTTCGAACATCGTCGCCGATGACGGCGGCAAACTGATTGTCGCGGGGAATGAAAAGGTCATCCGTGCACGTTTGTCGGACGCGCGTTTTTTCTGGGAGACCGATCTCAAATCGCGCCTGTCCGACAATCTGCCAAATCTGAACGAGGTGAAGTTCCACGAAAAGCTCGGCAGTGTCGGTGCGCGGGTTGAGCGCCTGATCGCCTTGTCGGGGGAGCTCGCTCCATTGGTCGGCGCAGATCAGGCCAAGGCAAAACGGGCTGCAGAACTTGCCAAGGCGGACCTTGTCTCCAACATGGTATTCGAGTTCCCGGAGCTGCAAGGTCTGATGGGTCGCTACTATGCAGCCGCGCAGGGTGAAGATCCGTCAGTGGCAACCGCAATTGAAGAGCACTACAAGCCGCAAGGGCCGAGCGACAAGGTTCCAACGGATCCTGTTGCGATTGCCGTCGCACTCGCGGAAAAGCTGGATTTGCTTGCAGGGTTCTGGGCAATCGAGGAAAAACCAACCGGATCCAAGGATCCCTATGCCTTGCGCCGCGCCGCCCTCGGTGTGATCCGGATCGTTCTGGAGAACGGTCTCAGGCTGCGCGTCGGCGATGCAATCCCTTCGGCGCTCAAACCGATTGACGTAGACGTAGCTGATCCGGGTGCCCTTGTGACCGACCTTCTCTCCTTCTTTGCGGACCGCTTGAAGGTGCATCTGAAGGACGAAGGTGCACGTCATGATCTGATAGACGCCGTTTTTGCGCTTGAAGATCAGGACGACCTTCTGATGATCGTCAAACGCGTCGAGGCGCTCGGCAGCTTCGTTTCCTCCGATGATGGTGCAAACCTGATTGCGGGCTACAAGCGCGCGGTCAACATCCTGAAGGCGGAAGAAAAGAAGGACGGCGCACCGGTTTCCGGCAAACCGCATGCGGATCACTTTCAGGAACAGGCCGAGATAGATCTTGCTGCGGCAATCGGAACAGCCCGCGCCGAGGCTGAAAGCGCTGTTTCGGCGGAAAACTTTGAAGGCGCGATGGAGGCCCTGTCAAAACTGAGGGCGCCTGTCGACCGGTTCTTCGAAGATATTCTGGTCAATGCGGAAGACCCCGCTCTGCGCACGAACCGCTTGCAGCTGCTTGCTGAGATCCGCGATGCGACCCACGTTGTCGCGGATTTCTCAAAAGTCTCGGGGTAGCCTGGTGCGTCGATGCCAAGCGTATCAAGGCATTGAAAAGGGAAGGAACGCGCTTTGTCCATAGAAGTTCGGGCGGCTTCGCCGCAAGATGCCGAGGAGATGGCCGTGCTGCTTAACCGTATTATCGCGATCGGAGGCACGACCGCCTATCGCGACCTTTTCGACGATACGAAAATCATGAGCGAGTTTATTGCTCCGGAACTCGCGATCGCCTGTCACATTGCGGTTGAGGACCAAAAGATCTGTGGGTTTCAGGCTCTTTTGTGGTGTGATCCCACTTGGCCTGAAGAGAAAAGACTACCGGCTGACTGGGCAATCATTGGGACATATGTCGACCCGGAGATCCACGGAAAAGGCATTGGCCGCGCTCTGTTTGAAAGCACTGCGGCAGCCGCAAGACAGGCCGGCGTTTCATTTATCGACGCAACGATCCGCAGGGAAAACACCGGCGGCATTGCCTATTATTCGCGCATGGGGTTTGAGGACTACCGGAGCAGCGACGAAGCGGTTTCCAAGCGCTTTGCACCTGCTTGATAAATTTGAAACGGACTCGACTTGTTCGCGCGAAATTGAAGCGGTGGTTTGGTAGCGTTATTGCCGAGCCACAACGCAGGGGCGGTTTTTCGGGGCATATACAAAGAATTGTTTGCTCACCTTGCACAATACCATTGCAAGCGTTTTTCAACTGGCTATGTAGGAAGTTGAATAACAAGAAGCAGGTTTATGTGCGAACTAGATGATGCCTCTGGCACTGCGCCGGAAGTCCGAGCGCCGCGTGACTGGGTGGCTATCCTTGCCCGATATCGCGATCCGAGCACGCTTCGCAGTTCCTTTGAGCTGGCAGTAACGGTGGGCCCGTTCTTGTTCCTGTGGGTTTTGGCCTGGTTGTCACTCGATGTCAGTTACTGGCTTTCCGCAATTATCTCCCTGATCAACGCTGCTTTTCTGGTTCGACTTTTCGCGATCCAGCACGATTGCGGGCACGGGTCGTTTTTCAAAAACCGCGCAGTCAGCGACTGGCTGGGTCGGGCGATAGGGGTTGTGACATTGACACCCTATGATGTCTGGCGCCGGTCACATGCGTTGCACCACAGTTCCTCGGGAAATCTGGGCCAGCGCGGCATAGGTGACATTCACACTTTGACCGTCGCTGAATATCGAGCGCTGAGGCCGCTTAGCCGGTTTTGGTACAGGCTCTATCGGTCGCCGTTCGTGATGTTTGGCCTTGGACCATTCTACACGTTCTTTTTGGAGAACCGCCTGCCCTTCGGCTATATGGCCAGCTTCAGATATTGGGTTTACGCCATGGCGACAAATCTTGCGATTGTTGTGGCCCTGGCACTTATCCTGAAGTTTGGCGGCTGGATGCCGATCCTGTTGATTTTTTTCCCAACGACAATTCTCGCCGCGACGCTGGGTGTTTGGCTGTTTTACGTTCAGCATCAGTTTGAAACGACGCATTGGGATGTGGAAGAGGACTGGCAATTGCATGATGCGGCCCTGCACGGAAGCTCGCATTACGTGCTGCCATCGGTTTTAAGGTGGTCCAGCGCCAACATCGGCATCCATCATGTGCATCACCTCAATAGCAGGATCCCGTTCTATCGGCTTCCGGAAGTGCTGAAGGATCACAAGGATCTGGCGGAACGTAACCGCATGACGATCCGGCAAAGTCTTGCCAGTGTCCGTCTTCACTTGTGGGATGAAGAATCCAGGCGGTTGTTGTCGTTTGCGCAGGCAAAGCCTCTGCTCGGATAAACCGGGACATCTGCGATTGTTTTCATCGCGGTGAGCTCAATGGATTTTGTTCGCCCTTGCGCGAATTGCGCCTTTCATCATTCCGCCGCTTGCTGTGCGAGCCTTGGCACAGGCTTTTCCTCGATCGGCCAGTGGATTATGGCCGCCAGAATGCCAAGCACGATACCGCACCACCAGATGGCGTCGTAGGACCCCGTTTCGTCATAGAGCCTGCCGCCAAGCCAGACCCCCAGAAAGCTCCCGATCTGGTGCGACAGGAATACAAAGCCGAACAGCGTTGCCATGTAGCGGGGACCGAACATCACTGCGACAAGACCCGATGTCGGCGGGATGGTGGAAAGCCAGAGCAGCCCCATCACGCCGGAAAAGATCAGGACGGAGGCCGGTGTGATCGGCAGCATGATGAAGGCAAAAATGGCGATCGACCTGCCGAGGTAGATCAGCGACAGAAAGATCGGTTTTGAATAGCGGCCGCCGATGTAGCCAGACGCGAGTGAGCCGGCGATGTTGCACAGCCCGATGAGCGCGATTGCCCATGCTCCCCAGCTCGGATCGAGACCGACGTCAGCGATAAAGGGCGGCAAATGTACCGTGATGAAGGCAACGTGAAAGCCGCAAACGAAAAAGCCAATTGTCAGAAGAATAAATCCGCGTGTTTTGAAAGCCTCGGCAACAGCACTGCTGATTTTTTGGTCGTTGGCTACGGACGTACCTGGAGGCTGCTCGGACTTGCCTCTCAGTGCGATGGCAAGCAGTGGGATCAACGCAACGAGACCCGCAAACACGATCAGCGTGTCCTGCCAGCCGATATTCGCAATGAGGGCGCCGCCCATTGGCGCGAACAGGAACTGACCGAGCGATCCGGAAGCGGTTCCGATACCGAATGCGAGCGAGCGTTGCTCAGGCGAAACCGTCCGTCCGAATGCCGCCAGAACCAGCGAGAAAGACGAAAAGGCGATCCCGAGCCCGATTAGAATGCCTGCGGACACATGCAAGGCCACAGCACTTTCAGCGTCGATCATGATCAAAAGACCGGCGCAGTAGAGCAATGCACCGATCGTCATGCTCTTCCACGTTCCGAACCGATCCGCAAACATTCCCGCAAATGGTTGTCCGATACCCCAGACCAGGTTCTGTATGGCAATGGCAAGCGCAAATATCTCCCGACTCCAGTCCCTGGCCTCCGTCATCGGTTGGAAAAAGAGGCCCATGGCCGATCGTGGCCCAAAGGAAAAGAGCGCGATGAGACAACCGCAGACGATGATGAGAGGTATGTTTGGACCTGTGCGGGCCGGCGTTGATGCGGCTGTCATCTAGAACCTCGTATCGGGAGTTGCCGACAAGATAGCCGCTTACCTAAAATCGTAAAACGCGAAATTTTGATCGTTGGATCAAAAAACAGAATTTGACTTTCACACAAGGTCCGCACCTTAACGCAAAGATCGAGCTAACTCATTAGCTGGCTATAATCGCGGCAAAAAAATTCTCGCCAACTCTCTGAAACTTATACGGAAAAAGCAAACCGAAAAAAACAAGACGGAAAGTGATGGATTTTTGGTCACGTACCGCTTATATAAACTCTGAAAGAGCAAAAGGTATGGGCCGCTGTGCCCGTTTTCTTTTGCGGGGTATATGCTCAACTTGAGTATAAAGTCTCGTAAGTTGAAACTCCGGTTTCAGCCTGCATGAAGGAGGGGGCGCCATGACAGTTGCCCAGAAAGCCTATTCGGTTTCCGAACCCGTTACGACCGGTCTGACAGCGCTGGAGCGCTTTGGACCGGTGACACGTCCGGAACTCAGCTATACGCCTGCAATTGCGGAGGCGACCGCGCCTATTTACGAGAAGGTGAAGCATTTCATCCCGGCCTTCGAATGGGCGGCTCTTGCACCGACTGTCCACGCGATCAACGCGCTCAAGAAAGAGCGCAATGCCGTGATCCTGGCGCACAACTACATGACACCGGATATCTACCACGGCGTTGCGGACATTGTTGGCGACAGCCTCCAGCTTGCGATCGAGGCAACGCGCACCGATGCCGAAGTGATCGTCCAGTGCGGCGTCCACTTCATGGCGGAAACCTCCAAGATCCTGAGCCCGGAAAAAACGGTTCTAATTCCGGACATGCGTGCCGGTTGCTCACTCGCAGAATCCATTACCGGCGCTGATGTGCGCGCCCTGCGCGAGCGCAATCCGGGTGTGCCGATCATCACCTATGTGAATACGTCCGCGGATGTGAAGGCGGAATGCGATATCTGCTGCACCTCGTCAAACGCGCTTCAGGTGGTTGAGAGCTTTGGGGTCGACAGGGTCTTCCTCATTCCGGACAAGTATCTCGCAGCCAATGTCGGCAACAAGACAGATGTCGAAGTGTTGGTCTGGGACGGTGCTTGTGAGGTGCATGAACGGTTCACAGCCGAAGAGCTGCGCGACTACCGGCGCATCGAGCCGGACGTAAAGATCATCGCGCATCCGGAATGCCCGCCTGAGGTTGTCGCCGAAGCCGATTTTGCCGGATCCACGGCGCACATGATCAACTGGGTCAAGACCAAAAGGCCGGAAAAGGTTATGATGGTCACCGAGTGCTCCATGGCAGACAACGTCGCCAGCGAAACCCCGGGCGTTGACTACATCCGCCCTTGCAACCTGTGTCCGCACATGAAGCGCATCACGCTCGGCAAGATCCTCGATAGCCTCATCGAGATGAAGGAAGAGGTGATTGTAGATCCTGCCGTCGCAGATCGCGCGCGGACAGCCGTTGAGCGGATGATCAACTTGAAAATCTGACCCGCCTTGGCCTAAACCGCGCAATGCATTCCTCCGGACCTTCAGGTTGAGGGTCCGGATGATCATTCGGGCTATGCCCACAGTTCCAGGAAGTTTCCAATGGCCGTGTCGGTTGAGGATTTCGTACCTGCCTATTTCGGCAAGGATGTGGACGATGTCGTCATATTGGGAGGCGGGCTCGCCGGCCTTTTCTGCGCGCTCAAGCTGAGCCCGCGACCGGTTACAGTCATCACCAATGCACCGATAGGGCAGGGGGCTTCTTCTGCCTGGGCGCAGGGTGGCATCGCCGCCGCGATTTCCGAGCAGGATTCGGTCGAAAAACACCGGGACGACACGCTGGCCGCGGGATGCGGTATCGGCGAACCGAAAATTGTCGACCAGATGACGCGTGAGGGAAGCGCGCGGGTCCATGATCTTCTATCCTATGGCGTGCCCTTCGACCAGGATCTGGAAGGCCGCCTTCAGCTTTCCCGCGAGGCGGCGCATTCACAAAGCCGCGTTGTACGCGTGCGCGGCGACATGGCCGGCCGCGCGATTATGAACGCCTTGCTCGACGCCGTGCGCAAAACGCCATCGATCCGCGTCCTGGAAGGCTATATCGGCGAGAGTTTTCTCGGTGAGGGCCGTTACGTCACCGGTGTTTTGGTACGCCGGCGCGGCGGCATCACGCGGATGGCTTTCCCGGCGAAGGCAGTGGTGCTCGCTTCCGGCGGCGTTGGCCATCTTTACGGCCTGACCACCAACCCTCAGGAGGCCAATGGCCATGGCCTTGCAATGGCCGCGCGGGCTGGCGCCGTCATTGCCGATGCGGAATTCGTTCAATTCCACCCGACCGCGCTTGATGTCGGCAAGGACCCGTCTCCCTTGGCAACCGAGGCCTTGCGCGGCGAAGGCGCATTTCTGGTCAACAAGGCGGGTGATCGGTTCATGGAGGGTGTCCATCCCGATCGCGAACTCGCCCCCCGCGACATTGTCGCACGCGCAATATTCAGAGAGATCGAGGAAGGGCGCGGAGCGTTTCTCGATTGCCGGGAAGCCATCGGTGCGAAATTCAAGGACGAGTTTCCAACCGTTTACGCCGCTGCAACAGCAGCAGGGATAGACCCGGAGAAACAGCCGCTGCCGGTCGCGCCCGCCGAACACTACCATATGGGCGGCGTTCTGACGGACGCGAACGGGCGCACGTCGCTGGACGGTCTTTGGGCCGCCGGGGAAGTGGCCTCAACCGGAGCACATGGCGCCAACAGGCTCGCATCCAACTCGCTGCTTGAAGCGGTCGTCTTCGCGGCCCGTATCGCAGAAGATATCCAGGGTCTCATGCCGACGCCCAGGAGCGCTTTCTGGGATGAGATGGACGACGCGCCAGGCCTGCCAAGCCAGCGCAACGTGGAAGAACGCGGGTCAATCACCGTGCTGCGTGAAACGCTTTCGAAAAACGTCGGCGTTTTGCGGGACGCAGACGGGCTGAAAAGGGCGCTTGCCGATATCGCGGAGGCCGAAAAAACCTGTGTGCGCCAGTCGATCAAGAACATGATGATCACCGGCAAGATCATCGCCGCATCGGCCCTAAAGCGTCAGGAGAGCAGAGGCGGCCATTTCCGCAAGGATTTCCCCGAGGAAAATCCGGATCTGGCAAAGCGGTCCTATACCAGCCTGAAAGAGGTTGAAGCCATCTCCGCTAGCGCCTTGGAATCAGCCTGAGAGGACGCGAAGACATGAGCGAAATGCTGCTCCCCCACCTTCCTGACCTCTTGGTACAAGAGGCGGTCAAGTCCGCGCTTCTTGAAGACTGGGGGCGCGCCGGTGACATTACCAGCCAGGCAACGCTTCCCAAGACGGCCCTTGCCAGTGCGACGATAGCCGCGCGCAAGCCGGGTGTGCTCTGTGGGCTCGCCTTTGCAGAGAGCGCTTTCCGCCAGACGGATCCCGGACTGATCTTCGAGGCGACAAAACAGGACGGCGATCACCTGTCGCCCAAGGATATTGTTGCCCGCATTCAGGGACCGGCGCGTGCGCTTCTGTCTGCGGAACGCGTCGCCTTGAATTTCATGGGTCACTTGTCTGGCATCGCGACGGCAACAAGCCGGTTCGCCGAGGCCATTCGTCACACGAAGGCGAACATTGTCTGCACCCGTAAGACGACGCCGGGCATGAGGGCCTTTGAGAAATACGCAGTGAAATGCGGTGGCGGCTCAAACCATCGTTTTGGGCTCGACGATGCCATCCTGATCAAGGACAACCATATTGCCGTAGCCGGGGGCGTGCGGAAAGCGATCGAAGCGGCTAAGGCTTTTGCTGGGCACCTGGTGAAGATCGAGGTGGAAGTCGATACGCTTGATCAGCTAAGCGAAGCCTTAAACGCTGGTCCCGATGTGATCATGCTCGACAACATGTCGCCGGAAACGCTGCGCGAGGCGGTTGCATTGACCGATGGACGAGCGCTTCTGGAAGCTTCAGGCGGAATTGAGCTCGACACGGTGAAGAGCGTCGCGGAGGCCGGCGTGGACCTGATTTCGTCCGGATGGATCACCCATTCAGCGCCGGTCCTGGATCTCGGTCTCGATATCGAGATGAGCTAACATGTTGATCGCAGCGCCTGACCATTCTAGCGTGCGTTGCAACAAGCTGTCTCTTTATGACCTGGAAGTGCGATGAGCGAGCAGAAACCGCCTGCCGACCCTTCAAATGACTTCGATCTTGCGCATCGGTTGACCCAGTTGGCGCAGATTCCGATGCTGATTGGACTGTCCGTTGGCATGGTCCTGTTCCTAATCACATTCTTCATCGACATCTACGACGCCATCGCGACGTACGAATTCCTGGACCGGAAAAAGACCATCCTTCTGATCTTGAATCTTTTGGACATGGTGTTCATCGCAAACCTCGTCGTGATGGTGGCCAATAACACCTATAATACGTTCAGGCTGAAAGCCTCGGCTTACGGCGAAGGCTTCATCAAGGAAAGCGAAAGAGCCTATCGGCGCATGAAGCACAGGATCGTCTCGACGATCGTGATCATTGCGTCGATCCATGTCCTGAGCGAATTGCTGGAATTTTCGCAGATCAATCCGCTTCAGGTCGCCGCGCTGCTCGGCTTCCACCTTGTGCTGCTGGCGACCTATGTCGTGACGAACGTTTTCCGGACAAACGACTGAAGTTCAGAGGCTGGCTGGATCAGTTCCAGCCGCCGGCATACGTCTTGTAGAAAATATGCAACCCGACCTGGCCGCGCTTGGCCATGGAGCGTGCCCATCGCGGGCTCACATATGTCGCATGATAATGCGTCGAGGCATCGACCATCTTCAGGTACTGCTTGCCGTCAGATACTTCCCGTGCGAGCCGCTGTGCCGTCTTCCAGGCACCTTTGCTCGAAATACGGTCCTTGATCCCGTCGCAAGCGAAGGAGAACTGACAGCGGTTGCGCTTGTGCTTGTTCTGATAAACAACGCCACAAATTGAGTTCGGATAGGACGGGTTCTTCACGCGGTTGAGAACAACCTGAGCAACGGCAACCTGGCCTTCTTCCGTTTCACCGCGCGCTTCGAAGTAGATAGCTTCGGCGAGGCAGCGCTGTTCTTTCTTGGTTCCAACGGAAAGCGGCAGAGGTTTTTGCGCCCACCAGTGCGGGTTGTTCGGATCTTCCGGTGGCGGCAGCTCCTGCTCGTATTTTGCTGCTCCGAAGAGCGCGTTGAACGGATCCTTGGTTTCCTTGACTCTATCGGGCGCATAGGCGGAAACGAGAGAGAAACTCGCGGCAGCCGCGTTGCGGGCCATCATCACCTTTTGCAGGTCAAGCGGTCCGTCTTCCAGGAGGCCGTCTTCACGGGCCTTCGCCAGGCGGGACGATTCCTGGCTGTCGAGTGGCGTCGGCTTGACAAAAGCAACGCGCGGAAGGTCTTCGTGTTTTTTCTCGTTCGAGATAATGCTCGACATCGCATAGACATTGCCGGCTGCCCTGTCGACCATCTGGCGGTCGGGTGCCACCGTTATAAGCCGGTTGCCTTTGCCTGCCTTGTTCGTGGCGATCTCATCCGGGACATCGTTTGGCCGTGCACTCGCAAAAACGTCATCGAGGCCATAGAGCGGTCTTTTCTCCACGCCCTCTTCTGCCGAAGTGAGTGTCAGGACCGGTGTGTTGGTATAGTCGGGCACAACGGGCGTACCGAGTGCCAGCTTTGGCGTGACCCTGGTGGTAAAGTTCGCCGGCTCAAGCGCCATCATCCAGCGCGGAGACTGGTCATGCCGTGCATTGATCAGTGCGAAAATGTCCTGGTCGCCGATGGAGCCGCCAAGTCCGAAATAGAGCAGGGGGCTCGCAGCAAGCACGTATTTCAGGCGGCGCAAGTGTTCCCGGGCCGGTATAGATATCTGTGTCACTTTCGAAGAGAACCGCTTTCCATTGCGGGAAACTGGGCCAAACATACGCAGCCAACTCCAACTCGTTACACACCGCGCCTGGGCGCCGGACGACAAGCACTAACGCTCTGTAAACAGCAGCGCCGGATATCAGAATGTGCGCTTAACCTTGAAAGACCGTTAATGAGAGCGGATTTGAGGCATTTTCGCGTATTTTTTTCTACCCCGAGAGGCGTTATGGTTAATATAACAAGGCGTTAAGCTTTAATCACATGAGTTTTACTGGGGCAATTGCTTAACGAGTTCCTAACGGCCGCCAACCCTCAGGCCCGGTGCAGGGCGTTCACTCATCAACTGATGGCGGAACCGGAAGAGGGCAGCCGGGCGCCCGCCGGTTGCCGTTGATGTGGCGCCGGTCGGCTCCACCAAGTCCGCGTTTTCGACGAGCCGTCGAAAATTCTGCTTGTGCAGGTGCCGGCCGGATATGGCCTCGACCGAGGTCTGGAGCTCGGTCAGAGTAAAGACTTCCGGCATCAGTTCGAAGATCACGGGTCGATATTTCAGCTTGCCGCGCAGCCGTGAAATCGCTGTCGCCAGCACCCGGCGGTGATCGAAGCGCATCGCAACCCCCAGAAACGGCAGTGTTTCCCTTGCCAGGGCCGCCGGTCGGCCGTCGCGTTTGGCCTCGCGAAGCAATCCTGCTTCATAAAGCAGCTCGTATCGCTCAAGAGCTCTTTCTTCATCCCAGTTGGGTACTTCAAGACCGAATGCCATGCGCACACGTTCCCGGCGGCTGAGAGGTTTCGGAGGCTCACCCGCCGGTGGCGTCTCCAGCGTCCAGGCCTCAAGCGCGGGAAGGATCTCCTCGTCCAGAACCGGCGGCCTGCCGTTGCGCCAGTCCTCCCAGGGAAAATAGTCGTACCACGAGCGCCAGGCGGATTTGTGCCGTGCCAGGGTATTTTCTGAATCTGCCGTTTGACGGGTCAGTGCCAGGTATCCGACAGAGACCACATGCGGTCCCTCGTCACCGCTCACCCTGTGCCGTCCACGGTCGCCGAATGTATAAAGCTGTTCCACGTAGCCCAGGCTAAGGGCCGTCTGGCTTTCCACCCAAGTCCTGAGACCGATCTCGAAAGTCCGGTGATGGATAGGATCGAATGGACCGTAGGGCAGGTTGTCAAGTGCGTTGCTTTCAACGTCCGTCACATGCACGATCTGTGGCACGCCTTCTGAAACGGAGACGACCACCGCATTCAAACCGATCTCGATACTGGCGTGTCTGTTCGGCATGAATGCTCCTGAAAACCTATTCGATCGGCATGATGAACGGCGTGCCCTCAAAGGCATTTGCGCCGCGCCCGATGCCCCGGATGGCATCGATCATGCGGCCGTCGCGGCCAAGCAATTTGTCGGCCATCGCAACGATGCGTGCGTTGGGTGTTGCTGAAGGAGACATTTCGCGCAGCAGGTGGGCGAGCCGGTATTCATCTGCCTCGCGACTGAGAGCGCAAGCCGCCGCATAGGCGCCCGCCGTTGAGCGGCTGATCCCGGCCCAGCAATGTATCACAAGGGGGGCCTCCTGATCCCATGCCGAGACAAAAGCCAGCAAGTCTTCGACATGACTTTCGTTCGGTGGCGTCAGTCCTGCCACCTGTTCGACAATATCGTTGAAGGCGAGAAAAAGGTGATTTTCCGATTGGACGCCCGCAGGCGTGGGAACATCCATCTCGGCATTGATCAGAGTGACAACGTATTTTGCACCGGTCGCAGCGACCGTATCGTTCAGTTTTGAAAGCGAGCAAACATGCAGCATGGCAGAACCAGATTATTCGTATCTGCCGGTAAACTAGGGGTATTTGCGGTGAAGGTCACGCTTTTGCGCGTTGCCTTTTATGGTTGTTCCCAGCTTCGCGCAGCTTTTCGATCGCCTCAAAGCGCTGCATGAACTTTTCCTGTGCCACGGCAACCGGCAACGGCTTCAATCCATAGTGCAAGTCACCATTCTTGCCGGGTGCAAAACCGCGCGGACGTCCGAATATCCTGCCGGCTTCGTCCCGGTCGAAACCTGCAAGTTCGACCGCCTCGAAATAGGCGCAGATAATGTCGGCGCGCTTGGCCAGCTTTTTGATCGCAGCCGGAATGTCAGCTGGCAGCCCGAAGCGCAGGTGGATAGCGGCTTGCAGGCGTGCCTCGACCGCCTTGTAGGCCTCTCCGATCACCGCCTTGAAGGGCGAGATCATATCGCCGATTACGTATTCAGGTGCATCGTGCAACAGGACGGCGAGCCGCCAGTCAGCGGAAAGGTCCGGTTTAAGCTTTAGAGCGATGTCTTCGACAATCAGACTGTGCTCGGCGACGGAAAATGCGTGATCGCCAAATGTCTGTCCGTTCCAGCGCGCCACCCGCGCGAGCCCGTGGGCAATATCGGAGATCTCGACATCGAGCGGCGATGGATCCAGCAGGTTGAGCCGCCGGCCGGAAAGCATGCGTTGCCAAGCGCGTGGTGTTTGGTCGGAAGGGCTTTGTGGCATGGGCAACAATCAAGATAGGCAGGTTCAGTCCGCGGCGATTTGCTCCGGCAGGGCAAACGTTGCCCAACTCGGGACCCTGATCTGGATTTCAGTATCACCACAGTGGAATGGGGTGCCGTTGTCCTTGGCTTGCGCCGCCTTGTCAAGACGCAGAAGCGCCAGGCCGATGTTGCGTCCATCGCCAGCGGTTGCCGAACCAAGTTCGCCAATTGATTTGCCACCTGCCATCACAGGCGTCCCTTTGACCGGCAAAGCGCTGGAAGCTTCAACAAGAACAAACCGCTTGCGCGCCGTGCCCCGGTGCTGAACTCTGGAAACGACTTCCTGGCCGACATAACAGCCCTTTGTGAAGGATACTCCACCGAGCTGGTCGAGGTCCGCATCATGCGGAAAGATATCGGAGTACGCGTAGTCCTTGAGACCCTCCGGCACACCAGACGCAATGCGGTGCGCGTCGTAATCCTCGAGACCGACCATTTCAACGGTGCCTTTTGCATTAAACAGATCTGCCGGTCCAACAGCGCGCTCACCAAGATCCGGTAGCCGCGGGTCAGCAACTTGCAACTGGGCGCCGTTGGCTGAAACCGTCCCGTCCCAGACTGCGTGGACACCGGTGTTGTCGCCAAGCAACTCCAGCTCAACTTTTGAGCGGAGCCTGTAGAACGTCAGGCGCTTGAGGAGATCATTCGCGGTTGAGGCCGGTGCGTCGAGAAGATACCCGTCCGGTACCTTGTAGATCAGAAAGTCGAAGAGGATTTTCCCTTGCGGGGTCAACAGAGCTGCGGAGGATGCCCCGTTTGCATCTGTATCTTCAAGGTCAGCGGTCACCAGATTCTGCAGAAAGTGATGCGCTTCCTCGCCTGCAACACGGATCAGGCTTCGGTCGCTGAGGTGGGCTGTTTTAACGGTCGGCACGAGAAGCTCCCGAAAAGCTGATTGAATAAAGCACAGGTCTATGCGGCGAAATAAGTCTTTTGCCGGGGCTCGGCAAGGCCATGATTTCCTGCTGGGCATCTGGTCCTTTTCAAATCGGGCGCGTATAAGCCGGGATACGACCGCCCCCATACGATTTCATTGCCGGAGGAAACCCCATGAACGACACCTATGACCTGATCCTGAAGGGTGCAGTCGTGGTCAATCAGGACGGCGAGGGACAACGTGATGTCGCAGTCAGGGACGGCAGGATTGCGGGGATAGGCACTTTCGATCCCGCGCAGGCAGGCGAGACGATTGACTGTACCGGACTTCATGTCCTGCCGGGGGTGCTGGATACCCAGGTTCACTTCCGCGAACCGGGCCTGGACCATAAGGAAGACCTTGAATCCGGGTCACGCGCGGCGGTCATGGGTGGCGTGACATCGGTGTTTGAAATGCCGAACACCAACCCGCTCACCACAAACGAAAGCGCCCTGGCCGACAAGGTTTCCCGGGGCCATCACAGGATGCACTGCGATTTTGCATTTTGGGTTGGCGGAACGCGGGAAAACGTGAAGGACATCCCGGATCTGGAGCGTTTACCTGCTGCGGCCGGGATCAAGGTGTTCATGGGGTCCTCGACCGGAGACCTACTGGTAGAGGACGACGACGGGGTCCGGGACATTCTGTCGGCCACCCGGCGCCGTGCAGCCTTTCATTCCGAAGACGAGTTCCGTCTTCGTGAACGTCAAGGCGAAAGGGTTGAAGGCGACCCGACTTCGCATCCGGTCTGGCGCGACGAGATTGCAGCGTTGCAGTGCACGCAGCGGCTTGTCAGCATTGCCCGCGAAACCGGTGCAAAGATCCATATTCTCCATCTTTCCACGGCTGAAGAAGTCGACTACCTGATCGATCACAAGGATGTCGCGTCGATCGAAGTAACACCTCACCACCTCACCTTGACGGACGAGGCTTATTTGCGGCTGGGGACACTCGTGCAAATGAACCCGCCTGTGCGTGCCGCCCGCCATTCCGAGCGTCTCTGGTGGGGACTGCAGCAGGGCATCCTTGATATATTCGGCTCCGACCACGCACCGCATCTACTGGAAGAAAAGCAGAAGCCCTACCCTGCGTCTCCCTCTGGCATGACAGGAGTTCAAACTCTTGTTCCCATCATGCTGGACCATGTGAATGCCGGTCGTTTGAGCCTCGCCAGGTTTGTCGATATGACAAGCGCCGGTCCCGCGCGCCTTTTCCAGACGTCTCGCAAGGGCCGGATCGCCGTTGGTTATGACGCTGACTTCACGGTTGTCGATCTCAAGCGGACCGAGACCATTCGCAACGACTGGATCGCATCGAAGTGTGGTTGGACCCCCTATGACGGCAAGTCAGTGACCGGTTGGCCTGTCGGCACCATCGTGCGCGGCCAGCGGGTGATGTGGGAAGGCGAACTCTCAACGCCTTCACGCGGTGAAGCGGTCGTCTTTCAGGATGGACTGAAGTCGTAAGGCAGTTTGCCGAATGCACAAAAAGTGCGGTTTGCCTTTGTGCCTGACGCTTTCAGCGACCGTTGTGTTTGATCTCTGGTAGCTCTCGTTCCGAGACGTGGAATCCAGTCGCGGCACCATGTCGGTGTGCACGACAATGCTCGTTCGAAACTGCCGGAATGCCTTCGATGTTGAAACCAATCCGTACAATTTGTGATGTGAATAACAGCAGGAAGCTGGCTAAGGTGCGAATGTCAAATTGCAAATGGGTGAGGGAAACCAACGGGTAACCGTGTTTCCTAACCTGATCTAAAAGGGTTTTAAGTAGAGTTTTCTGCGAGCTTTAAGGGTTTAGCGTTGGAGAGCTCAGGGATGTCGTCAAAAATGTTTCAAGTTATGCGTACCCGCGGAATGGGCCTTCTGGTAACCGCCGCACTCTTTTCAGCAGGTACAGTTTCAGCGGCTATCGCCCGCGACAATGCCTCAGATGAAGCCAAGGAACCGGCAAGAGAAGCCCCGCTTCACATGCTGGTGTCCATCAACGAACAAAAGATCAAGGTCTATCGCGGCCTCGACCTGATTGAAGTGTCGCCGATTTCTTCCGGAAAGCGCGGTCACAGCACGCCCACTGGCGTGTTCTCGATCCTGGAAAAGCGCCGAAAGCACTTTTCCAACCTTTACGACAATGCGCCGATGCCGTTCATGCAGCGGCTGACATGGTCCGGTATTGCGCTGCATGTTGGCAAGCTGCCCGGGTATCCTGCGTCGCATGGCTGCATCCGACTGCCGCGCGCCTTTGCAAAGTCGCTCTATTCCATGACGGAGCGCGGCATGCACGTCGTCGTAACGCGTGACGCTGCCAACCCGCAGTCTATCCGGCACGATATTCTGCCGCAGCCTTATGTCCCGGCAACGGAGATCGCCAGCCTGTCAGGTAAGACGATTGAGGCCGATCCTGCGCTGCGCGGAGCTATTCAGCCGGCTAACCTGCAGGCTGCATTGCCGGTCGTTCAGCCGGAAAATCCACACTTCGATCGCCCGCTGCGGATGATCATCACGCCGCAAAAGCTTCCGAGCAAGATGCGTGTACTGCAGCGCCTTCTCAATCAGATGGGCTACAATGCCGGTCCGGTTGACGGCGTCGTCGGTCGCAAGACACGTGCCGCGATCCGCCTTTACCAGGAGGGTGCCGACCTGCCGGTGACCGGCCAGATCACCGACGCCCTGGTTGCGCGTATCCATAAAGAGGCAGGATACGAAAAGCCGCACAATGCAATCCTGCGTGTCCGCCGCAAATTCTCGGACATCTATTCCGCACCGGTTTCGGTCAAGAATATCGATCAGGAAATCGGCACGCATGTCTACACGGCGCTTGATTTCGAACAGGGCGACAATTCCGTCGAGTGGATTGCCGTCTCAGCCGAAGGCGAGCGTGGTGGCCAATCGGACGATCTGCTGAACCGGATCGACATGCCGGAAAAGGTTGCCAAGGAGCTTTCCAAAATGCTCACGCCGGGAACGTCTTTGACGATCACGGACCGGAGCTTCAAGCGGAATACGGGTCTGGGTACGGACTTTGTCGTCATCACCCGGTAACGGTTTGCCCCCTGACATCAAAAGACGCCCCTCGCATATTGCGAGGGGTTTTTTATTATCCGGATAAGTGCACAATATCCCCTGAACGTCACCAAAATGTCGTCTCTGTAACGTATCGCAGGGCAGTTCATTCGCGCGGCGACTCGGGAGAAAAAAATGACGCAGAGCACGCTCACAGCTTCAAAAAAACGGCTAAGCAATGCGGTTCACCGCTCCGAGGCGACGTCCCGTGAAGGCATTCTTGAGCGTCTTTTCACTTTCGCATTCAAGGGTCTGGTTTACCCCCAGATCTGGGAAGACCCGGATGTGGACATGAAGGCACTGCGCCTGACGCCGGAATCGCGGATGATCACCATCGCATCCGGTGGCTGTAACGTGATGTCTTATCTCACTGCCAATCCGGCAGAGATTACCGCCGTCGATCTGAACCGCGCCCATGTCGCACTCGGCAGACTGAAACTTGCAGCCGCCAAACACTTCCCGAACTACGAAACCTTCTACCGTTTTTTCGGTGAGGCAGACGAAAAGGCTAACGTTGCCGCTTACAACCGTTTTCTCAAGGACAACCTGGATACAGACACCATCGCTTACTGGGAAGGCCGTGATCTCGCGAACTGGGGCCGCAAGCGCATAACGCTGTTTTCGCGGGATCTCTACCACCATGGCCTTCTGGGCTATTGCATCGGCGTCGGGCATCTGGTGGCGCGGCTTTACGGCATCGATCCCAAGCACATGGTCAAGACCCGCTCTTTGGAAGAGCAGCGTACATTCTTCGACACCGCTCTGGCTCCATTGTTTGACAAACGCCTGGTACGCTGGGCTACGTCGAAGAAAATGTCCCTCTATGGTCTCGGCATACCGCCTGCGCAATATGACGCGCTCGTTTCCGCCAATGCCGATGGCGATATGTCCTCAGTGCTCAAGGATCGCCTTGAAAAACTGGCCTGCGACTTTTCGATGAAAGACAACTATTTTGCCTGGCAGGCTTTCGGGCGGGGTTATGCGCCGCAGTCTGGCGAACCGGCTGGGGAATCCGGTCCCTTGCCGCCCTATCTGAAGCGGACGCACTTTGAGGAGATCCGGCAAAGGGCAGGCCGCGTCCGGGTACTCAATCGTAACTTTACGGAACATCTTCAGTCGACCGGCGACGACAGTCTGGATGCGTATGTTCTGCTTGATGCGCAGGACTGGATGACAGATGCGCAGCTGAACGCGCTGTGGTCCGAGATCACACGCACCGCACGCCCGGGTGGCAGGGTGGTCTTCCGGACTGCAGCTGAGCCGTCACTGCTTCCTGGCCGTGTTGCTGATGAAATCCTGAGCCGCTGGACCTATGAAGAAGAGGAAAGCCTGGAACTTGGCCGACAGGATCGTTCGTCGATTTATGGCGGTTTCCATCTCTACGTCTTCAACGGTTAAATCTCGGTACGGTAGCCACAATGAGTGAGGCGGTTGAAACAGCAAAGTTGATGGACGCGGTCTATCGGTACCAGCGCCATTTTTATGATTTCACTCGCAAATATTATCTTCTGGGCAGGGATCACCTCATCAGGCAACTGCAGCCGCCGCAAAACGGTCATGTGCTGGAACTGGGATGCGGGACCGGGCGCAATCTGATCGCGGCGGCAAAGCGTTATCCGGGGGTTCGGTTCTATGGCCTGGATATTTCTAGTCACATGCTGGAGACAGCGTCCCGAAACATCGCCAAAGCGGGTTTGAGCGAGCGCATTATTCTCATTCAGGGAGACGCTGCCGACCCGGCTGCGACGGAGCCGCTGGACGTTCCTGAATTCGACCGTGTTTTCTACTCCTACACGCTTTCAATGATCCCGATCTGGCGGGAGGCACTCTCGGCTGGCGCGGAGCGCCTGAATAAGAACGGACGCATCCATGTGGTCGATTTCGGACAGCAGGGTGGACTGCCGGGCTGGTTTGCGAAGCTTCTGTTCTCGTGGCTGAAGTCGTTTCATGTCACACCCCGCGCCGACCTTGAAACCGAATTGCGCCAACTGGCTGACAATACGAACGCGGAACTCGATTTCCGGCACCTTTATCGCGGGTATGCCGATTACGCCGAGATGCGAAAGCTGTAACGGCTGGAGTAAGGGATGACCCGGCCAGAACCTTCAAAACGTCACTACATCTTTCACCTGTCAGCTGCACGTCAGGTCGTCGCCGGCGCGCGGTTCACATTGGTCCGGCCAGCCCCGTTGCTGCCAGTATTCGAGTAGTCCGGTCTGCTCCACAAGGAACTTGAATTGCTCTTTGTCGCCAACCTTTTCGATGACGCTCCAGGGAACCGAATACGAAACGGCCGAACGCCTTAGGGTAAGTGCATAGTAGAGATAAGCTTCAAGAGCGAGATCCGGACCGCCGATCGTGTCCAGCAGGGTATACCCCATGAAGTTCTCATTCTTGTATTTCTGAAAAATCTCTTCCGGAGCATCTTTGCCGATCGAATCGATCATCTGCAAAACCTTGCTGCGCCAGTCAGCCTGGCACGTGTCGCACGCCTCGATCAGTGCTATCAACCTGTCGGTCTGTCCTGTCTTGATCATGTATCCGATGATGGCGCGCGCAATCGGCTCCTGCTGAGGCGTGTCCTTTTCGAAATAGCTGACCAGCGCTTCAGCATTCGCTTCACTGGGATCCGCAGCCCATTTGGCTTCAAGGAGCCGGAACTCAAAAACGCTGTTGAGCGGATCGGCTTCGGAGATGTACTCGGCCATTGCAATCGCCTGTTCATGCCGGCCCAGCATCGTCAACAATTCGGCGTAGTCTTCCAGAATGTCATAAGCGTCGGGTATCGTTTCCAGGGCGTCGCGATACATATCTTCGGCTTGCATCCATTGCCGGTTTCTTCGAAACGTGTTCGCCATTGCATATTGGACGAAAGGCAATTGCGGATTGAGTAGGTTGGCTCTCAGCGCAAATTCTTGCGATTGGGACAGCATCATTGGTGTCGAAACCGGTCGCCCGTTTTCGGTTTTGATGTAGTTGGGATAGACATTATAGACGAGCGAGAGAGCGGCCCATCCGGCCGCGAAGTCTGGATCGAGCCGAACCGCTTCGTTCAGAACGCCAGCCGCTTCCTTAAGCGCTTCACCGCGCTGCTGATAAAGCCCGATACCTTTCAAAAACAGCTCATAGGCTTCGCTGTTTGACGTGCGCCCCTCTTCAAGCGAGGCAGCGGTGATCTGCAGCGGCGTTTCAAGGGCGACGCCGACCTCAGACGCGATTTTTTCCTGGATCGAAAAGAGATCTTCGAGAGATTCGTCGAAGAAACCGGACCAGATCAGGAAGCCGTCTTCAGCCTTGACCAATTGTGCCTCGATGCGGAAGTCGTTGTTGATGGTTCTCACACTGCCTTCCAGAATGTAGTCGACACCCAGTGTCCTGCCGATGACGCGCAGATCTTCGTTTTTGTCCTTGAAACTGAACGACGACCTGAGACCGGGAACTCGGAACAGATTTGACCTTGCCAGAGTGCTCATGATCTCGATCGTCAACCCGTCGCTGAAACTGTCGGAATCTTCCGCTCGGCTGAGGTTTCGAAACGGCAATACGGCGATCGACACCTGGTCGCTTGTGACTGTTGTGTCCTGGGTAGCAGGGAAGACCCGATCATAAATCGGGCTGCCCACCGAGATCGTGAGAATGAGAAGCACGCCGATACCAAGCAGGTAGTTGAAGGCTATACCCGATTTCGATGGCCGTTCGTCCAGTCCGCTTTCGGCTGTTGTGCGCTGCAGGCCTGTGGGGCTGAGTTCATAGGCCCAGGCGAGAATGCAGGCGATTGGAAATCCAAGGGTGAGCAGCGTCGCAACAAGACTGTCCGTCCAGTCGGGCAGTCTCAAAGAGGCCTGCAAAACGAGGGCGACCTGCAGGCACAGCCAGGCAACAACGATATAGGCTGCCGCAGCCTTGACGACATGCCGCCGGCGCAGCTCTTCCATGAACGATCGCTTTTGGAGCGGTCCTCCGGACAGAGTATTTGTGTTTTCGGTTGTCGCTTTTGAGCGGGGGTCTGCACTTTGCTCATCATTTGCTGAGGGCGAGGAGGGCGGCACGCCCGTTGGGACCGGATCCGGTTTGCGTGGCGTGACCTGACCCACGCCAGTGTCGATCGAAAACGACATGCCGTCTTTGGGCCAGTCGATGCGGTTGAGTTGCAGATAATCCTTGAGACTGTAAGCCGCATAAACGAAAGCGATACGGCGCAGGCGCGGATCAATGTTCTTGTGTGCAAAATTCAGCCCTGCTGCGACCCGTGCCAGAAGGCACTGGCTTTCCATGAAGGAAAGACGGTCGGGTTCGTTTTTCTCGATCCAGTCATTGATACCACCTCGCAACGAGGTCACGATTTGCATGAGGCCGAGATCATCTGCCTGCAGGCCACGGCCCTGTTCATGCCGGTTGCGTCGGCTCAGCTGCTCGAACAGGGCTTCCCAATAGCCGGAGTTTTGCTGGTCCCGCGCAACGAGCAAGTACGAAAGCTCGAAATAGGCATGATCGAAAAAGAGAAACTGGTCTGACCCGTAGTCGGCCATATCGATTAGAAAATAGTCGAGCGAGCCCGGCTGCTCGTCGGAAACAAGCAAGTTCATACCGTGAAGATCGCCATGACAACGACCTTTCACAGCGCGGATTTGCAATCTGTCGTCGCCCTGGAAGGCACCGTCCGCAAACGCGAGCGGATTCGGATACCACTGCCCCTCGAATGTTATGGAGGGTGTAGCGGCATCAAGACCGCATTCACTGGTGAGAAACTGATGAATGCGCCCGCCGGACCCCGTGACCAGTCTGTACCCGAGCCAGGAGGCAAGCAGGTCCTGAGGCGAGTGGATCCCATCGCTCAGCCTGTAGTTCCCGTTCCACTTGGAAAAGAGGTCGGTCGACAGCTGCTTGATTACCGGCAGCTGCTCTTCGAATGCGACATTGGGCCATGGCGAAGCATATTCCAGACCACGGCCGGCAATGGTCAACAAAATGGCAAACTGATTGTCGTGTTCGACGGAAAACAGAAGTTTTGGCAAATGCTCCTGAGCAAATTCAGGAGCGTCGGCAATCGCCTGGGACAGCAGTTTTGGTTCCGGTTGGCCGCCATGAACCGGGTCCCAGGCCCTGTCCAGTTTGAGGATAGCCTGTCCGGTAAAGCGGGTGCTGTGTACATCCGCAACGAGTACCTGGGCGCCCGATTTGCCACCGCGCAATTCCCTGCTGAGGCAAATGGTGCCCTCAGCGCCCAGTTGCTCTTTTACCAGGGGAAGCAGGTTCAAATAGGCCTCCGGCCAGGCCAGGCCGGTATCCAGGGTCACCGCCTGCGTGCGCTGCTGCTGGTCTGAATTTATGACGCTTCTTTTCCTCAAAGTTCAACCAACTCCCGAGCCAATCCCATCAGTTTCGGAAAAGTGGGGCAGTGCGAGAGTATTTTTAAGTTAAAATCATGTAATGATAAGGAAAAGTGGAAATTTATATCTTTTTTGCAACTTTTTTATGCACCATGGAAATAGTAAAGGAAGAATTATTCCTAATTTTGAAGCATTTATTTGCGTTTATATATTAATTTGGTGAATTAAATCAGTTGCCTAAAGGCGCAGTATTGAACTTTGAAGATGCCGTTGCTCCTCGGCACCGGGTGTCGGAAGCTTGGATTTACGCAAGCTCTCAGGCAACCCGGCACAAGAAGGAACAGTCGCATCTGCTTTGTACCCGGACGGTCCTTGGGTGCTAGCGGATCTCACATGCAGCGCCTGCCAGAGTGCCGTGTGGGCTAGGGTGATAGACTCATTGTGCGTTCCGTTGAACCACCATCTCAATTTCTATCTTCAGCTCCGGTGCTGCCAATGCGGAAACGCCGATCCCGGTCAGGCTCGGCTGAGCGCCGTCTAAGAATGACAAAAGTTGCGGCATGACAATCGCCTGCGTTTCCGGTGTGAGGTCCGTCATATAGACGCGCATATTGACGATGTTCTCTGCGCGGCAATTCAATTCGACCAGCGCGTATTCAAGATTTTTGATGACGAGGGCGGTCTGTTCATCAAGAGAGCCGGTCACGGCGCTGTTTTCGGCAGACCAGGCGACCTGTCCGGACACAAAAGCCAAGGCGCCGGGACCGGCAACCGAGATCTGGGAATAGCCGACCTTTCGGACATCTGGGAGTGATGGCGGGTTGAGGCGTCTGATTTGCGATGACATGTTCGCCCTTTCCTGGAAGCGTTCGGAGTTCTCTTTTGGATTGCTTTTTTGGCGAATTCATTTCGTTTCTCTGTCGAGCGTTTTTCGCTAAAAAGGCGACATGATCGGTTCCAAAGTGAATGACATCCTTGTCTTCCTCTCCGTGGTTGACGCGGGCAGCTTCGTTGCTGGCGGTAAGGCATTCGGCCTGTCGCGTTCAACTGCAGGCAAGGCAATCGCGCGCCTTGAAGATGCTTACGGTGCTCGGCTCCTAAACAGGACAACCCGGGCGCTCGAACTGACCGACGAAGGACGAGGTCTCTATCGGCAAGGATTGGAAATTCGCGCGGCGATCGAGGCCGCGGATGCAACCTTCAACACTGAACCCGGCGCCCCGCGGGGTACATTGCGCATCACCGCTCCGGATGCCGTCGGCCGTCGGCTGTTACTGCCGGTCGTGAAAAGCTACATACACCGCTGGCCCGACATGCGGATCGAGGTGGGCTTTTCGGACCGTATCGACAATCTGATCGACAGCGGCTTTGATCTCGCCATCCGGGTTGGTGTCAGCTCTCCTGATTCCAGCTTCATCTCAAAAACGCTTATGACGTTGAAACCGGTTTTGTGTGCCTCGCCTGCGTATTTCAATGATCGCAGTCGCCCCGGCCGGGCCGAGCAACTTGACCTATATGATCTGATGCAGTTCACCAGCCGGGGGGACCGGCAAGGATGGCGCATTTTTGAGGAAGATGGCACGAGCGTACGCGTACAGGGACGCGTGCGGCTCAGGATGGATAGCGCTGAAGCACTGCGCGAAGCGGCGTTGGCCGGGCTTGGTATTGCCCTCTTGCCGCATTTGCTGGTCGAGGAAGATCTTGTGGCTGGTCGCCTTGAGCAGGTGCTTCCAAATTTGGATTGTGGCTCGGTTCCGGTCATTGCGCTCTATCCGCACAAGCGATTGCTTGAGCCGCGTGTTAGGCATTTCATCGATGTGCTGACGGCGCATATCTCGCAGATTTAAGCGACAATTAGTGGCTCTTGTCGAAGTCCGCCTGAGTTTATGGCCCGGTTTTCTCGTTCAGGTCATGGCGCAGGACTTTCAGAAAACTCTCCACCACGGGAGTCGCGGGCATGTTGTTTCTGCAGATGGCCCCAAGCGGACGGTGAAACTGCGGGTGATCGAAAGCCAGAAAGACCAGCTTTTCCTCAAGATATGGCGTTGAGGTTCCGATTGGCATCGTCGTAATCAGTTCGGTGGCGGCGACAATTTCGAATGCCGAGCTGATTGAATCGGTTTCACAAGCGATCTGCATGTGCTGGATTCCCGACGCAATCATGGCTGCCTCCGTCTGCTGCCGCAACAGGCTGCCGCGTGAATGGGCAAGCCACACCTGTGACATGAGATCTGACGCCATGAGCTTCTTTTTGTGGGTGAGAGGATGGTCCGTCCGGCACATGATGCCAACCCTGTCATCGATCAGCGGAAGGAAACTCAATCCCTCGACCGGGTCTGCAAGGCTTTGGGGACCAAACACGACGTCGACCTGACCCCGCTCAAGCATCGTGCGCAACTCGTGTGCGAGGCCGGTGCGCAATTCGATATTGCAACCAGGGTTGTCGGTGATGAAACGCGACAGGGCATCGGAAAGAAAGCGTCCGGCCACGATCGGGGGAGCCGCGAGGCGCAGGTGCCCCGCGCTTCCGGCTGCGGCCAGTGTTGCAAAACTCGCGGCTTGCTCTTCGGCGATGCGGATGGCCAACCCGTTCCGCGCGAGCTTCAAGCCGAGTGCGTTCGGAACAGATCGGCGGCCGTCCCGCTGGAAGATCGACGCGCCAAGCCTGGCCTCGAGCGTGCGCATGTTTCTGCTCAAAGCCGGCTGTGTCAGTGCCAGAAGATCTGCCGCGGTCTGAAAGGAGCCCGCCTCAACGATAACGGAAAGCTGGGCAAGATGCTTGGGATCTAATTTCATAGCAATTGCTTATGTATGGTTTCGTTTGTTTGATTATATGAGATGAATTGAATTTGTTAAGATGGGACATGAAATGGGAGGAAAACATGTTTCACAGCAAATTTCTGAGACCGGTTGCGTTCGCCGCAGCTTTTGCCTTGAGCTTGCCCCTGACCGCGGCGGCGCAGATCTACAAGGGAGAAACTGCAGGCGTTGGCGACCCTGCACACACCCTTTTTGTCGCCTTTGCCAACCAGGCAGCCGGCGGTGATGTTGAGGTTCAGGTCAATGCCGGCCAGACGCTGACCAAATCGATGTTGAAGGGCGCAAAGGGCGAAATCGATTTTTTCTCCAGCGTGCCGTCACTCGTCAATCTCATGGCCGGCCAGAAGGCCATGTACAAAAATATTGGCGATGCACCGGAACTTTCGAAAAACCTGCGCTCGATTCTTGGCTTCAGGGCAGGCGCTTATCACGTCGTGACGCTGCCGAGTTCAGGAATTGAAAGCTGGGAAGATCTGAAAGGCAAATCTGTCTTCACTGGTCCACCTGCAGGCGCTGCCTCCGCGACCTCCGAGGCCTTGATCCGGAACATCACCGGTTTTGAGCCGGGCGACGACTATAAGTCCGTGCGATTGAGTTGGGGAGAAGGTTACACCGCCTTGGCCGACGGCAAGATTGACGTGATGGTGCGCCCGGCTGAAATCGGTTCCGCCCGGATTGAACAGTTCGGTCTGTCCGGAGAGTTCCGTCTTCTGTCGATACCGGAGGCCGCGCTTGAAAGCGACGCGATGCAGAGCCTGTTCGGACGCCCGGGCCGTGGCATGATGAAATTCGACGGAGAGGTCTATAAGGGTCAACTGACCAAGGGCCCGATTGCAGCTCTAGGGTTCTCGCAGTTCGTTGGAACGCATGCCGGTGTGCCCGACGATGTTGTCTACAATGCCACCAAGTCTTTTTGGGAGAACATCGACGACGTGCACGCGACGGCGTTTTTCCTGAAGGACGTCACAAAGGACAGTGCTTTCACGTCCGTGAACGTTCCGCTTCATCCCGGAGCGCTGAAATACTACGAGGAAGCCGGGTTTGATATTCCGGACGACCTCCGTCCCTGACTGAAAGGCGCTTGGACCGGGTGTCTGGCACCCGGTTCCACAGCCCTCCCTCTTATCCACGGAGAGTGTCATGGACGCTGAGACGCCGTCATCCGGCTGGATGTCCCGCATATTTGTGTTTGCTTCGATCCTGGCGTGTGCTGCCCTCGGCTTTATCGCTGTCTACAGTTCGGGCATCGGATTGCTTGATCCGAAGGTTCACCGGGCCGTTGCCTTCGCCCTGGCGCTTGTTGTTGGGGTCGCGGTAGCGCGCAAACAGCGTGAGACGGCAGATCCGGAGATGTCCGCGGCCAAGTCCGGTTTTCATTTGGGTCTTGATCTCCTGATGATCGTGGCAGGGCTTTGGTCGATCTGGTCGTTTTTCTTCGTTCAGACACAGATGGAAGAAGCCCTTTACGACGTCAGCAACCGCGATGCCTGGCCTGCCTTGGCCGGTCTTGCTGTCTTCCTGGAGCTGTGCCGCCGTTTGTGGGGGTGGGGGTTGTTCGTCGTCGGTTCGCTGGCGGTGGTCTATCTGTTCTTTGGTAATTACGCACCCGGGCTCTTGGAGCACACCGGCTTTTCGCTCAAGGAAGTCAGTGAAGCGCTCTGGTACAACACCAATAAAGGTGTCTTCGGCTCGATAACGAACATCGTCCTGGTAACAGTCTTCATCTTCATCATCTTCGGGGTGCTGCTGGAAGGCACCGGTGCCGGCGATACCCTGCTGAAATTCGCCTTTCTCGCCACGCGCCGCACCAGAGGCGGTCCGGCGCATGCAGCAATTCTGGCGTCATCCATGTTCGGAACGATGTCCGGTTCAACGGTGGCCAACATAGTTGGAACCGGCACATTCACGATCCCGATGATCAAGAAGCGCGGGTTCTCACCGACATTTGCGGCTGGCATTGAAGCAACCGCATCATCCGGTGGCCAAATCATGCCACCGATCATGGGGGCGGCCGCGCTGGTCATGGCGGACCTGACCGGCGCCGGCTACCTCAATGTCATCGTCGCGGCGCTCCTTCCGGCCCTGTTTTACTATTTCAGCCTGTTTTCGGCCGTATCCGCGGAAGCGCGCAGACAGGGCATCGAGGCCCAGCCGTTAAAGGTTGAAGACAAGATCACACGGGTCGATGCAATCAACTCCGTTCTGTTTATCGGTCCCATTCTGACCGTCATAGCTTCGCTGATTTTTGGTCTTTCGACATCAAAGGCCGGCTTCTACGCCGTCGTCGTTCTCTTGTGCCTTTCGTTTATCAATCCAAAGGTACGCGAAAACCCGATGCGCATCTGGAACAGCTTCGTCAAAGGCGCGCAGTCGGGCGCAACGCTTCTGATTGCGATTGCGGCCATCGGGATTCTGGTCGGGTCGCTCGATTCGACCGGTCTCGGCTTGAAGCTTGCAAATGTCATCAGTTCCGTGCGTGGAGAAAGCCTCTTCTCGGCGCTCCTCGTCGCCATGGTCGGTGCTCTCGTGCTCGGCATGGGCATGCCCACGTTGCCGGCGTATCTGATCATCATTCTGGTGATGGGGCCGGCGATCCAGGCGCTCGGAGTTTCCATGCTCACGGCACATATGTTCGTGTTCTACTACGGCGTCGCGTCGTCCTTGACACCGCCCGTCGCGATTGCGGCCTATGCAGCGGCGCCGATTGCCGGGGCCAATCCGCTCATGACGGCGCTGATGTCCTTCCGGCTGGGCATGGCAAAGTTCATCATTCCATTCATCTTCGCTTTCTATCCGACGATCCTGATTGTCGAGCAGTTCAATCTGGCGGAGTTTGTCTGGATCGTTGCCAGAACCTGTTTCTGTATCTGGCTGTTCTCGTCGGCACTGTCCGGTTTCGACCGGGGAAAACTCACGGTCGCCGAAATTGTTCTTCGTTTCGTCGCCGCATTCGCACTCCTTGCAGTGTCGCCTTGGGTGCACCTGCCGGCGCTCGCCGCAGGAATCGCCCTGATACTCTTCGATATGCGCCGATCCGTCCCCAACCCCAAGGCAGCATGATGTCCAAGCGTCCCAACTTTCTGTTTATCATCACGGACCAGCACCGTGCCGATCATCTCGGGTGCTACGGCAACACCCGGGTCAGAACGCCGGCGATTGACAGCCTCGCGGCGAGGGGATGCCGCTGGGAGAAGTTCTACGTCGCTAATCCGATCTGCATGCCCAATCGGGCCTCGATAATGACCGGGCGGATGTGTTCGGTCCACGGTGCGCGCCATAACGGTATTCCCCTTTCCAGGGATCACACCACCTTTGTCGAGCTGCTGCGCGATGCGGGCTATCACACGGCGCTGATCGGCAAATCACATCTTCAAAGCTTCAGCGGCCTGCCGGCCGCCAACAAGTTTGTTCCGGAAGACGGCAAACACGTACCGTCAACACATCTGCGGGACGCCTTCAAAAACAACCGCCATGGCCCGGAATACGAACTGGAACTGACACCGCAGTGGGAGACACCCATCGCCGAACGTCTGAAAGGTGACTTTTACGGGTTCCAGCACGTTGAAATTGCCGCCGATCACGCGGACCAGGCATCGGGCGATTATCTCTTATGGGCGCGAAGCCAGAGGCAGGATTTTGACAGTCTCGTCGGTCCGGAAAACGCGCTGCCCTGCAACCGGATCAAGGCCCCCCAGGCCTGGCGCACCGCGGTTCCAGAAGAGCTTTATTCGACCAGCTGGATCGGCTCGCGGTGTGAAGACTGGCTGAGCCAGCAGGCCGGCAGGGAAGAGCCGTTTTTCCTTCAGATGTCCTTCCCCGATCCGCACCATCCGTTCACGCCGCCGGGCAAGTACTGGGATCTTTATGACCCAGGCGAGATGGATCTCCCGGCCTCCTTCGGACAGGGGAGCCTGCCACCCATCAAGGCAATGCGTGCGGCCATGGAAAATGGCAGCGACCCTCGAAACTCGCAAAATCCGTTTGTCGTCACTGAGGACGAGGCCCGGGCCATTATCGCTTTGACATTCGGCATGATCACGATGATCGACGATACGATCGCAAGGGTTCTTGCAAGCCTCCAGTCGCTCGGGCTCGCTGACAATACAGTGGTGGTTTTCACCTCCGATCATGGCGACTACATGGGCGATCACGGGCTCATGCTGAAGCTTCTGCTGCACTACCAGAGCATCATTCGTGTGCCGTTCATATGGTGTGATCCGGCACATCAAGTGGCGCATGCCGTAAACCGGGACCTTGCGTCTTCAATCGATATTCCCGCGTCCATCCTCGCGCGCGCCGGCGTTCAGTCCTTCAACGGCATGCAGGGGCGGGATCTCTTTTCGACAAAACCGCCGCAAGCCGTCATCGTCGAGGAAGACAGCCAGCGAACGATGACCGGATTCGACCGGCCACAGCGCGTGCGCACGCTTGTCACGGATCGCTTCAGGATGTCCTTGAGAGAGGGTGAGACGTGGAATGAGCTCTACGACCTGCATGATGATCCGCATGAACTGGACAACCGGTTTGAGGACCCGGCCTTTGCCCCGATACGGCATGATCTGACGGAAACGATGCTGCGCCGTATGATCGAACTTCAGGACCGGGCACCGCTTCCGGCATTTCGGGCATAGTCGACGCCTGGACCATGTCCCGGAAACGCGGGCGGCAAGGCCGGGGTCAGTCTCCGGCCACGAAATAGTGCAGGGTTCCATCGGGCCCGATGCCGACCCGGTAGAAAGTCCAGGCACCGAATTCTTCCATTTCCGCGTAGTCGCCCGCCGTGATGATCCGGTACATTTCAACCTTCTGATCCGGGGTCAGGTCTGACAGCGGGTAGCGTGCGAAATAAGGCCAGATATACATTTCTTGCGGTGTTCCGACATCCACATGCACGAAACCTGCATCGAGCGTATCCGCCAGGATCGCCAGGATCTCAAACCCTTCGCCGTCACCGGAACTTTCCTTCAGGAAGTCTATCGGATCGCCAATCTCAGTGAGGGACAGCGTTGGCGGCAGTTCGTTGCTCTCCAAAACCATGCGCAACCGCTCCAGGTCCCCGTAGAGGGCCGCTTCCTTCATTTGCGCATGCATGCGCGCGACGGGTTTCGGCAATGTGGAGGTGTTGTAGTAGACCTGCGGCGGTGCAAGGTCTGCAGGCGTTTCAGCTGCCGGCTGTTCGCTTGCTTCCGGGAGATCAAGCTGTTCCGTTGGTATCGGTGCGGCTTGCGAGCTTGTTTCGGGTTCGACCGGTATCGGCTCCGTCGTTACCGTTTTCGCAACGCTGGCCATCGGCAAAAGGCAAACGCCCGCCACCACTGCTGCTAATGTCCGTGCCATGACGATCTCCCGTTGGATGGATCCGGTCTCGTGCACCCCCAAGACATTCCTTAAACAATTCATGGCAGAGTGAAAACTGGCTGAGGGACTTTTCCTGTTCTTGTCATCGATCACCGCGGTCGATATCGAGAAGGAGGGACTTCATAAAACATCAGCGGTCTAGCAAGAAGGACCAGCCGTGACTGTTTTGGAATACGTGCTGATCGGGTTTTTTGTTGGGGTTATCACGACGGCCCCGGTGGGGCCCGTCAACGTTATGGCCATCCAGCACGCCGTCAGAAGCGGGTTCAGTCATGGTGTTTTCGTCGGTTTGGGCGCCGTGGTCGCCGATACGATTTTTGCGTCAGCGGCGATTTTCGGCGTTGCTGCCGTTACGAATTTCATCGAGGGACAGTTCCGCTTGATTGAAGTCGTCGGAGGAGCGCTTCTGATCATTTTCGGCATCAAGATCTGGAACACGCATCCGCATCTGCAAAAAAGCGATAACGGCCGCGAATACAGCTATCTGGGTGACACGACGGCGGCCTTTTTCATTGCCATCACCAACCCGGGAACCATCCTGGTGTTTTTGTTTATTTTCGGTGCTCTCGGAAACTATCGTCCAGAGCCCGGCGATCACTTTGGCGCACTCATGATGATCGCGGGTGTTGCGGCCGGCGCAACGACATGGTGGATTTTTGTTTCGGCAGTGGTGTCGCATTTCAAGACAAGGATCGACGACCGTTGGCTTGACCGGATCAATCATATCGCGGGTGTCGCGCTGATTGTCTTTGGCGGGCTAATCTATCTTGATCTGGTGGTGAATGGCATCAGCCACGCAACAGGTTTCTGGAGCCACTTGTAACGAACAGAAGCGCCCACGAATCAAAAGAGGCCGGGAGAACCGGCCTCATTCGTCAGATCTGAACCAGCCTTACTGAAGGACGCGATTCACGGTGTAATCGCCTTGCAGGATCCGGTCCGGCAGTCCTTCTGCAAGTTTGGCTACCGCATCTTCGCCGTACGCCGCGACGAGGTCGGCAAGTGCAGTAAACATTGCAGCATGCGCCACGGCATCCGCATCGACGCCATTGGCGATTGCCTCTGCCCAGGCATCCGAGATGAAGCCGAGCGCAGCGCGCCGGATGTCTTCGTCTTCGGCAAATTCGGCGTCCATGGCCGCCTCAGCGTAATCGTCGTTTATCATTCGTTTCCTTACCGGTCTGTCCCGATCCGTTGAAGACAACTCCAACGTGTCCCTCTCCCGAATCTCATTATCTGATCCTAGCACGCAGATCCGTGGTGATAAGCAACCGTGAACGCAAACTTAACGTCCACCCACAAATTTGATTCAAAAGGTTAACCAACTCGTAACGTTTTGACATTTTTCGGCACATTACCGTCCGTACCGGCTGGTGACGTCACTGATGATGGTTTCTCCTTCGTTAAGATACTGTACCATTGCGATACGTGCAGCCCCTGTGCACTCTCTGTAAGCAACTGAGAAACCACGGTAACCTTGATTGAACCGTTCGATGAAACGGCGGCGGCGGTTCTCATCGACCGTTTCTGCGTCCAGAAAATCCTCCATCCGGTCGCGCCAGCTTGTTGCATCATTTTCTTTGCATAACGGTCGCAGGAAATGGAGTGCGCCGAAGATTTCCGACAGTCGCATGAGCTGTTGTTCGTAAGGCGGTGCGTCGATGCCCGACACCTGAGCGAATGCAACCTGTGACGGCATAACCAGCCCCACCATTGCCAGAACGAGCGTCCGGCACCAGACATCACGTATGCATTTCTTGATCATCGGCGGATCATGCGCGCCGAAAAGGACGACTGCAAGCGCTACGGGGAAGTGATCCCAAGAATTGCCACTTCGGGGTGAAAGGCATGCACGACAAACGCGAACGTAACGTCGTGTACAAGCGGTTTTTCGGCATCGCCTTTCTTTCTGACGGCTTCGACTGAGCCGACAATACGCCCGTTTTCCGTCTTGCGCTGGTCAAGTATGGAGGCCTGTTCGCCGGTCCAGCGCACAGTGACATCAGCAGACAGAGTAACGGGGCCGGAGGTTCTGATATGGTCAAGTGTGACCGCATATGTGTCTTCGGTGTCGCGCACGACCACGACACGCGCCATCGGGTTGATGTTGTCCGGCAAGTCTCCCTGGAAGAGCGCGTAGGGAGCAGAGCGGCTGTCATAGCCGACATAGGGGTTGGAACCGTAATTGCGCATCGGCGGTGAAGGGCGCGCAAGCACGTCTCCATTTGGATGCTCCTTGCGAAACGCCTCAAAGGCGATCACGCGTGACGGGATCATCTTCAGTTCGCGCCCGGCATGCGTTCCTACAATGCCTTCCCCTGTAAACTGCTGCCACCATGTTTCGCTCTGCCGGTCATACATGACAAGATCGGAGTTTCTGAGCAGACCCGTGGTGCCGAAATCGAGAGTGTCCCCGTCCAGCCTGCGATCGAAGACGATTGAAGAATTGCACAAGGGGCAATAGGTGACTGAAACCGGCGTATTGCCGATCTGATCGTTGACAATCTCGTGCCAGATCAGAATTTGCAAAGGGTAGGCTTTTACGGCGTCATCCAGTTCAAGAAAAATTACGGGTTCATTGCCTTGAAGCCAGTCAATGCCGCTTGCAGGTTCAAAAAACGGTTTGTCGATTGATGGAATGCCGTCTTTGGGCGGGCCGCCCGAGAAGATCGTTCCAAGATCCACGGTTGTCTGTGAAAAGTCCGTCGAAAATCCGGCGCGCCGCCATTGGTCCGGATCGGCCATAACGGTGGTCGACAGTGCAAAAAGCAGGCACAAGGAGGATACGAGGCGAACGAGAAAGGGTGATAGCCGCTTGAATATGATCCGCATGGGCGCCTCCGGACGTTGGAACCTCAGCATGCTTCACGAACAGATACGCAATTGGGAATCACGGTTCTGCAAACCTGCGTGAGGCAGCGTTCCGACAGCTGGATCAGGGCAAAAGGCGGCGGATTCTTTCAACCGTGCCGGGGGTGGTCGGGCGGTCGCCCAGATTGTCCGGATGGACCCATTCGATGGCCGCTGCGTCGTCTCCCGCAATTGCCTCGCCGGAATGAAACGAGCCGCAAAACACCGTCAAAACGAAGTGTGTCACAACGTTGTTGTCGGCGTCCCTTTGTATGGAATCAAAGGTTTCGACGGGCGCGCTCAGGATGGCCCTGACCCCCGTTTCCTCCATGAGTTCGCGTTCCGCTGCTTCAGCAAGCGTTTCACCCACTTCGACCAGTCCTCCGGGCAAACTCCAGTGATCCTTGAAAGGATCTTTTCCGCGCTTGATCAAAAGCGCATGGCCGTCCTGGTGACACAGGACGCTGACACCGACGCGTGGCGCATCAGGATAGAAACGGGACATGGAAACACCCTGTCTGGCAAAGCAGTTGGGTGAAAGATCAGGCGAACAGCGCGTCGATTTCTGCCTGGGCACCGTCACCTTCGTGTTGCGTTGCTTCTGGCTCAACATGACCGTGTATGACAGCGCCTGCAAGAGCGATCAAAGGTTTGATTTCGTGCGTGGCTCTGAAAGCGATGTCGGCTGCGATTGAGCCTGCATCACCGGTCTGACGCAACTGGTCCTGTATTTCACAGACCAGCTTATTGATGTCATCGACATGCGCTTCAAGGTGTTCCCGTAAGTACCCGGGAGCCGCGTAATACGCCCGAATTGCAAGTTGCTTGTCTTTGAAGGTGGAATTTTCGAAATGACCTTCGTAGTCAAGCGGACCCCATTCCAGCACGTCCTCGGAGCAGTCCGGCATGTCGGGCAGCATTTCAAGAAGCATCATGACTTCGTTGAAGTGATTGAGATAGTCTGTGGCGAGTCCGGTTTGGGGATTGATGTTTGCCTGCTCCAGCCGTTCGGCGGCCAGCTCACCGGCGCCCAAAACTGGATCCAAACACTCCATACCTGCCCCCTGTTTTTTGACTTGGAAGCTAAGCTACTTCTTTTTTGTTTCCAATTGCCTAACTTTGCAGCATTCTTCCGGCAAATCGGCGTGGCGGTTGGTGTCGGACCACTGCCTCGGAGAGGAGAATTGCGATGTGCGGCCGACTTGCCCTAACGACACCGCCCGATGCCGTCAGAGACTTTTTCGACTACTCCGAAAGACCGAACTTTCCGCCTCGCTACAACATCGCGCCGACCCAGCCCATTGCAACGGTTCGCTATGAATATGGCGCGCGCAGGTTCCATCTCGTGCGTTGGGGGCTCATTCCGAACTGGGTGAAGGATCCTTCGAGTTTCACGCTCCTGATAAATGCAAGGTCGGAAACAGCCGTGGAAAAACCGTCTTTCCGCTCGGCCATGCGTCACGGGCGCTGCCTGATCCCGGCCTCCGGGTTTTACGAGTGGCGGAGGACATCGGACGGAAAGCAGCCATTCTGGATCCGGCCGGCCGACGGAGGCGTCATGGCATTTGCCGGATTGTGGGAAACGTGGTCGGACCCGGATGGTGGTGACATGGACACAGGGGCAATCCTGACGATCGAGTCAAACCGCATGATGTCATCGATCCACCACAGGATGCCGGTCATCTTGAAGCCCGACGCTTTTGAAACCTGGCTCGACACATCCAATGTTGATACACGCGAAGCCAAGAAGTTGTTCGTTTCTGTCGAAGACGACTATCTTGTTGCGACGCCAATTTCTTCGCGCGTGAACAAGGTGGTCAATGACGACGCCGATATTCAGACGCCGGTCGATCTGCAAGAAATCGAGCCGTCTGCGAAAAAGAGTGCCGCAAAAGTCTCCAAGGTAGACGACAGCCAGTTGGATCTGTTTTAAGCACCCCTGGAAACTGACCGCTGAAATTCGGCGGGGAACGTTTATAGGACTGCGGTCTGAAGGCGGGCACGAAGAATGGATGATAGCGAGAAAACGCCGGGCAATCTGATAGGCGATGTCGAGAACGAGGAACTTGCGGCGGCTTACAATCGCGGACTGGAACTGCAGAAATCCGGTGACTTGGCCGGTGCCGAGCAAGCCTTTCGGGAAGCGCTGGCATTGGATCCGAATGATACTGGCGGTGTCACCATCCGTTTGGCCGCAATTGGAGCCGCAGCGGCGCCAGAAAAAATGCCTGATGCCTACGTCGCAACACTGTTCGATCAGCACGCGGACGTCTTTGACGACATCCTTGTCGACGAGCTTGGGTATTGTGTTCCATTGCTTTTGCGCGACCTTTTCCAGCGGCTCGATTGCGGTCCGTTTTCCCGATTGCTGGATCTGGGATGCGGAACTGGACTGACCGGCATGGCACTGGCTGACTGCACGTCTCACCGCACGGGTGTCGACCTGTCAGAAAGGATTATCGAACTCGCTTATGATCGCGAGGTCTACGATGATCTTTATGTCGGCGAAGCGGTCGAATTTCTTCAGGAGTTTGAAGACGAAGACGACACGCGCCCGAATTGGGACCTGATCGCCGCAACGGATGTCTTCCCGTATCTGGGTGCAGTCGAGCCGTTCCTGAGCGCGGCGGCAGATCGGCTTGAAGAAAAGGGATATCTGGCCTTTTCGACTGAGACGCTGGCGGACGACGTCATGAACGGCAGGCCTTACATGGTGGGACCCGGTAACAGGTTTGCCCAGGCGGAAGGATACATTCGCTCTGCACTGTCAGACACCGGCTTCACGATCCTGGCCATGGAACCGATTACGGTCCGGCTGGAAGAAGGTGTCCCGGTTCCGGGGCACCTGGTGCTGGGGCAACGGTCCTGAACGCGGCCAAGATGTTACTTCTTGAAATAGAACTCACGTCTCAAAGCCGAATTGTGCCATGGCGATTGTGTTCCACGTGTTGAATCATAAACATCCGCTTTGACGCGTTTCATCATGATTTCGATTTCAAGCCCAGGCGTTTCGATGTGATCAAGCAGTGCTGTCGTGAACGGACTGTTGTCCTCATCGCCATCAAGCGCGACTTCGCCAGGGGCGGTCGCAAAGCCGATCAGAATATTGCCGCCACCGGCCTGAGGTGCCGCAAGACCACGCTCAACACGCGAGCTTCTGCTCGCACCGAGGCTTCGCGAAAAACGGCGCGAAAGCGGATTGTCCCGGCAGGCATCCAACAGCGCTATCGATAGCCTGCCCGGCGCATTCATGTAATCCAGCAGCGTTCCAAGCTCGATGGTTTCAAAATCAACGGCAGTCTCGTCTTCAAGTTTCGCATCGATCGGGATGAGGTAGTTTCTGCCGCTCAGCTGCATTGCGTGACCGGCATAGAAAAACAGGGCCACGTCGGCATCCTGAATGGCGCGCACATAGGTGCGTACGGTCCCCTCCATGGCGACCTTGCTCTGGTCAAGGCCGACAATGACCGTAAACCCGAGGCGTTTGAGCGATTCCATCAGGTCGGTCGCATCGTTTTTCGGGTTGGGAAGAAACGGCGCATGTTCATAGGCTGAGTTGCCAATGACAAGTGCGACCCGTTTGCCCTCCGGCAGCGTACCGAGATCAGGAAGGTTAGGGTTCTTCGGCGCGACTTCGCTTTGCACCGGCTCCGGTGCCTGCTGATTTGGCTGGGACGTTTCGGGACCGATCGTGGGAACGGACGGCGATGCCGTCTGACGCGGTTTAGCTGCTTCGAGGTAGCGCCCGTAGGCCCATCCGCGCATGCCGTTGGTAAGTTCTACTTCAAACCAGGCCCCTTGCTGCGTCATCATGGTTACTTCGGTGCCCTCGAGCAACCTGGCGATTTCATCGAAGCGTGTTCCGGCGCCGGTCCTGAGCGACAGGAAATTGTCTCCCGTAGAGCTCAAGCTGCCGACAACACCTTGACGCGGTGGCGTGATCGATCTCTGGGTGACGTCAGATGGAGCCGCAGCAGGTGCCGACGCAGCAGGTGGAGTGGGAGCATAACCGGGGACGGAGGCAATGTACTTTCCGTAGGCCCAACCGCTTCTGCCGTCCGAAAGGGCGACATTCAGCCAGGAACCGTTCCTTCCCAGAATGGTAAGAGGCGTATTCAGCCCCATGCGCGTGATTTCCCGGTATCGCGTGCTCGGGCCGGCCCTGAGGGACAGGAAGTTGTCACCTCGTGGATCCAGGCCGGTAACATAGCCCTGCGGTGACGACGGAGCCGGGCTGATGCCACCGGAAGGCGCCGGTGCGATCCGCGTTGATGCAAAGAGGGATTGTGAGGCTCCGCCGGTCACCCCCGAAGCGGACCAGACGGCGAACTGGAAGCGTTGGCCGTTATGAAAATAGCTGTCACCGGGTATAGCACCGCTTGAAAGCAGACTTGCCTTGTAGCGATTGCCTGCAGGTTGGCTCATCCAGCCAAGAGATACTGCAAACCAGCCGTTGTTCGACTGGAACACCGTTGTTTGTGGAAACCTGTTTGCGTAGCTTCTGGCCAGATTGATCGCATCTGGGGCATTGGGCCGGCTGGCCACGATCAGCCATCCGCTGTTTCCACCCGGTATGACAGCTGCATTCGTGTCCTGGATCGCGGTCACGACAAGACAGGCAAACGCTGCCAGCACCAGCCCCAAACGCTTCATTCGTCCTGCAGCGCCATATCCAAACTGATGCATACCGTCCCTCGACCGATAAAGTAACTCAGTGCGACCAGCCTTTATGCCGGTACCGTCACCGGCAAGTATGCCATGGCTCCCGCCGCTTTACACGGCGGGAGATCAGGCGCATGGCGGACAATGTCCTGACGACAGGAAATTTGCACCTGAAGCAAACGCATTCGGTGAGGATGGGTACCGCACTTCAGGACGCCGGACGCATCTTCAGGTAGGGTTCACCGTCGGAAGTTCGCTTTACGGCGACACCATCGGCACCTATGAGGCAGTTCACCCGGCTTCGATACGCAGAGAAGCTATCGAATGACACCACGTCGACCGGCGTGTCGAATTGGAGGGTCACGTGATAGTGCTCTTTGCTCCCAGCCATACTGAGGGATGTAATTTCACCCTCAAAAGCCTGTTTCATGTAGGTTCCTGCAACCCGCATTCCGACAGCAAGGGAAAGCTGATTGAGCTGCGCCGCACGAGCACGCGCGGTATTCCAGTCTCGGTAGCCATATTGTGCTGACAGGAGTTCAAGAGCCTCACTGTGCGACAGCGCCTTGCCGTTTTCCTTCAGGGCTTTGCGCAATCGTTTTGCCTGCGATTTCAGCTCGGCAACACTTGGGAGTTCCATAATTCAACCTTTCCAAGAAAGGCAGGAAAAAGGCTTGCGCCTTCTTGGGGCCCGCATTGCCAAAACCCTGCACGTTCTTGCGAAGGATGACGATCTGCGAAAACAATTCGCACAGGGAAATTCACCAAGGCTGTTTGCCTGCGGGCGGCCGGCTTCCCGAAACCTGCGCAACGCGTATGGCTTTCAGGCGTTGGTGTCAACTCAAAAAGAAAGCCGCTGACGCGGCTTAAAGGGAGGGAGGTTTTCATGACACCCGGCATAAAGGCTGCCCGGTGCCGGGGGAGGCGGTGATCTGCGGCACCGCCGTTGCAGGGCTGGGGTTGCCCCGAAACCCGTCAGGTGTTGATGAGGCGCTTAAGCAGCTCGACTTCCTGCGCAAGTGTCTCATCTTTTGTCACCATGTCTTCGATTTTGCGTACGGCATGAAGAACCGTGGTGTGGTCGCGATTTCCGAACCTTCTGCCGATTTCCGGCAAAGACCTTCCAGTCACAACCTTCGCGATATACATCGCGATCTGCCGTGGACGCACGAGCGTCCGGGCGCGGCACGATGACAGCAGGTCTGCCTTCGTCACGCTGAAGTGCTTGCAGACCACCTGTTGAATCTCTTCGACCTTGATTGAACGAGGCTCGCCGATTCTGACCAGGTCGTGCAGGGTCTTCTCAGCCAGGTTCATCGTGACCGGCTGTTTTGTCAGCTGGTTGTGCGCAAAGAGGCGATTTAGTGCCCCTTCCAGGTCCCGGGCCGACGAGATGACGTAGCGCGCGATGTAGTCGGCCACTTCATCCGGCACGGTAAAGGCCGGGTGGGTGCGCCGCGCCGATGCGATCCGTTTCCTGAGGATCTCGTGGCGAAGCGCATAGTCGGTCGACTGGATGCTGACGACTTCACCGGTCTGAATGCGCTGCATGACTTTGGTGCTGAGCGTCCCAAGTTCTTCCGGAGCCCTGTCAGCTGCCATGATGATCTGCTTCGGCGCCTCCATGAGCATTTCAAGCGTTTTGCCGAATTCCTCATGCGCTTGTTTGCCATGAAGGAACTGGAGGTCGTCGACGAGCAAGAGATCGATGGATTTCATTGCCTGGCGCAGGACCGGGAACGCCGGAGTGCGCAGTGCAGGCACGAGATGATACATGAAGAACTCGGCCGAGAGATATGCAACCCTGCGGCCGGCTTTACGGGCCTCTGTTGCTGCTGCCTGAAGCAAGTGTGTTTTGCCGATACCGGTCGTGGAATGCATGTAAAGCATACCCAGCGTGCCCTCGTGGCCGGCGGCCATCTGACGTATGGCGGCGCAAGCCAGGCTGTTGGATGCGCCTTCTGCAAAGGCATCGAAGGTGAGCTTTGGGTTCAGAGCAGCACCGCTCAAGAACTCCGCAGCCGCTTCTTCACCGGTATCTGCGAGACATGGAATGGTTGCCGAACTGGCCGAGCTTCCAAATTGTGGGGCAATGTCGAATGGGGCCGACCTCCCGCTGATGCGGCGGGCGGTGATTGCCTTTGGCGGCTGTGCCGGACTGATTTGGCGCGGGCGAAGCGCACCGCGCACCGTGAGCTCGACGCGATTGATGTCATCAAGCTCGCGTTTCCATAAACCGATCAGCTTTTTTTCGTAGTTGTTCTGGATCCAGTTTTTCAGAAAACGGGTAGGGACCGACAAGCGAACAGAGTCGCCGACGGTCTCTTCATGCTTCACTCTTCCGAACCAGTTTGAAAAAATATCCTCTCCGAGTTCGTTTCTCAGTTCTGTCTTCACACGATCCCAATGATCCGAACTAGCTAAGTTCTGAACCTGCATTGTGGCCTCCATGTGAGAGAACGATGGGGTCGCTCTCCCTCGTGCACTGTCTCAGAGCTGCGATTTCCGCGTTCGCCGCTCATTTGCTTTTGTTAGGTCTTTCGACCGGTTGGCTTTTTTCGACGCCCATGCCACATGATTAACCTTTTACTTACCATGTTTACAAATAGCTTATTCTTATGAGGTCATAGACGATTCATATCGTATTCCGCGTAGATGAGGCAGGGTTTGAATGTAAGCAATACATAGCAAAACTTTTGCCCCATCACCTTCAGGACATGCCGCAAGTCCTGGCCGAGTTGATCCCCCTTTGCTGTTTCCGCTATGCCTTCGGGCACACAAGCAAATTTAATAAAAATTTAAGTTTTTCGAAATTTTTCTGCGAGTTTTCAAAAGGCGGGTGTGAAATTTGATAGTTTCCGCGAGGAAATCACCCATTTCTCTTTGAAAACTCAGTTATTTTTTACAAGGTTGTTGAGCGAAAAAAATACCACTCAAGGGCCGAGAAGCCGTTTTTTTGCGTTTTTCAGGTCAGACAACGAGGCGCCCGAGCGCAATCTGGGGAAAAAAATTCTGATGTTTTCGCGGGCGGGGTGGGCACTTTGTCACTCAATCGAGCCCAGTGTCTTTGACCAAGCTTAAATCCAATCAAGCCGATAGCGCAGTTTTTGAAGGCAACTGTTTCACAGAGCCGCCGATCGCAATTGTGCCAGGTTTTCCCCAAGCCAGGACAATATCGCGACTACATGTCATTTTTTACAATTGAACTTTAAAGAAGGGGCGTCGGGTATTTTGAGAAGGATGCGCCCTTCTTGAATACAGTACAACTCGAGTTCACCCAAGAATTGTAGAAGTAAAGAGGCCAGCCTCCGGAGAGCGGTTTCAGCTGAAGCGGCGCTGGAACAGCCTTGCACGAAGATCGATGGGGACCGGCACGTTACGGATCAAATGCTTTCTGCCAGGTCTTTGATCAACTTCGGATCATGCGATCAACTTGCTGATTAAAGAATTCGACCAGGATTCAGAAGGTTTTTTGGATCAAGGTCCCGCTTGATACGTCGCATTAACATCAACTCCGTTTCGGATTTGACGTCAGCAAGAAGGGGCTTTTTCAACCGGCCGATACCATGCTCTGCGGAGATGCTGCCACCAAACTCACCAACGATGGAATGTACGATCTCATTCATCTCGTCCCATTTGGCGAGATATTCATTCTTATCGGCGCCGACAGGCTGGCTGACATTGAAATGTATGTTGCCGTCTCCGATGTGGCCGAATGGCACAGGTCTGCAGCCAGGCACAAATTCTGAAACAGCCGCGATAGCTTTGTCCAGAAACTCTGGAATGTGGGAAACCGGCACGGAGACGTCGTGCTTGATTGACCCGCCTTCCGGTTTTTGCACCTCGGACATACCGTGGCGGATGTGCCAGAAGTCGTGAACCTGCGAGAGGTTCTGGGCAAAGGCAGCGTCTTCAACGAGCCCTTCTTCAAAGGCCTCGCCGAGAATGCTCTCCAGAAGATCTCTAATGGGAAAGGCTTCGGAACCGCTGGACAGCTCCATCAGGACATACCATTCATGGCTGCCTTCGAGTGGATCACGAGCCGCTTCCAGATGCTTCAGGCAGAATTCGAGGCCGACCCGTGGCATGATTTCGAACCCGGTCAGAACAGGTCCGGCCTGCGCGCGTGCCGTTGTAAAGAGCTTCAGTGCGGCCTGCGGATCCTGCAAACCGACAAAAGCAGCCTCGAGTTTCTTCGGCTTCGGAAACAGCTTCAGCGAGGCCGCGGTAATTATCCCCAGGGTGCCCTCCGCGCCGATAAATAATTGTTTCAAATCATAACCGGTATTGTCCTTTCTGAGCGTCCTGAGACCGTCCCAGATCTCGCCGGTCGGCAGTACGACTTCCAGCCCAAGAACCAGATCACGGGTGTTGCCATAGGCCAGCACGGCAGTGCCGCCGGCATTGGTGGAGATGTTGCCGCCAATCTGACACGAGCCCTGTGCGCCGAGCGCAAGGGGGAACAACCGGTCGACTTTTTCGGCTTCACCCTGGAGCGCTTCCAGCACCACGCCGGCTTCGACCGTGATGGTGAAACCGGCCGGATCGACATCTCGAACCTTGTTCAGACGTGTGACCGATAAAACGATTTCATCCCCGGTTTCCTGCGGGATTTGCCCCCCGACAAGTCCGGTGTTCCCGCCCTGTGGTACGATCTTGAGGTCGTGTGCATATGCATAGGCCATGATCGCGCTGACCTCTTGGGTGCTGCCGGGCCGCAGCACTATCTCTGTCACACCGCGATAAAGGTCGCGCCACTCGACGAGGTAGGGTGCCTGGTCGGCCGGGCTGGTCAAGACGTTCGCAGAGCCGATCAATTCAGCGAAACGGTCGGCGTGTGCAGTGCGCTCCATGAGCGGGATCCTCGTAAACTTTAACAGGAAAATCGCGCGCCACCATAGTGTGTGATTGTGCGGACGTCGACGGTGCATCCTGTCGCCCCGGATCTTGAAGGAACCAAACCCTTGTGCCATAGGAGGCCAGCCCGTTCGGGCGGCAAGGGAATTCTTTTCGGAGATGAAGATGGCGGAAACGCGCGGACTGATGAACGGCAAACGCGGCCTGGTCATGGGCGTTGCAAATAACAAGTCAATTGCCTGGGGTATTGCCAAGGCGCTGGCCGACGCTGGAGCCGAGCTCGCGCTGACCTATCAGGGTGATGCCCTGAAAAAGCGGGTCGAGCCGCTTGCCGAACAATTGGGTGCGATCGTTGCAGGCCATTGCGATGTGACGGAAGGCGAGACAATTGATGCCGTGTTCAGCCTGCTGGAAGAGAAGTGGGGGAAAATCGACTTTGTCGTCCATGCCGTCGCCTTTTCCGACAAGGCGGAATTGACCGGGCGCTTCGTCGATACGTCTTCCGATAACTTCGCGCGCACCATGGACATCTCCTGCTACTCGTTGACAGCCGTCACGCAGCGCGCGGAGAAGCTCATGCCAGAGGGCGGTTCGATCCTCACGCTTACCTATTACGGCGCCGAAAAGGTTATGCCGCATTACAATGTCATGGGTGTTGCAAAGGCGGCACTTGAAACAAGCGTGAAGTACCTTGCTATGGATCTCGGCCCGCAAAACATCCGGGTTAATGCTATCTCGGCGGGTCCGATCAAGACGCTTGCAGCGTCCGGTATCGGTGATTTCCGCTATATTCTGAAATGGAACGAGTACAATTCGCCGCTCCGGCGGACGGTCACGATCGAAGAGGTCGGCGACAGCGCCCTGTTCCTGCTGTCTGACCTGGGAAGAGGCGTGACCGGTGAAATTCAGCATGTCGATTGCGGCTACAACATCGTCGGTATGAAAGCAGTGGACGCGCCGGACATATCCGTCGTCAAAGACTGACACCTTTGGATGGCCGGCAAGACCGGCCATTTTCATTTCTGCCCTCAATGCGCTCCATCTCCCGGGAGGATGTATGACAACCCTGCAAACCGCTGCGCCATCCTTTCGACTGCCCAAGATGCACGATCCCGAACTCTTGATTTTCGTCCGACACGGCCAAACGGATTGGAATGCCGAAGGGCGCATGCAGGGGCACATCGACATTCCGCTGAATGAGACAGGCCGAGAGCAGGCTGCAGCAAACGGATATCGCCTTTGTAAATTCCTGGAAGAAGAAGGCCTGGATCCGCGCGCGCTTGATTACGTCGCCTCGCCGCTGGGTCGTACCAGGACGACGATGGAGCTTTTGCGCAGGGGCATGGAGCTTGATGCCGGTGCCTTTCGGCTTGAAGAAAGACTGCTGGAACTGACATTCGGTCGATGGGAGGGCTTCCGCCTTGAAGATCTGGCCGACGAAGAGCAGGACCTCATTTTGCAGCGACGCGCAGACAAATGGCGCTTCGTGCCTCCCGGGGGTGGCGAAAGCTATGAAATGCTGATGGAGCGCGTCGGCGCCTGGCTTCAGACTGTTAAGCGTCCCACTGTCGTTGTTTCACACGGTGGCGTTTACCGCGTGCTGCGAGGCATGCTGGAAGGCTTGGAAAGCGCGCACGCGCCGAAACTGTCGGCTCCGCAGGACAAGGTCTTCGTTTGGCGTGAAAGCAGCTTCACAGAGGTTTAGTAAGCATTGTGATAAGATGTGTGATGCATCACAGATCTTGGAATCGTGAATAACATATATTCTCAAGTATCCCTTGTGGGAGATTGAGGGGCTTCGCAATAACAAGTCGGAGCTATATTATGAGTGTTATTCCTGGAATCTGCCTATGCGGTGCACCCGGTGCTCCTGCATCGAGATCAAACCAAGTTCACTATTCCCTTCATGAATCTGGCTTCACGGATGACAGCGCACCGCGCGCCCGCGGACAGATTTTTCAAAACGTATCGGGGATGGGTATGAACGAGCGGGTGACACCCACCGGAAGTTCGACCGTATCGATAAGATCCGAGTACCCGTTCGATATAATCGAATTCTACTTGAGTGATACAACGGTCGGCGAATATCTGGCTGACATCTCCAATCCCCGAATTTGCACGGGCTATATGGCGGCATCCGTGCCCAGTGCGGACGGATCAGCGCATAGGTATGGACGTGGGCAGTATTTCGTCGTCAACAGGGAATTGGCACAGCGCCTCGTTGGTCCGACCGGGGGAGCTGTCAAGTTTCCGGGCACCGCTACAGAAGAATTCCTTCAGCGCTGGATGGAGTATTTGGAAGAAGTGCGGAATCAGGACGAGGATATTCTGGCGCGCCTCGAGCTTGCGCAGGCAATTTCAAGAGGAAGCATGAACCAGGCAGTTGTCGCCGTGCTCCACTTCCCCCGGTAATTTCAAACGCGGATGCGGAGCATGTTCACAATATTGTTTTGAACTGCAAATGATCGGTTCTTCGTACTTGAACGTATTTCGCGATGTTAAGGCCAGTTGAGCCCGGCAATCAGGGGGTTGATGATGAGCTCGGTCACTACGGACAATTTTTATTCCGAGCTGCCAAGCTTTTCAGATTTCAGCAACGTTGCGGATCTGGGGAACTATCGACCGGTGCCTGACGGCTGGTATGTCCTCGCGGCGGACATTGTGAGTTCTGGTGAAGCCGTTGCCAACGGTCGCTACAAGGACGTCAACATGACCGGCGCGTCTGTCATAGCGGCGGTCTTGAACAGCGTCGGACGCGAGCGCGTGCCGTTCGTCTTCGGCGGCGACGGCGCTATGCTCCTTGTGCCGGCGGACGACCTGCAGAAGGGGAGCGACGCCCTTGCGGGTGTCGTTGACCTGGCCCGTCAGGTTATGGAGCTTGAGCTTCGCGCCGCGGCCATTCCTGTCGCCGATATCAGGCAGCGCGGCGGTGATATCAGGGTGCGCAAATATCTTTTGAGCCCTGGCAATCATCTGGCGATGATTGTTGGTGACGGGCTGGAGATCGCCGACAATATTCTGAAAGACCCGGAAGCGGTGACGCCTTACGCAATTTCGCCCGACAACGTGGCTTTGCCTCCGCTGGACGGATTGTCCTGCCGATGGGAACCGTTGCCTGCCCGTAACGGGCACATAGTCTCCTTGATCGTGAAGCCGGCCGGCCAAAGGCCCTTGAGCGAACTTATGGACAGGGTTGGCGAGGAAATCGGTTTCAACCCGCTGATCGATGAGGCACGAACGAGACTGGCAGACAAGACGCGATTGAAATTCCGCTTCCCGCCGAAGGGTCTCAGACTTGAGGTGAACCTCGCGTCGGCCGGGAACCTCGCGCGCGGATGGGTCAAGACCTGGGTGGAGTGCGTGTTTTTTGTCTGGAGTTACACAACCGGCATGCGCGTGGGACCATTCGATCCGAAAAAATACTTCCGGGAACTCAGCCTCAACACGGACCATCGCAAGATCGGCGACAGCCTTCAGCTGGTTTTGGACCTCACGCCGACACAGCTTTCTGCGCTCCAGACGTGTCTTGCGACAGCTTATGAAGACGGCGACGTCATTTTCGGGCTCCATGTTTCGAATGAGGCACTCATGACCTGTTTCGTTCAGGATATAGGCAACAGTCAGCACATCCACTTTGTCGACGGCTCCAACGGCGGCTTGTCCATGGCGGCAGCGGAGTTCAAGAATCGGCAGGCTTCGTCTTCAATGGTCTGAGCGTGCGCCATCCAGGTTCATTCAGGCAATATGATGTATTCGGGCAATCCTCCGGTACGTCTCAGGCAGTGGCTGATTTCTCGTTGAAAAAGGGGTTCGACTGAACGGTGAAGTTCTTTTTGAGGATCATTGCCGCAAGTTCGACTTCCGGAACAGCTTTGGACACGAGAAATCCCTGGATGACGTCGCAGCCGTTCCGTGCAAGCCAATCGCGTTCCCCTGGCGTTTCAACGCCTTCCGCCAGCACGCTGATATCGAGGCTTTTCGCGAGGTTGATCAGAGCGCTGGTGAATTTTTGCAGGTCCTTGTTCGTGTCAACGCCGGACACAAAACTGCGATCGATTTTAACGCGGTCGATCTTCAGATCCCTCAGGCTGGATATGCTGGAGTGTCCCGTTCCGAAGTCGTCAAGCTCGATGAAGAAACCGAGATCGGAGAGGTGGGCGATATTCTCCTTGATTGGCTTTGCCTTGTCCTCGTCAATCATGACCGCTTCGAGAATTTCCAGGCTGATCATGGAAGGGTTCAGTCCGGCGTCCAGAACGTGACGGTGGAGCGCGCCCACTGCGGAGGCGTTGCTCAGGAGATCGGCCGATATGTTGAGCCCGAAATGAACAGTTCGCCGGGTCTTGCCAGTAAATTCGGATGCGAGCTCAAGTGTCTTTTGGCGGACGATTGCCTCGATGCGGTCCATATAGCCCGCCTCTTCAGCGGCAGGCAGGAAGTAGCCCGGAAAGCGGACGGTCTGATGGTCAAGCCAGCGAACCAGCGCTTCTGCACCGATGATCTCACCAGTGTGTACATCCACCTGCGGCTGGAACCAGGGAACAATCTCGCCGTTGTTCATGGCGCGAAGCAATTGCTTGGCAATCTCGCCATTTTCCTCAAATGCAACCCGCATTTCAGAGGTGAAGCGTTCCACTTTGCGCGGTGCTTTTTGTTTTGCAGAGCGCAGAGCAAGCTCGGCATCGACAAGCAACTGGTCGGTTATCGGGTCTCCGGCGTTGCTGATCAGCAGACCGGCATTTGATTCAAGGACCAACTTCTGGCCTTCAATTTGGCGTTCCCGGCCAAGTTCCCGGATGATCCTGGCAGGAGTGTCTTCAAACGACGCACTGTCCGTGAGATCGGGGCGCAACAGCATGAACTCAGTGCCGCCCGTCCTGCAGAGGAAATCCTCGGCTTCGGCGAATTGGACGAGCTGCTCGGCAACGTCCCGCAGGATCGAGTCGCCGGACTGATCGCCGAACAGGTCGTTGATCTTCTTGAAATGACGCAAGTCCAGGATGACAAGGCCAATCCGGTTCGGTGTTTCACGGTCGGACAGGCCGCGAAGGGTCTTGAGGAGCGCGCGCCGGTTCGGCAGCCCTGTCAGCGGATCGTGGAAACCGAGGTTCTCAAATTCTTGCTGTGTTCGGTCAGCGAGCGCCCGGCTGAGCGCAACCGCGATCGCAAAGGCGGCGATGATGACGAGGCCGCCCACAAGGCCCGCCAGCGCAACCGCAAACATGGTCTCGGCCCGCTGGTGCTGCAGGTCCGCATGCAGATAATCAACGGTCTCCTGCCAAAGGTTGAAGATGGCGCGTACAAAGTCCGGTTGGACTTTGTTCAGCTCACCGTTGGCAATATCCGCACCAGTGGTCCCCTTAATGGTCGATGACAGAAGTTTGGAACCTGCCGACTGGTAGGCGAGATTGGCGCTTCGATAGGCAGCAGCCTTGTCTCTGAGCGAGTCGGCTTTCGGACCCTGTAGATCCATGAAGTTTTCTTTAGTCGCACGGGAGGCGGTATCAGCAGCGACTTTGAACTGTCCTGCTTGGACTGGAACAAGCATCTTGTCCCAGGTGTTTATCGCGTCTTTTCCGGCAAGCATCTCACCATTGTTCACCATGACCGATGTTTCAATGACGACGCTCAAAAGCGTATCGTTGATGAGATGCGGAAACTCGGACGTTTCGAACGAAGACGAAGAACTGAGCCGCGAATGCTGCGCAATTGATGATGCGAGCGACCTGGCTTTGCGCAAGGCGTCGGGGATGCCCTGTTCGTTCATGAAGCCGCTGAGGTCTGCGACAAGGCTTTGCTCTCGTGCGGAGACATCGAAATCAGCCAGCTGTCGTACCAGCAGCTCAGTCGGCTGCTTTACGGTCCCGGTGAGCGCCTTTTCCTGCATCAGCGGACCGAGCGCCTGTATCAGATTAAGGCCGGCGAGACTGCGGTCTATCGAGTTTACATCTTCGAACTTGCTGTGAAACCAGAGCGAGGCAAAAAGCAGGCAGGGTGCCAGCAAAAAAACAATCAGACCTGTCAGCCAACCTCGGATGTGCACTTCTGTGCCCCACATTAAACCGCCCAAGCACTATTCTAATAAACGATGAGCATTAAAGATTGGCAAATACATGCAAGAAATCGCGAGATGTTTTTATAGATGTCAAAAATAAGCATGTCTCAAAGACGGTAGATCTCAGCTCACAACAATAGTGGAGCCGGTCTTCCGGCATTTGCCAAGCGCACACAAACGGCCGGACTTGGCTTGGTCTGACCGGTCGGAAACTTCATTCAACAAGGGCAAAAGCGAAGGAAGGCTTGAGCTTCGCAGCGCTTTGCCTTATCGCTCGGCGCCTGATCTCTTTCCTGCTCACGATTTGGATCCCTGTATGTCCCACAACAGTTTCGGTCATTTGTTTCGCGTCACCACCTGGGGGGAAAGTCATGGCCCTGCGATCGGCTGTGTCATTGACGGATGTCCGCCGCTGATCCCTTTGACCGAAGCTGATATTCAGGGCTTTATGGAGAAGCGCAAGCCCGGGCAGTCCCGCTTCACAACCCAGCGCCGGGAAGCTGATGAAGTCAAAATTCTCTCCGGTGTCATGGCGGATGAAGACGGTGTGCAGAAAACGACTGGAACGCCGATATCCCTGATGGTGGAAAACACCGACCAGCGCTCCAAGGACTATTCTGAAATAAAGGATCGGTTCAGGCCTGGACATGCAGATTTTACGTATGACGCTAAATACGGCATTCGGGACTATCGCGGCGGTGGCCGGTCCTCCGCGCGGGAAACGGCAATGCGCGTTGCCGCTGGTGCGGTCGCACGGAAAGTCCTGCAGGGCGTTACCATTAGAGGTGCACTGGTTCAGGTCGGAACACAGACGATCGATCGTGGCAACTGGGACTGGGCCGAGGTCGGCAACAACCCCTTCTTTTCGCCGGATGCCGCTGCTGCGGCAAACTGGGCGGACTATCTGGACGGTGTACGCAAAGCGGGTTCTTCGGTCGGTGCCGTAATTGAAGTCGTCGCCGAAGGCGTTCCAACAGGCTGGGGCGCACCGATATACGGGAAACTCGACACCGAGCTCGCCGCTGCAATGATGTCAATCAATGCGGTCAAGGGGGTCGAAATCGGCAACGGATTTGAGGCCGCCCGTCTTACTGGCGAAGAAAACGCCGACGAAATCCGCATTGACGACGTGGGCAGACCGGTATTTTTGACGAACAATTCCGGCGGCGTGCTGGGCGGCATCTCAAACGGTGATCCGGTGGTGGTTCGCTTCGCCGTAAAACCGACCTCGTCGATCCTGACAGAACGCAAATCAATCACCCGTCAGGGCGAGGAAGTGGACGTCATGACCAAAGGCCGTCACGATCCGTGTGTCGGGATCCGCGCCGTACCGGTTGGTGAAGCCATGATGGCTTGTGTGCTGGCCGACCATTTCCTGCGCCACAGGGGACAGGTTGGATAAGGGCGTCGAAAGCGCAGCAGGAGAGAATTCTAAAAGGCGACGGTTCTGATGAAACCTGCTCCTGCAAACAGAAGCAGAAGATAAAGACATCCCCGGCGATAGGTCTGGTCGAGGCTTTTGCTGAACAGCATTGTCCCGGCAAAAACGCCTGCAAGCACAAGCGGCGCAAGGACCGCGGCTCTTGCGAAAGACTGTTCATTGAGCACGCCGAACCAGATGAGCGTCACCGACGAGGTGAACATCCCGAAAAAAAGATAGAGTACGAGCGAACCGCGCATTTCGCGTGCTTTTTTCGGTGATGCAAGGACATAGAGCGCGATCACCATGCCACCGATCGATGCAAGCCCGCTGACGATGCCGGCAGCAAAACCGGCCGCAGGCAAAGCAACGCGATCAGAAGCCATGTGAAAATTGACTTTGAATAGCTGCAGGATTGTCAGGCTGAGAACGAGAATCAAGGCAAACAGCTTTGACAGCTCCGCGTCGATGCTCGTTGTCAGCAGAAGACCGAGCGGCACGCCGATGGCACTGAAAAGGGCGAGCGTTATGGCGGTGCTGAGTTTTGCATCCCGCAAACCGCCGCGGAACATCGCAACGCTGGCCGCAAGCTCCAAAAGGAAACAGACCGGTATCAGTTCGATGGGCGGAATGAATACCACGATGCTGGCCATCAAAACGGCCGAAAGACCAAAGCCGGCAAAGCCGCGCACCGCCCCGGCGACGAACGCCATAATTGCGCTAATGGCCAGATATGTCGGGGGTAGTCCGGTCCAGACGGTCAGATCCTGAAGCATTGTGTTTCTTTCATAAGTAGCTGGTGCTTTCTAACAGCCTGCATAAACGCAAGTAAATTCTCGTAAGTGCAGATAGGAGCTGCAATAATGCAGCGGTGAATTGGGAGAACTTGAAATTTCTGTTGGCGTTTTATCGTGCCGGATCTTTATCCGGCGCGGCTGAACGATTGCAGGTTGATGCAACAACCGTATCGAGGCGCTTAACGGCTCTGCAGGACGAAATCGGTGCGCAACTGATCGAAAAATCCGCAAATGGTTCGCTCGAACTGACAGCAGCCGGACTTCGTACGATCTCTCACACCGAATCCGTGGAAACAGCGCTTGACTTGCTCACATCTGAATTGACCGGTGCAAGGCTGGCCGAAGAAGGCATTGTCAGGCTCTCTTCCGTACCGGTCGTGAATTCCAAAATTCTGATGCCCGCGATAAGGCAATTCAGTCAGCAGCATCCCGGGATTGAATTGCACCTGGCGTCCGAGGTGCGAAATGTCAGCCTTACCAGACGTGAAACCGATATGGCGATCCGGCTTGGCCGACCCCGCGATGGTGGGCACAATGTGACGGCAAAACGAATTGCTGTACTCAAGCATGCGGCTTACGGCCCGTCAGACGGCAGCTCCGACGAACTTCCCTGGATTATCTACCACGAGAACATGAACTTCCTTCCGCAGGCCCGCTGGATGGCCGAATATCTGAAATCCGGCGCGCGTAGCGTCTCAAAGATACGCCCGAGTGATTTGGAAGGGGTCATTGAAGCGATTGCCGCGGGACTTGGGCGCTCGGTCATTCCGATAGTGATTGCGGAAACGGACCCGCGTATTAGAAGGTTGCCGGAGCCCGAACCGGACCTGCAGCGGGAAGTGTGGCTGATGCAGCACGCTGATCAGGCCGGTCTTGCGCGGATGGTTGCCGTCAGCCGCTGGATCGAGCGGATATTTGCGGAAAGAAAATCGTAAAAGTCTTCCGGGGCCTCAAGGGCTGCCGTGACGGGTGTGCTGTTACAAACCGTTACAACTTCGTCGCGGCTCTCCCATAGACCTGGCGCATCCTTCTTCTACTATCAAAGGTGCACTCTGCTTCGCATGGTTCAAGGAGTAATGTGATGAACGACATGACACCGGTTCGCCGGATGACGGCGAAGGATTTCCCTCAGGAACTGCTCGACCTTTACGACTATTACGCACACGGCAAGATCACGAAGCGCGAGTTTTTGAACGGGGCGGCGAAATTCACCGTCGCAGGTGTGACTGCGGCGATGCTGCTCGACCAACTGTCGCCCAACTACGCACTCGCCCAGCAGGTGGATCCCGATGACACGTCTATCGAGACCCAGCGCATCACCTACCCCTCGCCAAACGGCCACGGCGAGGTGAATGCCTATCTCGTCAAGCCAGCTGGCAGCACCGGTAAACTGCCTGCAGTGCTCGTCATTCACGAGAACCGGGGCTTAAATCCTTACATTGAAGACGTCGCGCGTCGTCTCGGCAAAGCAGGGTTCATGGCAATGGCGCCCGACGGGCTGACCTCTGTCGGAGGTTATCCGGGCACTGATGACGAAGGCCGGGAATTGCAGCGAACCGTTGATCGGGAAAAGCTCCTCAACGACTTCTTTGCCGGCTTTGAATATCTGCTGAACAGTGACGACAGCACCGGCAAAGTCGGTGCGGTTGGGTTCTGCTACGGCGGCGGCGTGGTGAATGCAATAGCCGTTGCCTATCCGGAACTGGCCGCAGGCGTTCCGTTTTACGGCCGTCAGGCGGATGCTGCCGATGTACCGAAGATCCAGGCACCGCTCATGCTGCAATTTGCCGAACTGGACGAGCGCATCAATGCAGGCTGGCCAGCTTACGAGGAGGCGCTCAAGGCCAACGGGAAAGACTACGTTGCCCACATGTATCCGGGCGTCAACCACGGCTTCCACAACGACACCACACCGCGATTTGATGCAGAAGCTGCAAAGCTTGCCGAAGATCGCACGATCGCGTTTTTCAAGGAACATCTGTCGTAAGACGCCCTGGCAGGTGCGGGCACTTTTGCTCGCACCTGCGACATGAACGTTCAGGTGTCGAGAATTTCTGTCTCGTCGATTTTGATGTCAAAGCCTTCCAGGCCGACATAATGCCGCTCGCGTGAGGCAAGCAGCCGGATTGAGCTGACACCGAGGTCCTTCAGGATCTGGGCTCCGAGGCCGACTTCGCGCCACTGTTCCTGCCGGGCCTGTGCGGAGCCATGTTCTTCCGTATCTGCGGCCTCAAAGTCGGAGCGGGCACGCCGCGACTGGCGTGCAACGCCGACGGAGCCTTCTCTCAGGAACACAATGACACCGCGTCCTCTCTCAGCGAAGTGGTTCATGATGTGATCAAGCGGCCGGCTTTCACCAAAAACGTCATCCAGAACAGATTCCAGTTGCAAGCGCACCGGAACGCTGCGGCCGTCGAGAATGTCGCCGTAGACGATGGCAAGATGATGCATCGGGTCATAGGGCGTTGAATAGGTCATTGCATAGGCCGGCCCGGCAATTGTCTCTACCGGTTGCTCATTGACCCTCTCCACCATGCGCTCGGTGCGCTGGCGCCAGGCGATCAGGTCGGAGACCGACACCATCTTCAGCTCATGTTCAGCGGCAAACTCGGCAACCTGCGGTCCGCGTTTCACCGTTCCGTCGTCGTTTACAAGCTCACTGATGACACCGACTTCTTCCAGGCCGGACAACCGGCAGAGATCGACAGCGGCTTCCGTATGACCGGAACGCATCATGACGCCGCCTTCTTTCGCCACAAGCGGGAAAATGTGTCCGGGACGCACAAAGTCGTCGGCCGCCACATTGGGATTTGCAAGCGCATGAACGGTGGCGCAGCGTTCTTCGGCTGAAATCCCTGTAGTCAGTCCCTGACGATAGTCGACAGAGATCGTAAAGGCGGTGGCGAGTGGAGCGTCGTTCTCGGCGACCATCGGATCAAGTCGAAGCCGGCGCGCGTTGGCGGGCGTCATCGGTGCGCAGATGATGCCCGATGTGTGACGGACCATGAATGCCATCTGTTCCGAAGTGATCTTAGACGCTGCGACGATCAGATCTCCCTCGTTTTCGCGGTCGTCATCGTCGGTCACGACCACCATTTCTCCACGTTCGAATGCGCGGATAGCTTCTGCGACACGGGCCTGGGACACGGGATGCTCCTTGGTTGTAGCCAATCCGAGAAAGTCGTTCGGGGTCACTGCGCCATCCGTTGCGATGGCAATCTTGCGGGCCATGTCCCGCGAGACCCAGACATTCGGATCGTTGCATAGGGCCGTTACGGAGGCAGGCGACAGGTTTGCCCGACGCGCGAATGCGCTCCGGTTTTCACCCGTCTGTAACAGCCATTGATCGAGTCTCATGACAACGCATATACGCGCGTTTTCTTTCAGTCACAAGAGAAAGTTGCTCAAAATTTCAGTGTCACTGAAAGAGTTGGCGTTCAGTCCGATTTGACGAACGCGACCGCGCGCGACACGAATGCCGGCGTCATCCAGCGCTCCTGCAGGCCTTCGCCGGCGCAAAGGCCTGTCAGGTCTTCCTTGAGATAAGACGTATAGTACGGTTCGTGGAAAAGCTGGGGGAAGAGCGACAAAAGGCCGTCGTAATCCGGCACGTCGCCCGTTTGCAGGCTGTCGACGAAAAGGAACGACCCGCCCGGTTTCAATACCCGGGATACTTCTGCGATCACCTGGCGGCGCACCTTCGGGGGCAATTCGTGGAACAGAAAGACGCAAGAGATGACGTCGAGCGAGGCATCGGCGAAGGGCAGGGATTCCGCCATCGCCGTCACGTAGCGCGCACGGCGTGTTTTCGTTCGCTCCCGTGCGACGGAAAGATAGGGCTCCGACAGATCAAGGCCGATCCCGTGTAGGCGCGGAAACGCCTTGAGCGCCGGGCGCAGTAAACCGCCGGTACCGCACGCAAGGTCGACATACGTCACCTTTCGCTGGTCTTTCTTTTTCAGGATTTCTGCGAAAGGGATCAGGACCTTACGCCGCATGGCGGCCGTCGCGCCGGAAAACAGGACGTCGACCTGAAAGTCGTAAAGCCGCGCGCTGTCTTCCGACAGCCATCCATCCGTCTGGAAATGGAAGTTTTGCCGGTAATAACGGGGCAGGGCTTCGGCGAACCCGCTAACCTCTTCATTGACTTCCTGATGAGCACCGGTCGCGCGGCGCCTGGCCACCTCAGGAACGTCCTTGAAGAATGCGCGGCTGGTTTCAAGCAGCTCGCGCGGGCTGAGCGTCCCGTCCGACGGCATCGGGTAAAGCCCGTCTTCGACTGCTTTCAGATCGTCCGCAAACAGTTTGAAAATGTCGGCAAGCATGCGGCGCTGACCGGGGACCGGCCCGTCAGGCTGAACCTTGGGGGTATCGGGCAGGTCTTTTTGGATGCGCTTGTTCATCCGGCGCATGGCTTCTGAATGCAGTGTGTAGAGCGCGACCCGGCTACCCTGATGCAGGGCGTATCTTGTGCGCCGCGCCAGACTGGCCAGAGGCGGAAAACCGTTTCCTCTGGGTGACAGATCCGTCTTGTCGTCCACTGCAGCCATGGCTCACTCCCGGGTCAATAGCGCAACCACCTCAATATGGGGCGAATAATGGAACTGGTCCACCGGTGTGACGCTTTGAAGCGTATAGCCGCCATCAAGCAGAAGCCTGACATCCCGTGCGAAGGTCGCCGGATTGCACGATACGGCAAGGACGGTTTTGACCTTCGATCGGGCCAGCTGCTCTGCCTGCGCCTGTGCGCCTGCTCTGGGCGGATCGAACACCACCGCGTCAAACGGCTCCAGTTCTTCCTGCACCAGGGGGCGCCGGAAAAGGTCGCGCCGCTCAAAGGTTACTTTTTTCAACCCGCGCGCATTTCGGAGCGCCTTGTCGAAGGCAGCCATTGCTCCGACATCTCCTTCAACCGCATGGACATTTGCCTGGCGGGCAAGACGAAAGGCAAAAGTGCCGACACCTGAAAACAGGTCTGCAACGGTTTTTGCCTTTCCAACACCTTCGCACACCAACAGGGAAAGGGCTTCCTCACCGGCCTGGGTTGCCTGCGTAAAACCGCCCGGCGCAACAGTTAGCCCAACGCCGTTCATGTCGAGGCGAGGGGGGCGGATCTCAAGAAGCACTTCGCCGTTGACCGAAAGCCGCGCCAGATCGAGCTCGACTGTTTTTTGCGACAGGCTGGGGATCTTGCGATCGTATCCTTTGTCTGCCTTGTCGATGGCAACGTCGAGACCGGCCGTCGTATTCAGCACGGTCAGGCGAAGCTCTCCCTTTCGCGGCAGTACGTCTCCCGCGAGCGATTTCAGTCCGGGCAGTGCATTGACGATTGCTGGATCGAGAACCGGACATTCGGTCACATCGACCAGTCGGTGGCTCGCCTTTTCATGATAGCCGAGTAACGTGTGCCTGCCGGCGCGTGTTGCCGTCAGAACCGCCCGCCGCCGGCCACCGGCTGTTGCGGAAATCGTGTCGGAAACCTCCGCAACAATACCGCGGTCCTTGAGCGCCTTTGCGACGAGTTCACGTTTCCAGACGAGATAGGGTGCTTGCGCCAGATGCTGAAGCGCACAGCCGCCGCAGGTTTCGTAATGTCGGCAGACGGGCGTGATCCGGTCGGGTGAAAGTGTCTTGAAGCTGGGGTTTTTAGCCCTGCCGTCGATGACATTCGCAGTCACCGTCTCTCCGGGCAGTGCGCCCGGCACGTAGACTGGGCCTTTGTCCGTGCGTGCAACTCCGTCACCGCGATGCCCGAGTTCGGATACTTGTAGATTTGTTTCGCGCATGTGCGAGCGATAGCGTCAACGGGTCATGGGGGCAAGATCTGGCGCGTGCCGTCGCGAGCGCCGTTTACGAATTGTGGCCTAGCGATCACCCCTGAAGAGACCCTTGGCCCGGGACAGCCAGCTCTGTGGAGTGTCATTGCCGGTCGCCCGGTCCGATCCACTGGACCGTCTGGCAAAATCGCGCAAGGCATTCAGATCCTGTTTCTGTTGCGTAATCTTGATTTCGCGCCGGGTGTCGTTTGCTGCCTCGCTTTCGGGAGGCAGGCGGTCTCCCGATCCGGCTTGCTCCGCAGCGGACTCCGGTCGCCGGTCATAAGGCTGAGGATCATTGGCCGCCGTTACCTCGTGTTTTTCTTCTTCGGCGCGTTGGCGAATGTCCTCCGCGCTTTCATACCTGTGATAGCGTTTTGCCGTCGTATCCCCGTAAATGCCGAATTCGGGCGCGTGCACGACCACAAGTCTGACTTTGTCCCAGGCGGAGTGGCCTTCGATCTTCTCGTGATAAACGGCAACCGACCAGTCCTCGTCCTCGTTGCCGAAAGTGTTGTTGTCCGGCAGGATCGACCCGCGGATCTGGCATAGCTTGATAAAGCCATAGACAACTTCCATCATCCAGGGAAACGGAACCCGCGCTTCCTCAAATTCGATCATTTTGCCGATGATCCATTGAGACCCGTTCACCACCATTTTCAGAGGCAGGCCTTCACCGAGGCGTCCCGCGCTGGAGCTGAGATAGGGGCGGATGTTCAAGAGCGTATAGTCGCCATCCTTTGCAACGCCTTCAAAATAAGACTGAGGTACAAGGTTGTCGCTGACGCACCAATGGATCGCCGTTGCCGGATTGTGGCCAATGATGAGCTTTGCCAATTCGTAACAGAAGGTTCTCGCCCGATCCGCTTCCTCCAGCGTGTTGAAAGACGAAACGGCACTGATGGCTTCGAGAAAATGCGAAGACCTTGAGCCCAATTCCTCCCTGATATGCCGGCTGTCCAGAAATCCCTTGGCAATGGTGATGAAAGTATTCGCCTTGTGCCGCATAACGACATCATGGGCGTTGGGCAGGACAAATCCGGTATAGGGGGTGGAGAGCGCCGTTCGAAATCCTTCAGGCCCAAGCGGGTCCGTGTTCTGGCTGACCAGGATCCGGTGGCCGTTGGCATGCACATGAATGTCCTTGCGCGTCGACGAGGCGATCAACTGGACTTCGGGGGCGTAATTCAGCTCCCTCGCAAGCTTTTGGATTACCTGGAAAATGACGTTACCGTCCAACGGATTGAATTGTTCATGGAGTATCGCGCATTCAACGCTTTCCAGTGCCGGAATATCCATGTAACGCTCCCTTTTGTGTTGTTTCGGTTATAGGTCCGAAATCTTCCCAAAAGGGAAATGTGATCGCAGAAAACTCAACCAATGAGGGAAAAATCTTCGATCGAGAGTTGATCTTTGGCGGCTTGTTTTGAAAACAATCAACCATTGCCGGTCGTCTCAGGCAGTGGACGCGGATCGCTTCCTTGCCCGACAGCGGCTGATCAGATCGATTTTCGCCCATAAAGCAGCCATTCGGCATTGCCGTCGCCACCCTTTACGGGCGAGGGGACCAGATCGCCTGCCATCCAGTCAGGATAGGTGGAAAGCCATGTTTGAAGGTCGTTCGCAGTCTCTTCGGCAGTGACGGGGTCGACGAGCCCGCCCTTGCCGACCTTCTCCCTGCCTGCTTCGAACTGTGGCTTTACCAGCAAAACACACTCAGCCCCGGGCGCTGCCAGATCGAGGGCAGGTGGAAGAGCCAGTTTGAGCGAGATGAAGCTGACATCGGAAACGATCAGGTCCGGACTGTCTCCGTCAAGGTGACGGCTTTTCAGGTCACGTGCATTCAGCCCATCCTGCGCGACAACGCGGAGGTGGTCGCGAAGCTCCTCCCGAAGCTGATCATGACCGACATCGATCGCGTGCACCTTGGCCGCATTCCGTTCAAGCAGGACCTGCGTGAAACCGCCGGTAGATGCACCGACATCAAGACAGATCCTGCCTTTTGGATCGACGCCAAACCGGTCGAGGCCTTCAACAAGTTTCAGGGCAGCGCGCGACACATATTTCGAAGCCGGGTCGTCGACTTCCACGGACGCGTCGCCCAAGACTTTCTGCGCCGGCTTTCGGCAGAGCGCGCCGTCAAGTCGAACCGTGCCCCGCAGGATCGCGTCGCGGGCCCTTGCACGGCTTGCAAAGTGGCCGCTGTCGACAAGATGCTGATCGAGACGTTTTGAGGCCATGTGCCGCCGTGGGTACCAAGCGTATTCCGGAACTGAGAGGTTAGCGCTGTCAGCCGAAGCAGCTGGCAATCGCAGACAGGAGCCGGTCGGCGTAAACCCGTTCACCGGCGTAGAGCCACAAGACGGCTGACAGCGCAACGAGCCCGGTCGCGCCGGCAGTCAGTCCTATATAGAGTGGCATGCGCATCAATGGTGCTCCACTTGAGCCGGCCTCAGCTGGAGGCAGGCGCGTTCGCAATCAGGCGACGCAGTTTCTCCAGCGCGGTTTCTTCTGCCTCTGCATAGGCGATTGTCCCGACGAACTTGTTGTCTGAATTCATCAGGTAGACAGCGGCGGAATGGTCCATCGTATAGTCGCCGTCGTCAAGTGGGACCTTCTTTGCATAGACGCGATAGGCCTTGATCACTGCATCGACCTGTTCGCGCGAACCGGTCAATGGCCTGATCCGCTTGTCGAACGCCCACACATAGTCGCGCATGACATCGGGCGTGTCCCGTTCCGGATCCACCGACACGAACGCGTAATTGAGTTTGTCGGCGTCAGGTCCAAGAGCCTCCATCCAGCCCTGGAGTTCGGAGAGGGTCGTCGGGCAGACATCCGGGCAGTAGGTGAACCCGAAAAACAGGACGAGTGGCTTGCCGGCAAATTCCGCATCGGTGACAGTCTCGCCGTTGCCGTCGACGAGTTCAAACGGACCGCCGATCGCTGCCAGCGGTTCGATCAGGGCGCCGGAATTCCCGTTGCCAGCAGTCTGCTGATAAACGAGAAATCCTGATGCGGCGGCAAGGACGGCAACTGCCGCCCAAGCCGCGTACCGAAAGATTTGTAATCCGGACATTGGGTGTCCCCTTCTTGACCAACTGCGTTGCTTGCGCCCATCAGCGTGATGGCATTCGCCTCGCGATTGCGTGTCAGATAATGATCTAGTGCAGGAGGGCCGCGCCGTGCAGCGCGGCCATGCTCACAATTGGGTTAGTTGTGATTATGGCCGTGGTCGCCATGACCATGGTCCATCGACTTTGCGCCCATCTTTGCGACATCAAGATCTATCGCTACGTCGCCAGCCTTTTCAAAGGTCAAGACGACCGGGACCGTCGTCCCTTCTTCGAAGGATTGATTTAGCCCCATGAACATGATGTGCAGGCCGCCTGGTTGAAGCGTGACGGTTTCACCGGCAGGGATCTCAATGCCGTCGTTAAGCTCTCTCATTTTCATGATTCCATCGGTGACAGCCATTTCATGGATCTCAACCTTTGCGGCAACGTCGGAACTTGCGGCCACAAGTCGGTCGGCTGTTGCGCCCGAATTCATGATTTCGACAAAGCCTCCGCCTGCTTTTGCCTTTGGCGGTGTTGCCCGTGTCCATGTTTTGGAGAGCGTCAGGTCGCCCGCCTTGTAGTCAGCGGCAAACGAGGAAAGAGAGACGAAAGTGAGCGCCGCTGCGGCGGCGATGGATGTCCAGAGTTTCATGTCCGTGTCCTTTAAAGTCTGAAATTTGGTTTCGGTTTCAGATCAGGGACACTGGTGGCGCGCGAATTGGGGCAACGTTCCGGGACGGCGATAGTTTGGCATCACGGTTGACCTTCGCAGGCAAACTTTCCGCCGGAAGGGCATTTGGAGAAAATGAGGGTGCAGCAGCTGAAAGACAGGTGCCTGTTGCGCATCCGTGCGCACAGACCGGACCGCATTGGCAGGTCGCAGGGTCATGCGCGGCAAAGCCCAATGCCGGGCTCGAGGAGTGGCATAAGCTAGTGAGGCCATTGGCGGCCGCAACTTCCGGCGAGAGCGCCGTGGCCAGAATGCCGAGACACAAGCGCAGCGTGAACGCGACCATCGCCATTGCGACGAGGGGATGGCGTTCCCGCCTCAGCAGGTGCAGTCGTGACGCTTGAATGGCCATGGAGCGCTCTTACGCTGGTTCAAACGGCTTGTCGAGGGGCGAAACAGCGCAGTTTCTGTCCCGCAACGGTTTCAGGTTTTGACTTTGGGTTCGCCGTCAGTGGTCGGCGGGGTGTCGGTTCCCAGAGGTTTACCCGCATGGCCGGTCTGTGCGTTTTCGTCACCCGTTTTATTGTCTTCCTTCGTTTCGGTACTTTCGGTTTCCTCGTCCGGCACCGTGTCGAAATTATAGATGTCATCCTCGTAGGCCGGAAATTCCTCCGGCGGAATGACATATTCTTCCGCCTCAACATCAAGCGGTTCGGGGGAAATGACCGAACCGACCTGTGCTGTCGCGGCGTATTCAAAGTCGGTCTTCTCGTCGACCGGAAGCGCCTGCCGTGTGAAGACGCGCGTCAGAACAAAGGCAGCCATCGTCAGGCTGACCGCCGCGATCATGACATAAAGGCCTGAGGGACCGATCTGGCCCATGATCAGCGAGGCAACCAAAGGACCGATAATCGATCCGATGCCGAAGGAAAGCAGCATGCCTGAAGACGTTTCGACAAAGTCCTCGGGTGCAGCATGGTCGAACGCGTGGGCAACCGCGATCGCGTAGAGCGGTTGCGTGAACATACCGACAAGGATCGCGGACAGGATCGCAACCAGGAACACGGTTGGTGAGAAGATCACGATTGACAATGACGCAGCGGTGGTCGCCGTTCCAAGTCCGACAAGAACCAGCCGGCGGTCCATCCGGTCGGAGAGCCGACCGACCGGCCACTGCGCGATCATGCCACCCCCGATGATCGCCGCGGCATAATAGGCGGACTGATTGGTCGAGAGACCGATCTGAGATCCGTAAAGCGGCGAAAGCGTGAAGACCGCCCCTTGGCAAACGCCAATCAACAGGATCCCGACAAAGGCCGCTGGCGAAGTTCGGTAGAGCCTGATTGGCCGGAACCGTACCAGCGTGATCGGAGCCGGTTGCGTCGCGGTCGTTAGGGATATTGGCATTACGGCAAGGCTCAGCGCCACCGATGCAACTGCGAACGGCACGAAAGAAGCAATGCTCATACTGGCGATCGATACCTGACCGAGGATCAGCGATCCGAAAACGATCACGATGTAGATGGACATGATCGTTCCGCGGTTCTCGTTCGTCGCGCTTTCGTTGAGCCAGCTTTCTACGATCATGTAAAACCCGGCCAGGCTGAACCCGGATACCACGCGGATGATGAACCAGGCATAGGGATCTATAATGACCGGGTGCAGGATTGCAGCGCCGGACATAAGCGAAACCAGCGCGGCGAAGGCGCGGATATGTCCGGCGCGCATGATCAGGAGGGGAGCCGCCAGGCAGCCCAGCACCAGTCCGACGAAGTAAGCCGAGGAAATGGCACCGATCTCGAAATCGGTAAAGTAATACCGGTCCGCAGCGAGAGGCAGCAAGGTTGTCTGGAGCCCGTGCCCGAAAATGAGCAGGGCGACAGACAGCAAGAGAGCGGACACGGAAAGAAGTGTCTGAGCCATGATTGCCTCACGGGAACTGATGCTAAAACAAAAGCGCCGGTTGGAACCGACACGATTGATCCTGCCTAGCAGCCTTTCCAGTAATCGCAGCTTCTGTCAATCATGATTTGAGGGGTGCCGCATACATGTCCCCGAACGACGATTTCGTCGGCCGTAAAACCGTTTATGCCCGTTGCGGAGCGGTGAGCATTTCTGTGCCAAGCGCCGTGAACACGGCCTTCAAAATACCGTCGCAATTCAAACCCGCCTTGGCATACATGGCGTCCGGTTTGTCCTGGTCGATGAAAACATCGGGAAGCGCCAGGGTTCGGATCTTGAGACCGTTTTCCAAAAGGCCTTCTTCCGCGAGCCGTGTCAGAACGTGACTGCCGAAACCGCCTGCAGAGCCTTCCTCGATCGTGATCAGGACTTCATGCTCGCGCGCAAGACGCCGGATCATGTCCATGTCGAGAGGTTTCGCAAACCGGGCGTCTGCAACTGTTGTTGAAAGCCCTGCGGCGTCGAGTTCATCGGCAGCCTTCAGGCATTCGCTCATTCGTCCACCGAAACTCAGAAGCGCAACTTTTGTGCCTTCGCGCCGGATCACGCCCTTGCCGATCTCAAGGACGCTACCGCGTTCCGGCATGTCAAGGCCGACGCCTTCGCCGCGCGGATACCGGAAGGACAATGGGCCCTCATCATAGGCCGCTGCAGTCGCAACCATGTGACGCAATTCAACTTCGTCCGCAGCCGCCATGACTACAAAACCGGGAAGGCAGGAGAGAAACGCCGTGTCGAATGCGCCTGCATGGGTCGGTCCGTCGGCACCGACAAGACCGGCACGATCGATCGGAAAGCGAACCGGCAGGCCCTGGATGGCAACGTCGTGAATGACCTGGTCATAGGCGCGTTGAAGAAACGTTGAATAGATGGCAGCGAATGGCTTGTAGCCCTCCGTCGCAAGACCAGCCGCAAAGGTTACGGCATGCTGCTCGGCAATGCCGACGTCGTAGGTCCGTTCCGGAAACGCTTCGCCGAAGAGATTGAGCCCGGTCCCGTCCGGCATCGCCGCGGTGATGGCCACGACCTTGTCGTCGGCTTCCGCTTCCTTGATCAGCGAAGTTGCAAAAACGTTGGTATAGCTTGGAGCGTTGGCTTTCGGCTTGGATTGTTTGCCGGTGATGACATCGAATTTGGCGACGCCGTGATATTTGTCCTTCGCACCTTCCGCCGGCCCATAGCCTTTTCCTTTTTGCGTCACCGCGTGGATCAGCACCGGGCCATGGTGCGTGTCGCGCACGTTTTTGAGCACCGGTAGAAGGTGTTCCATGTTGTGGCCGTCAACGGGACCGACATAGTAGAACCCGAGCTCCTCGAACATGGTGCCGCCGGTCCAGAACCCGCGGGCATATTCTTCGGCACGTGCCGCCTTCTCAAAAACCGGTTTGGGCAGGTTCTTGGCAATGTTCTTCGCCGCATCCCGCAAAGTCTGGTACGTCGGACCGGAAACCAATTTGGCAAGATATGCGGACATCGCACCGACCGGAGGGGCGATCGACATGTCATTGTCGTTGAGGATGACGATGAGGCGTGAGCCGAGATGACCGGCGTTGTTCATGGCCTCGTAAGCCATGCCGGCGGACATGGCGCCATCACCGATGACCGCAATAACGTTGTTATCGCCGCCCTTTAAATCCCGTGCCGCAGCCATGCCAAGTCCGGCAGAGATTGATGTCGATGAATGCGCCGCGCCGAACGGGTCGTAACGGCTTTCCGCGCGCTTGGTAAATCCGGACAGGCCTTCACCCTGACGCAGCGTCCGGATGCGATCACGCCGTTCGGTCAGGATCTTATGCGGATAACACTGGTGCCCGACATCCCAGATGATCTTGTCGTCCGGCGTGTTGAAAACGTAGTGCAGCGCGACTGTGAGCTCGACAACACCCAGACCCGCACCCAGATGACCGCCGGTGATCGAGACGGCGTCAATGGTTTCCGACCGCAACTCGTCGGCGACCTGTTGGAGATCGGTTTCTTCGAGTGCGCGAAGGTCCTCGGGAGAGTTGACCTGATCAAGGAGTGGGGTATTGGGCTTTGAAGACACTCTGCTGAAGGCTCCACGAAAGTAAATCTGGCGGGCAGGCATACACCAACCGGTTATAGGGCGCAAATGCCGCTGCAGGAATGCGCCAAATTGTTGCGCGATACCAACAGACGACTTTCACAAACACTACAGTCAAGCTTCAGAGCTGTGGTGCAGATCACGTGCATTTTTAGTGTTGGTGAGCGTTTTTGAAATCCAGTCACCCTTTTGGGTGATGCATACATTGTCGATCTGGCCTATTGGAATGGGGTGGTCGATGGGGCCACGTGCACAGTGATCAACTTGGGGTCGCGTTTTGCGGCCCCTTTTTGTTGCAGGTCCACTACCGGCAGCCTCTGTTGCCAGGGCAGCCGGCCCTTTCAATCCGACGAAATCTGCTAGAACAGTCCCGACAGTCTGTGGATCAGCCCCGCAAGCTGCAGTTGCGTGTGAACACCGGTTTTTTCAAAAATTCGCCTGAGGTGGGTCTTCGCGGTGTTTCGGGTGATGCCGAGCTTTTCAACCGTATCGTTCATCGAACCGGTCATCGTCAGATGGCGCGCCAGATGGGCTTCTGACTGCGACAGGTCAAAACGGTCCTGCAGGATCGCTTCAATGTCTTCCGGAAGCTTGGATGTTTCGGCTATTCGAATCAGCACCCAGGGCTCCTGATTGATGCCGCTTTGGCTGACCGGGGAGGGCACGCGTCCGAAAATGAGACGTCTAAGGTTCCCCTCCGGGTCCTCGATGCAAACGGAATTGTTTCTTTGATCCTGAGTGGATGCGTTGGCTGTGCCGTTTTTAGTGTGCACGGACGTATTCGGGGCGTAGACAGCATCAAGGGCGTCCTGGAGACAGGCTTCCAGTTGCTTGTTTTTGAAATCGACCTTCTCGCCGCGCAGAATTGCACCTCCTGTTGAGAGCAGGCTGTTCAGGCCGGTTGAGGTTTGTCCCAACACGGTCCTGTCCCCGGTCATCAGGACTGAGGGGCAGGACGAGCAGGAAAGCAATATACGCTGTATCTGGTTCTCAGCGCGCTCCCGCTCGAGCTGAAAAAAAGCTTCGAGCCCAGGTGCCAACACTTTCGTAAGGGTACGAAATGTTTCTGAGGCGAGCTCAACGTCTATCGTCTCGGTCGTATATGTGTTGAAGAGGCATCCGAACAGGATTGTTGAGTGGTCGGTGCGCTTTAGCGGGCTAATCAGGCCCGGGACTTCAGGCTCCTCTGGACGGCTGTTCGGAGTGCCATCTCGCGAACGGGCTCTTTCCAATGAGGGCTTGTTGCCGTTGAATTCGCCCTTGTTCAGGGTTGTCTTGCAGTAGGGATAGTAGAGCGCCGCGTTGGTCATGAGAAACCGAAGCGCATCTTGTCCCCCATCCGGTTTGGCGGTCTGCAGCATTTCGTTCAGATGCGCGTACGATCGGTCTCCACCGAACTTCTGCGTCGGATTGCCGTTCTTTTCGATTTCGCAAATGAACGAGGTACAGCCCAGTTTTAAGTCGACAAGCGCCAGAATTGGAGTCCAGCCATCGGATTGAGTGGAGCATTCTAGTACACGTAAAAGTAGATCGACTTCGTCTGTTTTATTAAGTGCAGGCATAATCAAAAGCAACTACTAAATATTACATAAAGACCTCTTAAACCTGTCAATATTACTAGCAATTAGTTTGAAAAATAGCAACTGAAGTGCGTTTTTATCGCAATGTGCCTGGCCGGGCACAGTGCAGGGAACGATCCGAGATTCTTTGAAAGAGGCCTGAGAGCAGAAAGAGAAACCCTCATGAATCCTGGACTGAACGCGACTCACAAGCAGTCTGTGAGGCAACTTTCAGTTCTTCGAAATGACCGGGATCCGTTCAAGGTGCAAGATGGACGGTGTGCTGAAGACCCTTCGATCTTACACTGTGGAGGCAATGCTTACTGAGGGTCGAGTTCCGTGGTATCAGACGCTTCGCCGTTTTGGCCCAGTTGGATTTTTTCAACCTTGGCTTCTGCCGATTTCAGCAAAGTGTCGCAATGCTTGCGAAGAGCGTCGCCGCGCTCATACATCTCGATGCTGCGTTCCAATGGAACGTTGCCCTGTTCAAGTTCCCGCACAATCGTGTCCAACTGCTTGAGCGCATCCTCGAAAGAAAGCTTGGAAATATCTCCTGCAGCATCGCTCATCGATAGGGTCCCTTTCTGGCTCCAACGGTTCTGATGGAAACTCGCGGGCTTCGGCGCGCAGGTCAAGATGCGAACGGCGAGATAGCAGTGATGATCCCCGTCGTTTTTCCCAGCCTGGCTCTCAGCCCGTCATCAGCGTCATGACATGGGCAGCGGTGGATCGGGCAAGGCCTTCCAGGTCGTATCCACCTTCAAGCACGGAGATGACTGCGCCATCACTGTGTTTGTCGGCGACATCCATCAGCACCCTTGTTGCCCAGGCAAAATCGGCCTCCAAGAGATTGAGGCCACCTAGCGGGTCGCGCGCATGGGCGTCAAACCCGGCCGAAATGATGACCAGCTCAGGCGCAAAGTCATCAAGCCGCGGCAGAATGGCGACCTCCATGGCTTCCTTGAAGGCTAGGCCATCCTCGCCGGGTGCCAGCGGGACGTTGACGATGGTATTTGCCTCACCGGTCTCTGTTGCGGCGCCAGAACCCGGATAAAGCGGCATTTGGTGCGTGGAGCAGTACATGACACTGGCATCGTCCCAGAAGATGTCCTGCGTTCCGTTGCCGTGGTGAACGTCAAAATCAATGATAGCGACCCTGCCGATACCATGTTTTTCCTGGGCATACCGGGCGGCGACCGCGACGTTGTTGAAGAAGCAAAACCCCATTGCCCGTTCTTTTTCCGCATGGTGGCCGGGTGGGCGGGACGCGGAAAACGCATTGCTGACTTTCTTTGTCAGGACTTCATCAACCGCACGGCAAGCGCCGCCGGCGCCTCTGAGGGCTGCTTCCCATGTGCCGGGCGACATGGTTGTGTCTGCGTCCACGCGCGCGACACCTTCATCGGGTGCCAGGCGGTGTAACTGGTCGATATAGGCCATCGGATGCGCCCTGGCGATGTCCTCCAGCGCTGCGACCGGCGCGTGGTCGCGTTCCAGCGATTGAAATTTTTCGTGTTCCAGGATCCTGTCGATCGCGCGTATCCGGTCGGGGCGCTCAGGATGCCCGAGAGGCGTCAGATGGTCGACATAGCAAGAATGGTGCAGGACAAGCGTGGACAAGGGGCGTTTCCGGAAAGAACTGATTATTAGTCTGATGGCGTCTATCAGAGCCGCCCCGGACAGTACTGTCAATTGATGATAGGTCTTAGACTATCGAGTCGGTGCCCGGGCTGCGCGGGTTTCATCTTCCCAAAAAGAAGGCCGGCACATTTGCCGGCCTGTTTTAAGGTGCGAGCACCGCAATGCCCGAGGGGAGGTCCGCTGCATCTCAATTCTGTGAACAAGACTAAGTGATTCTCGTAAGGGAATGCGAGCTTTTTACCGTAATCCGGCAGGCTCTTGATGTTGATAAGTTTGAAAACGGTCTTTTGAAACAAACGTATTCGGACTCAAATGCTTGCGTGTATAGCAGTTGTAAACTTGAATTTTGTTTATCTGTTATATTGGATTCTTATAGCGAAGACGGGTCATCTTGGAGTAGGCAGGCTTCAACTGCCGGGATAAGTTTTACGCGCGAAGTGCTGAAAAACCTGCCTTTTTTTCGTGCTGCCAAAAAAAGCATCACAGCGATGTTTTGGACAGTGTTTCGTATGCCAGCACAAATTGTAGCAGCTGTCGGTCATCGCGGAGCAGCTGCGCGCCTCAAGCGATCGTTGATTGCCTCGCCAAGGCCAAAGCTGGGGATAAATTGAACCCGGATGGCATTTGCGCCGCTTTGATCGAGTTCACGCATGCCTGCAAATAATCTCGATGCGGCCTCCCGAAGGTCAGCACTCGGGCTCAGGTTGAACTCCGCGAGGGCGTTCTCTGCGCCGGGTAGACGGTCCGGTCCGAATGAGAGCAAGGCATCCGAAGGCCTGGCCTCCTGTGCGTTCAGAACCATATTGGCATCCGGCGCATAGTGCGATGCCAGCATTCCAGGTGCCGATGGTGCGTCCGGTTGCATCGTTGAAGGGGCGCCTTCAAGCGAGACACCGAGAACGGCTTCGATGCTTTCTCGCGCAATTCCACCCGGACGCAACAATCGCGGTTTCGCATCGGTCAATCCGATAATTGTGGATTCGATGCCGACCTCGCAGGCACCTCCGTCGACAATGAAGCTCAGCGCGTGCCCGAGATCCGCGACGACATCCTCCGCGCGCGTCGGACTGATCTTCCCCGATCGATTGGCGCTTGGAGCGGCGAGCGGCACGCCTGCCTTCTGCGATAGGAACCGCATAACCGGGCCTTGCGGGACGCGCAAGGCCACCGTCTGCAGTCCGGCGGTTGCAAGATCGGAAATGGAAGACGTTTCTTTCTTGGGCACCACCAAGGTCAACGGCCCCGGCCAGAAAGCCTCCGCCAGTGCGAGGGCCATTGGCCCGAAGCTCCCGTGCTCCTGTGCGTCCGCAAGAGCTGGAACATGAGAAATCAGCGGATTGAATTGCGGGCGGCCCTTGGCTTCGAAAATCCCGGCACAGGCAAGACCGTTGGTTGCGTCGGCGGCCAGGCCATAAACGGTTTCTGTCGGCACTGCGACAAGCTCGCCGTTGGAGAGCGCGGTGCAGACCTGGGATGCTTCGGGTGCGGTTTGCCAATCCGTTGTGCTGAGGTCGACCTTCCAGCGCTGCATTTTCCAAAACCCTGTCACGTTGTGGCGGCGCAATGAACGAAAACTGGCCGACCTGCCGTAGCGACATGGGTTGACGTTAACGTCAAGTGGTCTATTGTCCGGTCGAACGGCTGTTTCAAGGGCCTTTTGCGGCTAACCAGTAATGCCGTCAAGCATCGAACAGAAAAAACAAAAATTCGCCGGCTTAATAGAGCCGAATGGTTCTTGGGAGGACCTGGATGTACCGCGCGCCAGTTGACGAGATTGCCTTCACTTTAAAACATGTCTGCGGCCTGCACGAACTGCAAAAGACGGAGCATCACGCGGAACTGGGCGATGATCTCGTCGATGCCATTCTGAACGAGGCTGGTCGCTTCGCTGCCGAAGAGATCGCGCCGTTGAATGCCGTTGCCGACAAAAACGGCACAACCCTGGAAAATGGCAAGGTCACGACACCGCCCGGTTGGCGCGACGCTTATCATGCCTGGATAGAGGGCGGCTGGAACGGTTTGTCGGCGGACACTGAAGCAGGTGGACAGGGACTGCCGCAAATGCTGTCTGCGGCGGCGATGGAAATGTGGAACTCCGGTTCCATGGCGTTCGCGATCGGTCCCACACTAACGATCGGCGCTGTCGAGGCCATGGAAAGGCATGCATCTGAAAAGCTGAAGAGCACCTATCTGGAAAAGCTGGTGTCCGGCGAATGGATGGGGACGATGAACCTGACCGAGCCACAGGCCGGGTCCGACCTCAACGCGCTCAGGGCGCGTGCTGAACGCAATGATGACGGAACGTATCGCATTTTCGGCCAGAAGATCTTCATCACTTATGGGGATCACGACCTGACGGACAACATTGTTCATATGGTGCTTGCCCGTCTGCCGGACGCTCCGGCTGGAACCAGGGGCATCTCGATGTTTCTGGTGCCCAAGTTTCTGGTCAATGAGGATGGGTCTTTGGGCGAACGAAACGATGTTCGTGTTGCCGGGGTTGAGCACAAGATGGGCATTCACGGGTCTCCGACCTGCACAATGGTCTATGGAGACGAAGACGGCGCAATAGGCTGGCTTGTCGGAGAGGAAAATCGCGGTTTGGCGTGCATGTTCACGATGATGAACAACGCCCGCCTGGCGGTTGGCATTCAGGGGCTGGGTGTTGCCGAGCGGGCTTATCAGCACGCATTGGCTTACGCCGTTGAGCGCAAGCAGGGAAAAGCGACGGGCGAAACAGGCAGCGGCATGAGCCCCATAGCACGCCATCCCGACATCAAGCGCATGCTCTTGTCGATGAAATCCAAGACGCAGGTTGCAAGGGCAATCTGCTACGCTTGCGCGCATGCGATCGACATGGCCAAGATCGCCGCCGACGGCGACAGTCGGGCATTCTGGAACGAGCGTGCAGGTCTGCTCACGCCGATTGCAAAAGCGCTGTCGACGGATTTCGGCGTCGAGGTCGCATCGCTCGGTGTCCAGATCCATGGCGGCATGGGATACATCGAAGAAACCGGAGCCGCCCAGCACCTGCGCGACGCCCGCATCGCCCCAATCTATGAGGGGACAAACGGCATTCAGTCGATCGACCTGGTGACACGCAAGTTGCCCCTTTCGGGTGGTGCTCACGTGAAGCAGTTTATTTCCGAACTCAGCGACATCGCCGACGAAGTGGCAGCTTCCAACCGACCTGAATTCGGCGCAACGGCCGATTGCTTGAAAAACAGCGTCGCGGATCTGGAGGAGGCGACCGGTTACATGCTTGCCGCGCTGTCTGAAAACCGGGTTGACGATGCGCTCTCCGGAGCTACGCCCTATCTCCGGCTCGCCGGTCTTGTTCTTGGCGGTTCGTTGCTTGCGAAAGGCGCGCTGAGATCCGTCTCCGAACCTGCGCGAAAGCTTGCTGAGCGCATGCTTCTTGCGCGAAGTTATTGCGAAACAATCCTTGGCGAAACCTCCGGATTGAAATCTGACATCGTCCTGTCTGCCGCAGCCATTCAGGCATTCGACGCTGAAGCGCTCGCGTCCTAACCCGGAGATTTGGCATGATCCGCAAAAGCTTCGAAAACGGCGTCCAAACTCTGCGTCTCGACCGGCCGGAGAAAAAGAATGCCCTCACTGGGGCAATGTACACCGATCTTGCAGAGGCACTGGAGGCTGGAAACGAGAACAAGGAACTGCGCTGCCATCTGATTTGCGGTCAACCCGAGGTCTTCACGGCAGGCAACGACATAGGAGACTTCCTGCAATACGCCGGAAGGTCCGCCATGTCGGAGACGCCGGTCGTCCGCTTCCTGCGCGCTTTGGTGCGAAATGAAAAGCCGCTGGTCGCTGCTGTCGACGGCCTTGCGATCGGTGTCGGAACAACATTGTTGATGCATTGTGACATGGTGTTCGCCAGCCCGCGTGCCTTCATCCGCTCTCCCTTCGTCGATCTCGGTCTGGTCCCCGAGGCAGGCTCAAGCCTTCTTGGGCCTCAGCTGATGGGTCATGCGCGCGCCTTTGAGCTTTTGTGCCTCGGCAAACCGCTGAACGCCGAGCAAGCCGAACGTGTTGGGCTGGTCAACGCGATTGTCGAAACCGACGTTGACGCGGAAGCGCTCGCCTGCGCACAGGAGATTGCCTCCAAACCGCCTGAAGCAATGGCGCTTTCAAGAAAACTCCTGAGAGGCAATACGGACGCCCTCTCAGACCGTGTTGAAGAAGAAATCAAGATTTTCGCCAGCCGCCTGTCGGCACCGGAGACAATCGCGGCATTTCAGGCCTTCATGTCAAAGAAGAAGGCCTGAGCGCGTACCTGGGGACAGGCAGCAGCGTGTTTTGGGCGAACCACTCCTGAACAGTCAGGTTGCCGGAACAACAACCATGGAACGGCATTCCTTCAGGGTCATCACACAAACCAAACGCCGTGACGGCGGAACTCGGGAGAAAACACCATGTCTTTGAAGGGCAAAACGCTTTTCATCACAGGCGCGTCGCGCGGCATTGGAAAGGCGATCGCTTTGAGAGCAGCCAAAGACGGGGCAAACATCGCCGTTGCCGCAAAAACCGCTGAGCCCCATCCAAAACTCGAAGGCACGATTTTTACCGCGGCAGAGGAAATCGAGGCGGCGGGTGGAAAGGCGTTGCCGATTGTGCTGGATGTGCGCGACGACGTGGCGGTGAAAGCGGCGATCGACAAGACCGCGGATCATTTCGGTGGGCTGGATATTCTCGTCAACAATGCCAGTGCCATTCAACTGACACCCGTGCAACAGACAGACATGAAGCGGTTCGATCTGATGCACCAGATCAACACACGCGGCACGCTTGCCTGCTCCAAGCACGCGATCGAGCATCTTAAGAACGCAGACAATCCGCATATTCTGATGCTCTCGCCACCTCTCGACATGCAGGAAAAGTGGTTTGCGCCCTTCACGCCCTACTCAATCGCGAAATACGGAATGAGCCTTGTGGTGCTCGGCCTTGCGGGCGAGTTACGCTACAAGGGAATTGCCGTGAATGCTCTTTGGCCCCGGACGACGATCGCAACAGCTGCAATCAAGAACATCATCGGCGGGGACAAGATGATGCAACAGAGCCGGACACCGGATATCCTGGCGGACGCCGCTTACGAGATCTTCGTATCACCGTCGAAGGACTTTACCGGGCAATTCGTCATCGATGACACATTCCTGGCAAGCCGGGGCGTGAGCGACTTTGACAAGTACCGCGTCGATCCCAGCCTGTCGCTTGCTCCCGATTTCTTCGTTCCAGAAGACATTGAAGCACCGGCCGATCTGGGGCCTGCCGAAAACTGACAAGGGGTTTGCAGACACGAACAGACTTGCAATTTGCCGTTTGTTCGTGCAGCGTTCTGAAAGCCGACGAGGGCGGCAGCCGGATCCGCGGAAAGCGAAAGCACCCTGACACCCGACGCATATAGCTGGTTTTTCACCTGCGCCCGAACAAAGCGGATCACCCGGGCAGCTTTAACAGGAGAAAAGCCATGTCAGACGGCGTATCCCACGAACTTGAATCTCACAAGAAGGCCGCGCGCCGCTTACGCAAGGCGTATGCCAAGGGGGATCCCGAAGCGCGTGCCCGCCTCGCATCTCATGTCAGCCAGGACAAGGACCTCAGGCACGCTGACTTCCTTCATGTTGTTGCCCGCGAGGCAGGACAGGACAGTTGGCCCAAGCTGAAATTCGCTCTGGAAAGCGCGGCCATGAGCCGCGAGGAGAAAGCCGAGCGGCTGAAAATGGCGCTCTATTTCGGACAAAACTGGGTCATTGAAAGGCTGTTACAGGACGACCCCGGTTTGAAGGACGCCAATCTGGGGCTCCAAATAGCGTTATACGATCTGGCGTCTGTTCGCTCTGCCTTGGACGCTGACCCCTTAGCCGCAACGCAGGTCATAGGCGTGCGTACGCCGATCCTGCATCTGGCCTATTCAAAGGAAATACATCGTAGTCCCGAGAAGGCTCATGACATGCTGGCGATTGCCGAGCTTCTGGTTGCCGGCGGTGCCGATGTCGATGACGGATATCCCGCTCAGCCGGGCGAAGACTACAAGATATCGGCCCTTTACGGGGCTCTTTGTCATGCAGACAATTTCGCACTTGGCGAGTGGTTGCTGGAACGTGGCGCCAATCCGAATGACGATGAGAGCCTTTACCACAGCACTGAACTTGGTCACACGAAAGCCCTCGAAGCTCTTTTGAGACACGGTGCGTTGCCGGACGGGACGAACGCGTTGCCCAGGGCTCTCGATTTCGACAACGAAGAAATGGTCAGGCTCTTGCTGGAGGGAGGCGCTGATCCCAACCTGAGCGTGCCGGACCACCCGAGCGGGCAGCCGATGAACACGATACCCTCGCTTCATCAGGCGGCCAGGCGAGGCGGCTCCGTATGTGTTGTCAAACTGCTTCTGAAACACGGAGCGGATCCGGAAGCGGTCTGGGACGGACACACCGCCCATGCCATGGCGCTCATTTACGGCAACAATGAAGTGGCAGACTATTTGGCAGCGCAAGGTCATGAGAGGCCGCTTGGCCGCAACGAGATCGTTCTTGCCGCATGTGCGTCGGGAAAGAGCTCGCCAGGGCGGTTAGAAACGGAGCGCCTGAGTGAAGAGGACCAGGGTCTGCTCACGCGGCTGGCGTTCATCCCGGGCAAGCTTGACCACATGAAACGGCTCGTTGACGCGGGACTGGATCCGGATGTGCCCGACAGCATGGGACTGCCACCCCTTCATGTTGCGGGTTGGAACGGCCTTGCGGAGGAAATGGTCTACTTTCTCTCGCTTGGTCCGGATCTGGCGCGAAAGAACGACTTTGGTGGAGACGCCCTCGATACGGTACTTCATGGATCGGAATTTGCGCCGAGACGCCCGGAGGCTGACTACATCACTTGTGCGCGTTTGTTGCTGGAGGCCGGTAGCATTCTCTATCCGAAGTTCATCACCAATTGCGGCAATGAGGAAATGGCGCAGTTTCTGGAGGACTGGCGCGACGGTGTCCGCTAAGAAAAGGGGGCGGGCCATTCGGCTCGCCCAATCCCAATCTCTGGTCGCAGATACGGTTGTTTTGACCGGGCGCTAAATCTGCTTTTAAGTCGACGTCGTTGGGTTGGGTTTCATCGGAGGGGTCACATGGAAGACTCAATGGATCAGGTGGCGGCCTATATGCCGCTACTCATAAACGCGGCCAAGGCCGTCGTCGTTCTCGTTATCGGCTGGATGCTTGCCGGATTTTTGTCCCGTGTGGTCAGAAAACGGATCGTCAGCCAGCCGCAGATCGATGACACGATCGGCGGATTTGCGGCCTCGATCGTAAGGTGGCTTGTTCTTCTGGTCACCTTCATCGCAGTGCTGCAACTGTTCGGGATCCAGGCCACCAGTCTTGTCGCCGTTCTCGGCGCCGGTACGCTCGCGATCGGCCTCGCTTTACAGGGAACGCTGAGCGATGTCGCAGCAGGCGTCATGCTGATCATCTTCCGGCCATACAAGATCGGCCAATTCGTTGATATCGGCGGAACGTCAGGCACGGTGAAGGATCTCAACATCTTCGTCACCGAACTTGTCACGCCGGACAATGTCCAGATCATCATGCCTAACGGTCAGGCCTGGGGAACGGTTGTTACCAACTATTCCGCTCATGACACGCGGCGTCTCGACCTGACTTTTGGCATCGACTACGGGGACGATGCGGACAAGGCCATTCAGATTATCCTGGATGTCGCCAATGCCGACGAGCGCGTGCACAAGGATCCGGAGCCCTGGGTGCGGGTAACCAATCTGGGTGACAGTTCGGTCGACCTTGGCGTCCGGCTTTGGTGTGACGCCGGTGACTATTGGGAACTGAAGTTTCACATGTTGAAGTCGGTCAAAGAAGCCTTTGACGCCGGCGGTGTCTCCATTCCCTATCCGCATTCTGTCGAAATTCAGAAGACGGGCTGAGGCTCATTTGCCTTTAATCGGAGACCGCGTCATCCTGATGCGGTCTCTTTCTTTTCGCCTTTGTCCGCTGTGTCTTCGGCTTCGGCATCGATGGAGGACGTGTCATCGGGAAATTCGATCGTTTCGGTGAGCGTGATCTCTTCCTTGACCTCGATCCGGAGTTTCGGTGCCGGTGGCTCAGCCTTGTCCGCAGCCTCGCTGTCCGAAGGGGCCGCCGATCCTTCCACCTCCACCGGTTCAGCCTCTTGAACAACCTGATTGTCCTGCGATGAACTGTCGGAAAATTGCGGAACGACGGGGTCTTCCAATTCGTGCTCGGCCTTGTCGGTATTCATGAGCTGGCGCTTTGTGGCAAGCTCGACCACATGAGCGCGCAGGTCCGGGTGTTCCTCCATCAAAGACTTGAAGTCATGGGCGCCAAGACTGAGCAACTGGCAATACCCGAGCGCAACAACGTCCGCGCTGCGGCGCCCGCCTGTCATGAGGGCGATTTCGCCGAAGACGTCGCCGCGTCCGAGACGGACGCTATGCGTGGGTGCCTGAACTTCCACCGCACCTGAGGCGATGAAATAGGCGGCATCGCCTTTGTCACCGCGGCGGATCAGCCTCTCGCTGGGGGTTGCGAATTGCGGCCTCATCATCCGCCGGATCGCCTTCTGTTGCTTCCGGGGAAGGTCCTTGAAAAGCGGGTGTGCGCCGACTAGGTCCCCGGTTTTCAGACCGAGATCCAGTTTTGGCCGCGTATGGCTCGTTCGCCTGGTCCGCTCAACATCGCGCAGAAGATCCCGGTGAAGCTCCGTTCCGATCAGCATTTGCCCCTTGGCTTCGTCATAGGCGGTTTCTTCCAGCCGCACACCTGCCTTCAACAGGAACTGGCTTTCCAGCGCATCGGCATAGTCGGGATATTGTAGGCGCAGCGCATCGACAGCCTGAATGGTTTCGTCCTGTCTGAGACACAGCATGTCGTGCAGAATGTCGGCCACGCGATCTCCCAGGAGCGGCCTTATGCGGCTGTTGTTGAAGTCGATCAGCTCGTCGGCGAGGATCCTGTAAATCAGCAGAAACTCGAACCGGTCCGCAAGCCTGTTGGCAAGCGGCCGTGCAATTCTGAGGCGCCTTTGCAGCGCCTGGGCAAACCTGAAACCGAACCCGAATTTCAACGGCTGACGCGTTGCCTTGTTGTAACCGCTGCGACCGTCGCTTCGTGTCAGGTCACCTATGCGGCCTGTGAGGGTCAGAAAGCGCGAAACTGCGCGCCCGGAAATGGTCTTTTCGTGAAAGTGTTCCAGGACGAGTTGCTGCTCGCGATCGGCAAGCGCTATCAGTCCCATGCGGACCCTGTCCCAGTCCTTGAGTTCTTCAAGCTTGTTTGTTTCCGAGGCTGCAGCTGCGGCTCGGTCTTCGTAGCCTTTCAGTACTTCTTCCGTGACGTTTTCATCGATGTGGTAGCTTTTTGCCGCAGCTTTGAGTTCTGAGCGCACATCCAGCAGAGCCAGAGATAGAAACTGGGTCCTGAGAGCTTCGTCCCGAGCATTCAGGCGATCAAGGCCTAACAGGCGGATCAACGGCTTTAAGCTTGTGCCGTAGACCAGCAGCGTGAAGAGGACGAAACCAGTCGCCAGCTTGGTCACGAAACCGGACACGTCTTCGGACAGGATGGCGTGTTCGGAAACGCTCAGTGCCAGGATGAGCGTAACGGCTCCGCGCATGCCGCCCCACAAGATGACGGTCTTGTATTTGTTGCTGACCGACTGTCCGGCACCGAAAAGGCTCATCATTGGCAGTAGACCAAAGATCACCACGGCACGGGCGGCCAGTGCAGCGACGATAACAACGAGCAGCAGCAGGATGTCGATGGGTGTGAAGCCGGCGACCAGCTTCGGTATGAGAATGGCCGACAACAGGAAGATAAGCGAAGCGGCCCAGAACGAGAGTTGCTCCCAGACGGCGTGAAGAAACTGCCAGTTGGCGGGCTGGATGCGTGACAGACCATAAAGATTGAAGATCGTGCCGGCACAGACAACGGCAACGACGGCGGAAACGTCTGCGAACTGGTCACTGAGCACATAGGTGCCGTAGGGCAGGGCCAGGCTGAGCGTCACCTGCGCGAGCGGCAAATCACGCATCAGGGACAACAGGCTGACCGCGACCCGGGCCAGAATGGCACCGACAATCAGGCCGCCGATGAAGGAGCGCCCGAAGGCAATCACGGCTTCGCTGATCGTCAGCGACTCGTGCTGCGTAAGGACACCCATCAGGATCACGAAGATGACGATCGCGGCGGCGTCGTTGAGAAGGCTTTCGCCCTCGACGATCCGCCCGAGCCTTGCGGGTGCGCCGATGTCCCGGAAGATTGCCACGACGGCGACCGGGTCCGTCGTGGCAACGATCGAGCCGAGAAGCAGGCACACCACCAGCGACATGCCCGCCAGCGGGTAGAGAGCGACGCCAATGAACGCCGTCGCAACAAAAACCGCCAGGACGGCCATAACAAGGATCGGCACAAGATCTTCAAGAATTCGGCGTATGTCGAGTGTCAGCGTTGTCTGGAACAACAGCAGCGGTAGGAACATGTAAAGGATCATCTCTGAGTTCAGAGGCGGATCCGCGAAGACTTGCGCAAAATCGTCGAACTTGTTGGTATGGTTTGTATAAAACAGATAGGTCGCGGAAATCCCGATCAGGGTACCAACGACGGCGAGCAGGACACTCGGCGCAAGACCGAGCCGCCGAGCGAGCGGTTGCAGCAATGAGATTGTTATCAATAAAAGCGCAAAGGCGCCTGTAATTAATGGTGTTTCCATAAACGCAATGTGCCTTGTGAATGCGGCGATATCAAATTCACGAGAGATTTATGCCTAATGGCCGTTCAGCTCTCACGAACTGCTTTGCGCTCGGAGAGCCAAATGCCGCCGAGCACCAAGATAAGTGCAATGCCGTGGTGCCATTTGAAGGGCTCGTCCAGGATGGTAACCGCCAGCACGGCCGCGAAAATCGGAACAAGATTTATGAAAACGCCGGCACGGGGTGGTCCTATGAGTTCGACGCCCCGCATGAAGAAAATCTGTGACAGGCACGAAGGAAAGACTGCGATATAGAGAACGACAAGCCAGCCGTCGAAAGACGGCAACTGGGCACTGCCCGTGGCCACTTCGAACACGAGCCCTGGGATGGAGGCAATAACCGAGATCCCCGAAAGGGCCGCAAAGAATGTCAGGCCCGAGACCTTCGGGCGGTTTCTAAGGGCGAGGGCATACCCGGAATAGAGCACACATGACAGCAGCATGTAGCCGTCACCCGGGTTGACCGCGAGCGACAAGAGAACGTCTAGACTGCCCTGTGCTGCGATCAGGGTGACGCCGACAAGTGTCAGCAGAATGCCCAGCACCTGGAGCAAACGGACCTTGGTGCCGAACGCGATGACCGACCCGATCAGGACAATGATCGGCATTGACCCCTGGATAATCCCGAGATTGACCGCGGTCGTCTGGGTTGCCGCGACATAGAAGAGCGAATTGAAGCCGACAAAACCGAATGCGGCCATCAGGATCATGCGCGGCAGGTAGGGCCGCATCACGTCCCAGTCCGAACGGATTTTTCCCCAGAACAGAGGGACAAGAATGGCCGCGACGATCAGCCAGCGCAGAAAAACCACCATCATTGGAGAGACTTCGCCCACGGCAAGACGACCGGCGACTGTGTTGCCGCCCCAGAAGAGGGCGGTCAGCGTCAACATGACAAAGGCATTGCCGTAGGTCAGATCGCCAAATCGTCTTGCAATCGCAAACATAAAGATCCTTGTTCGGAAGAGCGGCTCGGAGAGCAACCGGTAACGGATTGCAGGTGTGACGGAAAGCCAAATTTTCGGATCGCGCACGCGTTGGTGTAGATAATTTTTTTGATTATTTCCAAAAAGGAAAAAGTCATGGGCCCGTTGGTGCGATTGACGATCGGCAGGTTTGACCCCAAAACACATGGTTACAAACGAACGCGAGCCGAGTGTCTGGAGAAAAGAATGACCGCCCGAACTGAAGCCCACGGATTGCAAGTCGCAAACGTCCTTTATGAATTCGTGAATGAAAAAGCTTTGCCGGGCACGGGCATCGACCAGGACCACTTCTGGAAAAGCCTGTCTTCCCTGATCCACGATCTTGCGCCGAAGAACAAGGCACTGCTGGACAAACGTGACGCGCTTCAGTTGAAGATCGATGCGTGGCACAAGGCCAATCCCGGCACGCCGGACATGTCGTCATACAAGGCGTTCTTGAGCGAAATCGGCTATCTGGTTCCCAAGGGCGAAGATTTTTCGGTCGGAACAGACCGGGTCGATCCGGAGATAGGTTCTGTCGCCGGGCCGCAGCTTGTCGTGCCGGTTATGAACGCGCGCTACGCGCTGAACGCTGCCAATGCCCGATGGGGATCTCTATATGATGCGCTCTACGGAACGGACGCGATGGGCTCAAAACCCCAGCCGGGAGGATTTGACGAAGCACGCGGTGCCGAGGTGATCGCATATGCGCGCGGTGTACTCGATGAAGCCGCTCCGCTTGCCAGCGGCAGTTGGTCCGAGGCAACGGGTCTCAGTATTGAGGGGGGCGCACTTCAGATTGCCACGGCCGATGGCGGCACGACGCTCAAAAACGCGGGGCAGTTCGCCGGCTACTCTGGAAGCGCTGAAGCTCCGTACAAAATCCTGCTCGTGAAAAACGGCCTTCACCTGGAGATTAACGTCGACAGCCAGCACCCGATCGGAAAAACCGACAGGGCGCATATCTCGGACGTCATTGTTGAATCCGCCATGTCGACGATCATGGATTGCGAAGACTCAGTTGCAGCGGTTGATGCGGACGACAAGGTTGTCGTCTACACCAACTGGCTCGGCCTGATGAAGGGCGACCTGGAAGAAACATTCCAGAAGGGCGGTCAGACGGTCACGCGCCAGTTGCACGGGGACCGAAACTATACGGCACCGGATGGAAGCGCATTGACGCTCCATGGCCGCTCGCTTCTGCTTGTGAGAAATGTCGGGCATCTGATGACCATCGATGCCGTCCTCGACAACCAGGGGAATGAGGTTCCCGAGGGACTGCTCGACGGCATGATAACGTCGCTGATCGCCTTGCATGACATTGGCGCGAATGGCGGGAACACCAACAGCCGCGCCGGCTCGGTCTATATCGTGAAGCCGAAGATGCACGGGCCCGAGGAAGTTGCCTTCGCCAGTGAAATCTTCGACCGGGTCGAAGATGCGCTCGGCATGGAGCGGAACACACTCAAAATGGGCATTATGGACGAAGAGCGCCGGACAACGCTCAATCTGCGGGAATGCATCCGCCAGGCCAAAGACCGGGTGTTCTTCATCAACACCGGCTTTTTGGATCGCACCGGCGACGAAATGCACACCTCGATGGAAGCCGGTCCGATGATCCGCAAGGGCGATATGAAGACCTCGACCTGGATCGGGGCTTATGAAAACAACAATGTCGATGTCGGTCTTGCCTGTGGTCTGCCGGGTCACGCTCAGATCGGCAAGGGCATGTGGGCCATGCCGGATCTGATGAAGGCGATGCTGGAGCAGAAGATCGGACATCCAATGTCCGGCGCCAACACGGCCTGGGTCCCGTCCCCGACAGCGGCAACGCTTCACGCGCTGCACTATTACAAGGTGTCCGTATCCGACCGGCAGGCGGAGCTGAAGTCGCGTGAAGCGGCCAAACTCGATGACGTCCTCTCCATTCCCGTGGCTGAGCGACCGAACTGGGCTCCCGACGACATTCAGGCAGAACTCGACAACAACGCCCAGGGCATTCTGGGGTACGTCGTGCGCTGGGTTGAGCAGGGGATCGGGTGTTCCAAAGTGCCGGATATCAACAATGTGGGCCTGATGGAAGACAGGGCGACGTTGCGGATTTCTTCGCAGCACATTGCCAACTGGCTCCATCATGGTGTCGTCACGAAGGATCAGGTTCTGGAGACGATGAAGCGCATGGCCGCCGTTGTTGACGGGCAGAACGCTCATGACCCGGTCTATCGGCCGATGGCTGCGGATTTTGAAGGCTCGGTCGCATTCCAGGCAGCCTGCGAACTTGTGCTTGAAGGCACCAGCCAGCCGAACGGCTATACCGAACCTGTCCTCCATCGCCGCCGGATCGAATTCAAGTCCAAGGCGGCTTGAGACCTCTTCTTGGTTTCGAGCAGGTTACCTTTGCAAAGAGCGATTTAGCGAGGTCCCCGCGAAATCGTTCCTTTGCAAGAATGATTCAAGAGCGGTCTGATCATCCCGCCAGTTTAAGGGGCGAGGAGGCCTGCACTTCCTTGCCGATTTCGGAAACAAGCGCCTTGACGGCGGCGCTGTCCGATCCGGCGCGCACGCGCGCGATGAAGACGATGTCGGGTGGTTTTGGAAAGATGCCTTCGATGATGGAAATGTCGGGCGTGATGTGAAGCCCGTTGAGGAGAGCGACGCCGAGGCCTGAGCGAACCGCGCTCTGGATCCCGGCCGAACTCGGGCATTCCAGAATGCTCTCGAACGTGTGTCCCATGGAAAGGCCTTCCGAAAAGGCCCATCGCTTGTAGAAGCAATAGTTGTCGAAGGACAGAAACGGAATGCTGAGGTCTGTTTCCAGCTCCAGGTCGGGCGAACGTACCCAGTGCAAGGTGTCTTCGAAAAGGATCAGGTCTTCCGGCAATATGTCTTTCCGGAAGATCTGCATTACCGCAACGTCCAGATCACCAGCCCTCAGCCATTCCTGAACACAGAGGCTCTGGCTCGTTCGCGTCTGCACCTTGACGTTCGGAAAAAGCCGCATGAAACGCCCAAGGATCCGCGCAATTCCGCTGGTCGTCGTGTCTTCGGTCATGCCCAGCATAATCTTTCCCGATACTGGTTTCTTGCCGAGTGTTGCCAGTGCTTCATCATGAAGGTCCACGATGCGGCGCGCATAGTCGCACAGCCTCGCACCGGCATCGGTAAAGAGGGGTTCGCCCGGCCGGCGGGTCAGAAGACTGCAGTCCAGGTTCTGTTCCAGTCGCCGGATCTTGTGGCTCACTGCGGATTGAGAGACGTTCAAATGAGAGGCAGCGCGCGTCACGCCGCCATGCTTCGCGATGGTGAGCAAGGCACGCAACGCGTCTATTTCCAGCCGTTCCGACACATCAACGCTCCATATGACAAAAACAGATCATGATATGACAATCATTCATTTGCTTCATATAGTATCTGCGCGCTAGAGATTTTGAAAGGACGAAGTCTCGGGAGCGGAAATGCATCATCTTGTCAACGATCATGCCTTGATCAACAACACACGCATCGCGCACGGCGTTCACGGTGAAGGCGAACCGGTTGTTCTCATTCACGGCACGCCGTTCTCATCCTACATTTGGCGCAACGTCGTTCCGCCCCTTGTTGCGGCCGGATACAAGGTGCATGTCTACGATCTCCTCGGCTACGGGTTGTCGGAAAGGCCATGGGACTATCGCATTGATACGTCGGTTACCGGGCAGGTTCCGGTCCTGGAAGGCTTGCTTCAACACTGGAGCGTGCAGGACTTTCACCTCGTCGCCCATGATATCGGTGGAGGCATCGCAATGCGGTTCGCCGCCACTTCGCCCGAACGCCTCCGGTCTTTGACCCTCATCGACACCGTCTCGTTCAACTCCTGGCCGTCCAGGCGCACTCAGGAACAGATGCAGGCCGGCCTTGAAAGTCTCATCGCGGCCCCGGATGCCGAGCATAAGCGTCATTTCCGCGATTGGCTTCTAAGCGCGGTCTTTGACAAGGAACGTTTCGAGAAGACATCTCTGGATGTTTTTCTGGATTTCATTTCGGGACCCGTTGGCCAGGCAAGCCTCTTCACACATCAGGTCGCGCACTACGACGCAAAGCACACGAATGATCTGCCGGGCCTGATCGATGTGCTTGCCGGGTTGCCGGTTCAGTTGCTCTGGGGCGCGCAGGACGCATGGCAGGTCGTCGACTGGGCGTATGAACTGAAGGACATCATTCCCGGCGCTGAACTGCATGTGCTTGAAGATTGCGGCCATGTCGCAATGGAAGACCAGCCGGAGAAAATCACTGCCATTCTCATGAAGTTTCTCGAAAGGCACGCGCGGCTGCAGGTCTCGGACCGCTCCGTGACGGCCGGGTACAAGGAAAACGAACGTGAAACTGTCTGACTACAAGGCGCTGACATTTGATGTTTACGGCACATTGATCGACTGGGAGAGCGGTATGGTCAGTGGTCTCAAACCGCTGACCGACAAAGTCAGCCGCCACCTGAGCCGCGATGAGATCCTGGAAGCGCATGCCTATTATGAATCAACCACACAACGCTGGACGCCGGCAAAGAAATACGCCGACCTGCTCGGTGTGGTCTACCGGCGTTTTGCGGAAGAATGGGGCGTTGAAGTTAGCTGGGAAGAGTGTGCGGCCTACGGACAGTCTGTGCGTCAATGGCCCGCCTTTGAGGACAGCCGCGAAGCGCTTTTGTATCTCAAAAAGCACTTCAAGCTCTTTGTCCTGACCAATACCGACAATCTGAGTTTTTCCGGCTCCAATGCCAGGCTTGGTGTCCACTTCGATGGGATCTACACGGCTGAAGATATTGGCAGTTACAAGCCGTCTGATCGGAACTTCGACTATATGCTTGAGACACTTGAGCGGGTCGGTATCGCGAAACACGAGATCCTGCATACGGCCGAAAGCATGTTTCACGATCACGCGCCTGCAAACCGGCATGGATTGGCGAATTGCTGGATCTACCGTCGCCACGACAAGGAAGGGTTCGGCGCGACCATGAACCCGGGCGAGATGCCGCGCTACGATTTCCGGTTCGACAGCATGGCCGACTTAGTCGAAGCGCATCGCCAGGAGGATGCCAACCCATAGGAGCAGGCATGGCTTACCGGTCGCTTTGAGCTGCACAGTACGTCGAAATACTCTCAGAGCCGGATACTCACAGGTCTGGTGCGACGTGATTTCGCCCGGTCACGTAGTTGTATCCGTCAAGGACAAGCTGGAAAACGATTTCGGTTTCAGCGGTCGTGCGCGGCGTATAGATCAGGACGAACCCTTCCCAGCCGGGCCGCTGGTTTGCCCAGGGATGCGGCGCGGCCCAACCGGCCTTCACAGCTTCCCTGGCCCGCTCCGGAGCGAGCGAGGCGTGCAGACTGCCGTCCGGATGCAAATGCGCGAATTCCCGTCCGCCGACGATCGCATTTGGATGCGCGAGTTCGACATCTTCGGTGAGCCAGAAACCCTTTGCACCCGGAAGGGAAATAACCGTTGCGCGGATGTCTACACCGGGCAGGGCGGCGACGCGTCCGATCAACTGATCGGAAAGCGCCGGTACCGGTTCGGCCCCGATCTGGATGTGCGGGACCGAACCGGTCGTACGCGGAACCGCGCCCTCTCGCATCGGTAGCTGTCCGCTCCCGGCTTGGGCGAGGCTGAACGCCACCCCAAGGACCAGCAAAGCCATAGCTGAGAGAAGCGGAGCACGCGGCAAGGTGGTCATATCCTCCAGGTCCGTATGTGCTATTGGCTTTCCCGGAATTTGTCGTGGCAGGCACTGCACGCGCTTCCGATTGCCCCGATATTCGCCTGCACGTTCTCCAGACCATTGCCGGCAACCTCAGCCATCGCGATTGCGGCGGTAGCAAGCGATTTGTTGAGTTCAGCGCTCTCCGGATAGGTTGTCCACGCCTCCACCTTCGCGCGTGTCTTGCCAGGCAAGGCAGTGCTGTCCGACCCTTGCGGCCAGGCTGCACCATTGTTCATCGTGGCAAGAATTCTGATGTTTTCGGCCGCGGTGGTTGCTGCTTCAGCGTTGTAGTCGGCTTCGCCTTTTGCCATCGCGCCGAGCTGGCCCAGGTTCCAGGCGTAAAGCGCCATGACGGATTTGCGTGCCTTGATCGCATTGTCGAATGTATCCTGGGCCGTTGCCGTGGTGCCGCTGACAGTGACCGCGAAAACCAGTGAGCAGATCAATTTCAGTTCGTGTTTCATCGAACGCTCCATCTGTGCAAATTTGAACATCAATTGTTTCTCACGAATAGAAATTCCGGTAAATTGCGAAAATAAATGCATAAGGATGTGCGTAGATGCACGGAATAAGATGGGATGATCTTCAATATGTGCACGCCGTCGCGGAACATGGTTCGCTGTCTGCAGCCTCGCGCGCGCTGGGTGTGAACCACGCAACCGTGTTGCGCAGAATTGCCTTGCTGGAAGATGCGAATGACGTGAGGCTTTTCGATCGGAGCAAAGACGGATACCGGCTGCGTCCGGAGGGGCGGGCGCTTTTGGCGTCGCTCAAGTTGATGGATGATGCCTCGGCGAGAATTCGGCGAAGTCTTGCACTCACATCAAAAGGGATCGAAGGAACGTTCCGGCTGGCGACGACGGACGCGATTGCCTGCTTGCTGCTTCCCGGACTTCTGGGCGCGTTGCGAAAGGAGCATCCAAGCATAAATATCGAAATCGCGGTGTCGAACGATCCCGTCGACATGTCCATGTCCGGTGCAGAAATCCTGGTCAGGCCCGGTGCCGATCTGCCACCGGATCTGAGTGGCGTACAGGTAGCCTCGGTCAGGTTTCGCGTGTTCGGAGCATGCGACTATCTGGCGAAGACCGCGGGTTTGTCGCTTCAGGAACACAAATGGCTGGGTGTTGCTCCCGGATTTGCACAATCCACTGTCGGAGAATGGCAATTTGGCAGTCTCCAAAGCGGCTTTGAGTTTTCCGCTGACAGTTTCCTTGCCTTGGCGGGTTTGGCGTCAAAAGGCCTTGGTCTTGCAATGCTTCCGGATTTTGTCGGAGAATACACGCCGCAGCTTTTACCGGTCGCCGGACTTCCCGAAGGGCCGCAGACCGGCCTCTGGGTTGCAACGCATCGTGAGTTCAGAAATCAGGCCGACATCGAAACCCTGTTGGCTTTCTTTGCCGACGCGTTTGCAGGTATCACGATCGATTGATGTGACCAGCCAGGCAACTCGCCAAGCATTTGTGCAAGTACACGATGCTGCTGTCCCGGTAGTGTTGAAAATCCAGTCTGCGATGCGTGATCCACAGCTAAGACTACCGGTTAGTTCTGCGTGCGGAGCGACAGACTAAATCTTTGATGCGATAGCTATTCCTGTGAACTTCCTGAAGGTCGATACTGTCAAATTGCTTGTGCGGACCGTTACGTGATCCGAATACCACCAACAATCCATTTTGACAGGACAGCGCACATATGAAGTGACCTCAGGACCGGGGAGCGGAAAACAGTGTAAAATTGTTTTAAATTTTAAAATACAAAAATGTGTTGCGTATATGAAATTTGCCGTTACTGTCATAAAAAAACAACTGATGTGGATCGTGGGAGGGGACACGTAAGCATGAGGAAGAGCCTTTTTGTCTCATTAGCTGCCTTGGCTATGGTATTGGCCACGCAGACGAGTGCGCAGGATCTGGATGCTGGGCAAAAGCTCTACAAAAAGTCGTGCCGGTCCTGCCACGGTCCTACCGCCAAAGGCATGGCAAGTTTCCCGAAGCTGGCAGGCAACACCGAAGATTATTTGGTCGGCCGCCTGACGACATACCGGGCCGGCGAAAAGGTCGGACCCAATACGGCGCTCATGGCACCGCGCGCCAGAAATCTCTCCGATGAAGATATCACCAACATTGTGACCTTTATTGTTTCCTTATCGCCTTGAAGGTTGTGTTTTTTCGAGCGTTTTACTCGGGTTGACTGTGTTGACGATGCGTTCTCACGTCAATCGCCTGTGTTGAATTACGTCAGGCTCCGCACCGCGGATATTGGGCCTGGAACTACGGTTTGACCCGAAGCCGGAGAAGCTTCGGGCTGCGAGATAACAATAAAAGATCGCTTCAAGCGGCAAACCCAGTCAAACACAGTGGGAGGATTAAATGTTAAATAGAACAAAGACTTGGATGGTATCTTGCGCCGTGGGAACGGTGATGGCCGCCATGCCGGCCTTCGCGCAGAACACGACGAGCCTCAAGCATACGCTGGTTCTTGAAGATCTGGAAAACCCATGGGACATGGCCTTTCTGGACGACGGCACGATGTTCTTTACTGAAAAGTGCAAGGGCTTGTCAGTGCTTATGCCCTCTGGGGACGTAAACGCACTTTTGGGCATGACCGGAAGTTCGGGATACGCCTCAACGGAAGACGACCTGTTCTGTGAGGGGCAGGCCGGCATGATGGGTGTCGCAGTCGATCCGGATTTCGCCAACAACCGGCACATTTACGTCTATTCGACTTCCAAGAAATCGGACCCGCACACCAACCGGCTGATGCGGCTCAAGGTAGGCGACGACTTCAAGTCCGTCGGTGAGCGCACGGACATCGTTGATGATGTTCCCTATAAGATGGCTGCATCGGATCACCCGTTCGGTGGTCCGGGGGCGCATAATGGTGGGCGTGTCAGGTTCAATCCTGCCGACGGCTATCTCTATCTGACGACAGGCGACAATCACAACGAGGAGGTTCCGCAGAGCCCGACCCTGATGGGCAGCAAAGTGCTGCGCATGAACGCCGATGGCACAGCTGCGCCGGAGAACACACCGCCCGACGGGTTCGATAAACGCACCTACACTTATGGCCACCGGAATGTGCAGGGGATCGCCTTCCATCCGGGGACGGGCACACCGATCACGGCAGAACATGGCCCTTGGCATTCGGACGAAATCACTGTCCTGGTCAATGGCGGCAATGCCGGCTGGGATCCACGTCCGAACATGGCTGGTCGAGGAGATTGCCCGGACGACTATTGCGGATACAGCCCCAACCAGATGGACGGGATGAACCGTTACGAGCGCGCCGCGTTCATGCCGATGACCGATCTGGATACCTATCCTGACGCCATGCTTCCGATCTGGGACAACAACGGCTGGTCGCAGGGCACGTCCTCTGCGGCCTTCCTTGAAGGGGACGCCTGGGGCAAATGGAACGGCGCCATGGTGGTCGGTATCATGGGCATCGGCTTTGGCGGCACGCCTCTCGGTCAGCGTATCGATGTGGTTGAATTGTCTGACGATGGTACCGAAGTGGTCGATGTAACGGAATTGACATTGCCGGAAGGCATGGAGGCTGGCCGCTTCCGCTCAGTGGTTCTCGGACCTGACGGCAGCCTTTATGCGGCCGTCGACGAAGGCATGATCCACAAGCTGACACCTTGATCCGCTAACAGGTCGCCGCGCCACTGACGAGGGCGCGGCGACCATCAAAAGCCCTAGTGTGAAGGTTGGACGCGGGCTCATCTTTTTGCTGGCCCCGTTGTCTTGTGCTGCCAGGGACGTGGTACTGAACACCAAATATTGCATCACTAAGTTCGAACTCACCACGGCAGTGCCGGGCATTCCTGCACACCCAGGCGTCGCCTTCCTTCTGTGGCGATAGCGAAAACACACGGCTGGGCTGGTCGTTCAAACCGCTGCGCCCAACACTCCGGGAGGAGGACGCGGCGGGGAGTTCTATGAGGCTCAGCATCCTGTGCCGTGAGTGCGATCTACCTGTTATAGACGGCAGTAATCGAAGTTTTTGCCAGGCTGTTAGCATTCACCATGTATCCGGCCAGCGCATTGCTGACGCTGCCGTCCAGATCAAGTTCCGTGCCGAGCGCGTGGACCGTGAACTCATAACGGTGAACTTCGCCCGGAGGTGGGCAAGCACCGCCGAAACCGGCCACTCCGTAGTCGTTCGCGAGTTCCACGGCGCCCTCGGGAAGAGCGGTTTCGGCGGGGAGTTCGGTCACATCGGCGGGAATGTTGAACGCGAACCAGTGCCACCAGCCTGATCCGGTGGGGGCATCAGGGTCATAGACGGTGACCGCAAAACTTTTTGTCCCCTCCGGTGCGCCCGACCAGGCCAGATCAGGCGCGGTATTGCCGCCTTCACAGCCGAAACCCTGAAAGACCTGGGCCGCGTTTAATTGCTGACCCTCGGCGATAGTGGTGCTGGTGAGCTGGAAATCCGTTGCCATGGCCGGTGATGCCAGGAGGCCCAACATGAGCGTGGAAGAAAAAATCGAATTGCGAAGCATTTGGCGTTCCTTTCGGTCTTTGCCTTGAATGATCGAAAGGTAGTCTTTCAAAGGTCTGCCAGCTTCCGAGGGTCGATCATAAACTGTCGGAAAACGCTCAATCTCCCGAAGTTCTGATCTCTTTTGGCGTTATTCCAAATCGTTTCCGGAAAGCGTCGGAAAAGTGTGAGGGTGTCTTGAAACCACACTCCAGCGCGATTTCTGAAACCGAAGCGGTCGAGGTCTGCAGCCGGCTCAGTCCATGTTCGAGCCGCGTGTTGCGCAGGATCCTGGCAAAACCCTGTCCAGCATCTTTCAACCATCGCCTCATGGTCGGTTCGCTCATGGCAAGGTGCCGTGCCACGTCGCTTGCGCGCCACGGACGGCTCAAGTCGGTTTCGATCAGCCGGCGCACCCGGCTCAGCGGGGCTTCTTCGCCCGACAGGGTGATGTGGACGCCCTTGTCCTTCAGCCAGATCAGCGGTTCCAGCAAGCGATGGCGCAATATGACGTCAGGCAGGGCTTCCTGGCTCAGCGTGTCCTCAATGATCGGCAGGAGATCCATCGGCCGGTGCGGTTCGGCCCGCAGAATCTGGATACCCCCGCGATCCGCCGGGACCGGTTGGTCCGCGAAGACAGTGGCGACAAGCTCATCTGGAAAGGAAATCCCGACGGCGCGATAGCTGCGATCCAGAACGGGCCGGTTTTCCATGGTGACCATGGACCCGGGCGGGAAGATGAGAAGATCTCCCTCTTCTCCGACCAGGTCCTGGGTGGGAGTCACGACCCGTTTTGACCCGGCCTCGATGAAGAAGAGGAAGGCCAGTCTCAGATAAAGATCTGAAAAGGTCGCGGTCGTTGCCTGACTGATGGGGTAGAGCGCGACCTGATCCGGCAGTTTGTCGGCAGATCCTGTTTCACCGGTCTCAGGCAACTTTGGGAAGCCGCGCGAGTTGACCGCCGGACAGCAGCGCGCCGCCGCCCGGCGCGATTTCTGTGAGGTTGAGGCTCTGCAGGATTTTCCGGGTCGTTGCCACGCTTGCGGAGACTGCCGGCAGTCCGGACGCACGTTCGATCATTTCAATCGCCGGGAGCGACGGCATTTGCACGCACGCAGACGCGACGATGGCGTCGACGCCCCTTACGTCCAGCTTGCGCCATAGTTCGGCCGGTGCCGCCGGATCCTGTGAGGCAACCTCCAGATTGTCAGGAATTTCCAGCGCCAGGAAATCCTGCACTTCGATGCCCTCGGTTTCGATATAGTCCACAACGAGCCTTGTCAGCGGTTTCATATAGGGACAGATGATGGAAACTTTCCTCATTCCCATCTCCTGCAGGCTTTCCACCAGTGCCCCGGCGGAGTTTAGCACAGGTGTCGGGCAACCGTTTTCGGTGGTTGCTCTGTTTAGTTTCTCGGACGATGCTCGGTGATACCCAAGCCCCATCGACATGATCGCGACGAGGCAGGCATAGGCCTGCACCTCGACAGCGGCGTCGGAAAGTTCGCTCGCGCATCTGACGCTGTCGGCATCCATGGCTTCGAGCTCTTCCTTCACAACCGCTTTCATGCGCATGCGCGAGGAATGGAAGGTGAAACGGTCCGGCAGAATCGCTTCTCTTGCTTTCAGCAGAGCCGGTATTTCGGTCTCCATGGTGATGTTCGAACTTGGAACAATCAGTCCGACCCGGCGGTAGGTTGATGCATTGGTCATGTTTAATCTCCTTTGAGGACGCTCAATAGGCAGGGCCCATAACGAGGTTCGGCAGCCAGGTGGCAAGGCCGGGGAAGAGGCACAGCAACAGGATCGCGACAAGCATGCACAGGACAAAGGGCAGGGATCCGGTGAGGATCTTCTTCAGCGAAATGTCCGGTGCGATGCCGTTGATCACATAAAGATTGAGCCCGACCGGAGGCGAGATCAGGCCGATTTCCATGTTGATGGTCAGGACAACCGCGAACCAGATCGGGTCGAAACCGGCGCTTACGATTACAGGCAGCAGGATAGGGGCAGCCATCAAGATCACGGCGACAGGCGGCAGAAAGAACCCGGCAACAATTAGGAAAACATTGATGGCGGCCATGAGCACCCACCGGTTGACCTCAAGGTCGCTGATCCACGCGGCGATCGATTGGGTGATGAAGAGACTGGAGAGCATATAGGAAAAGACGCCGGCTGCCGCGATAATGAAGAGGATCATCACGCTTTCCTTGGTGCTGTCGCGCAGAACTGCCCAAAGGGATTTTGGGCTGAGCAGCCTGTAGATCACCATGGCGACGATCAGGCACAGCAGGGCGCCGACCGCCGCGGTTTCCGATGGTGTCGCCACACCGCCATACATGGCGTAGAGCACACCGACGATTATGGCGATGAAGGGCAGGACGCGCGGCAGGATTTCGACCCGGTCACGCCAAGAATAGCTGATTTGGGCCGTTGACCGTCCACCGGAGCGCCAGGTTGCATAGATTGACCAGGCCATGAACAGGCCGACCAGTAGAAGTCCCGGGATCACACCTGCGAGAAACAGCCGGCCGATGGATGTTTCGGTGGCGATCCCATAGACGATCATCGTGATAGAAGGCGGGATCAGAATCCCGAGGGTGCCGCCTGCGGCGATGGAGCCGGTGGCGATTTCCTCCGGATAACCGCGCTTGCGCATTTCCGGGATCCCCATCTTGCCGATGGCCGCACAAGTTGCCGGGCTGGATCCGGACATGGCCGAAAAAAGCGCGCAAGCCCCCAGGTTGGAGACGACCAGGCCGCCGGGCACCCGCGTCAGCCAGCGTTCAAGCGCTTCGTAAAGGTCCGCGCCTGCCCGGGTTGAGGCAATCGATGCTCCCATGATGATGAACATCGGGATTGACAGGAGTGCGAAGCTATCGAGCTTGCCGAAGAAGATTTCCGGCATCAATTCCAGCGACCGCAGCCCATCGAAAATGACCAGAAAGACCGCGGACACCAGCAGGAGGCCCATGGCAACCGAAATGCCGCTGAACAGGATGACGATGGTGGCAAGGGCAACGATTGTGCCGAGAAGAAGAGGATCCATCACAGGGCTCCTTCCGGTTTGCCCGGGAGATCGGAAAACGCTTCAAGGCAATCCGCTGCGAGTTGAAGAAACAACAAGCCGAATCCGACGGGCAGCGACAGGTAGGGAATCCAGAGCGGAACTGCGGTGACAGTGTCGGAAGTCCAGCCACGGCTAAATGCGAGATGCCAGTATTCGTACCCATAGAAAGTGCAAACGCCGATAATGCCAAGCGCCGAAAAAGAGGTCAGCGTCTTGAGCAGGCGCGCCGCTCTCGGGCCGAGCCACATCGGCAAGAGGTCGACATTGACATGTCCCTTGTGCTTTTGCACGAAAGGCAGGCCCAGAAGCGTGGCGGCTACAACGAGATACACCACGACCTCCGTTTGCCAGACGGTTGAACCGTTGAGGACAAAACGGATGAAGATCATCTGGCAGGTGAGGAACACTGCGCTCAGGATCATCGTCGCCGCTATCCAGCCGGATACTTCGGAAACCTGCCTGATGATTCCGGACGCACTGAACCGTGCGGCCCTTGAGAGAACGAGAGCCATTTTCTGCTCCATAGGTGGTAAGTGGGAAGACGGCCCGCGGCGGGCCGTCCGAAATCCGGTTATTCGACCGAAAGCGCCATATCCAAAAGCGATTGCCCGTTCGGAACGGATTCCACAAAGGACTTGTAGGCGGTCTTCTGGGCGAGCGCGCGCCAGGCATCGAAGTCGGAAGGCGTCATCTCGGCAATCTCGACGCCTGCCTCGCGGAAGACCTCGACTGATGCAGCGTCCTGGATCTTGGCCTCCTTGAGGTAGAAGGCCTCCGCCTTTTCGGCGGCTGCAAGAAGCGCCTCCTGCTGAGCGCCATTCAGTCCGTCGAAGGTGGATTTGTTCATCAGGAGAGGCTGGTAGAGAAACCAGAGCGCAACATCGCCCGCCGGCGTGTAACAGCTGACTTGTTCAAAAATGCGGTAGGAGACAAAGGACGATGATGACGTATTGGCCGCATCGAGAACGCCGGTCTGCATGGCGCTGTAGATTTCGGATGACGCCATCGATGCGATCGAAGCTCCAGCGCCGACCAACATCTGTTCGAAGGACTTCCCGGCGGCACGGGTCTGCAACCCGGAAACGTCTTCCGGTTTGGTGATGCACTTGTCCTTGCCAACAAAACCACCAGCCAGATAGCCGTTCACAAGCACCATGACATCGTCTTCCGCCATTTCGGCCTTCAGCTCATCCATGAAAGGCGAGTCGAACAGTCGCGCCGCGTGGTCGTGGTTCTTCACGAGGCCCGGCATCAGCGTGAGGTTGAATGCAGGGCGCTGACCGCCGGCATAGCTCAGCGGGAACACTGTCATGTCGAGCTGTCCCCTGCTGAGCGGCTTGTATTGCTCGCGGGGTTTGAACAGCGACTTGGACGGAAAGATCTTGATAGCGAGATCCACGTCAGCAGTGGCGACCTCGTCGGCAACCATCTGCGCGACGTTGTGGCGAATATCTTGCGTCGACCATTGATGTGACAGCCGAAGTTCCGTCGCCTGCGCGGCTTGTGCGGACATCATCGCAACTAGGGCGGTGGCCGTGAGCAGGGGTGATTTCATGTCAGTCTCCTCCATTTGGTACATATGAACTCTATATGTATACATATAATAATTTTATAAATACATAAATGTCAACATACGTATCGACATGCAAGGCGTCGCAAGCTAAAAGGGGATGGAAATCAAAGGATTGATGCTGATGGCCCGCGTTGCCGACCAACTGATCGAAACCTTGCGGAACGACATACGCTCCGGTGTCCTGCGCCCGGGAGACCAACTGGAAGAAGCGGCTCTGGCGGAGCGGTTCGGTGTTTCGCGAACGCCTGTTCGGGAAGCTGTTCGCTCTCTGGTCGACAGCGGGTTATTGGAAACCAAGCCGCGTAAGGGTGCCCTCGTCAGGGTGCTGTCGGCGAAGGAACTCATTGATCTGTTTGAAGTCGCCGCCGAGCTGGAGGGCATGGCATGCCGTCTGGCCGCGGAACGGCTGACTGCCGACAAGGCCGCCGCGCTCGAGGATGCCCTGCACTTCTGCCGCACGGCCGCCGAGGCAAATGACCAGGACGGTTATGCAAAGGCCAATCTTGCGTTTCACCAGGCCATTCACAATGCGGCGGGAAACAACAGGCTGATTGAGCAGATCGAACAGCTAGCAGGTCATATCAACCCGTACCGCGCCATGCCTTTCCAGATGCGTGGTCGGCTGCAGAAATCGACCGAAGAGCATGCCTCTATTGCGGAAGCGATCCTTAAAAACACCGGGACGCAAGCCGACGAACTGATGCGCGATCACATGATGCTGCAGGGACAGCGGTTACCCATGATCCTGGAAGCCATAGAGCCCAGATAGGTTGTCCAGCTGACATCTCTTGCTCGAGTGAAGCGAGGTTACTTCAGCAAAGCACTCGATCAAAGCGGATCGGCCGGGCTTTCCTGCAATCCGAGATGCAGTTCATCGCCCTCATAAGGGTGTGCCCGCGCGACATCTTCGTTCAGCTCATGCCCCAGGCCCGGTGCGCCAGACGGGATAACATACCCGTCTTCCCAGCGGATGGGGTTCTTCAGGAGCTCGGCGTAGAACCCATCGAATGTGCGGATGGATTCCAGGACGAGGAAATTCGGGCTGCAAGTGGCGAGCTGGATATTGGCGAGTGCCACCAGCGGGCCGCAGTAAAGATGCGGGGCGACCTGCGCGGAGTGGCACTCCGCCATGGCGGCGATTTTCTTGGCTTCAAGCAGGCCACCGACACGGCCCAAATTCATCTGCAGAATGCTCGCGGCACCGGTTTCCAGAACGCGTGAGAACTCGTATTTCGTGCAGAGCCGCTCACCCGTGGCCACCGGGATGGACGTGTAGCGGGCAACCTCCGCCATGTCCTCCGGTTTTTCCGGCGGGATCGGTTCTTCGAACCAGAGCGGATCGTAGGCCTCAAGCCGGCGCGCCATGCGCTTCGCACCGGAAACGGTAAACTGCCCGTGGGTGCCGAAAAGGAGATCGGCCTTGTCGCCGACAGCCTCCCGAATTGTGCGGCAGAAGGCTTCGGAACGGGTCAGGTCTTCAAGGCTCGGCTGATGCCCATCATAGATCGTGTAAGCGCCCGCCGGATCGAATTTGACGGCCGTAAAACCCTGTTCGACCGCCTTGATCGCTGCCTCAGCCGCCATGCCGGGATCGTTGTAGACATTGGGTGTGTCCGGGTCGGGATAGACATCACCGTCAAGCGGATAGAGGTATGTGTAGGATCGCAGCCGCTCGTGCACCTTGCCGCCAAGGAGCTCGTAGGCGGGTTTGCCCGCAGCCTTGCCGATAATGTCCCAGCAGGCCATCTCCAGCCCGGAGAGAACGCCCATGACCGAAACATCGGGCCGCTGCGTGTATCCGGCGCCATAGGTTTTATGCCAGAGCTTTTCGATATGATGCGGGTCTTCGCCTTCAAACTGCCGTTGAAACACGTCTTTCGCCATCTCGGCGACCAGATGAGGCCCGAACGTGGCGTTGTAGATTTCGCCATAGCCGGTAATACCGCATAGGGTGACCAGCTTCACGAAAATGAAGTAGCGCCCGCCATGGCGCGGCGGAGGATTTCCGACAACAAAGGTCTCGATTTGGGCGAGTTTCATGAAAGGGTTCTTAGCTCGCGTTGCTGATGGTGATCGACTTTACCTTGGTATAGGCGTCAAGTCCCTCCCAACCCTTCTCGCGGCCGTATCCGGACTTCTTGTTGCCACCGAAGGGAAGTTCCAGGCCGCCGGCCCAGTAGTCGTTGATCGAAACCTGACCGCAATCCATGGCTGACGCGACCCGCATGGCCCTGCCGACATCTTGCGTGTAGACGCTCGCGATGAGGCCGAATTCCGTTCCATTGGCCAACTGGATAGCCTCGTCCTCGCTCTCGAAATTCTGAACTGACAAGACGGGTCCGAAGATCTCATCCTGCACAGCGGGATCGTTGGCGGCAAGGTCGGCGATGACGGTCGGCTGAAAGAACCAGCCTTTGCCGGTGTCCGCGTCCACGGTAACGTCCCCGCCTGTCAGCAGATTTGCACCGCGTGATTTTGCTGCATCAACATGGGCCTTGATACGCGACAGGTGCAGCTGCGAATTGATGGCGCCCATGTCAGGGGCCGTCAGGCCGTGCGCAGGCCTGATTGATTTGGCGCGCTCGGTGAGAATTGAAAGCACATCGTCGCGGATCGTCTTGTGCAGGATCAGACGGGATCCTGCGGAACAGATCTGCCCGGAATTGGAAAAGATCGCCCAGTAGGCGCCGTCGGCGACTTTTTCGGGATCCGCGTCACCAAAGGCGATCAGCGGAGACTTGCCTCCAAGTTCAAGGGTCAGACGCGTGACATTGGGCGCAGCCATTTGAGCAACATTGACGCCGGTTGATACGGAACCGGTAAAGGTTAGCTGCTTGATACGTGGGTCGCGCGCCATTTGCGCGCCGACATCCGAGCCAAGACCTGTTACGACATTCACTAGTCCTTCCGGGACACCGGCCTCGCATAGAAGTTCGGCCATGATCAACGCTGTGAAGGGTGTTGTTTCGGCGGGCTTGGCAACGACGGAACATCCTGCGGCGAGTGCTGGGGCGACACCGCGCGCGAAGGTCGATGTCGGATAGTTCCAGGGTATGATATGCCCTGTTACGCCCACCGGTTCGCGTACGGTGAAAGCGGTGTAGGCGGGGCCGAGATTGACAGACCTGCCGTCCAGCTTATCGGCGGCACCAGCGTAATACTCGAAGAGCCGCGCGGAGGACTGAACGTCACCTGCTGCTTCTGCGAGGGTCTTGCCGCTATCGACCACCTCGATAACTGCAAGTCGGTCAGCATTCTCGCGAAAAAGACGGGCGACATTGTTGAGGATCCTGCAACGCTTGCCGGGTGGCACCAGACGCCAATTCGCAGCAGCTTTCTCTGCCGTCGCGACGGCGTGGTCCATGTCCTTACTCTCGCCGAGTGAGAACTCCGCAAACGCCTCCGCGCGGCCTGGATCAAAGCTCTCCATTTTCCGGTTTGATGGCGGCGTGACCCTTCCGTTTATGAAATGGCCGTTCGGTAGATTATCCAGCCATCCGGTCTTCAGATAATCCTGGGCGATGTCCTCAGCGGTCATGATGTGGCTCGTTTCCGGTCTTGCAGGATGATGTCTGCCCCTTTGAGGGCAAGCATCATCGTCGGTGCGTTGGTGTTGCCTGATGTGATGTTTGGAAAAGCTGATGCGTCGACGACCCTGAGGCCCTTGATGCCGTGAACACGCAGGCGGCTGTCGGTCACGGTCGTATCCCGGTTTTCGCCCATACGGCAGGTGGAAACCGGATGATAGACTGTGCTGGCGCGCGCGCGGAAATCTGCGAGAAGTTCGCTGTCGTCAAGGGATCCAAGATGCGGGGCGACCGATGCTTCCACGACGGAGCGCATCGCATTGCTGGCCATGATTTTTTGGCAGAGCCTGCCACCGTCAACGACGGCGCGCCGGTCTTCTTCGGTCGAAAGTGAATTCGGCTGTATTGACGGCGAAACGGTGCCGTCTGCGCTTTTGATATCGACCCGCCCGCGGCTCGTCGGGCGCGTCGGCTGCGCGCAGATAATGAACCCGTCGAACGGATCAAGAGCCATCTTCGCCGTTTTGCCCTTGGCCATCATGCGATAGCTGATTGGGTTGAAATAAAGCTGCTGATCCGGTTGGTTCAAACCGGGGCGTGATCGCAAGAAGCCGCCGCATTGGTTCACCGAAAGGGCGAGGGGGCCCGTGCGCGAAAAGGCGTATTGCAGGGCGGCAGTGGCCTGGCCTGCAAGCGGGCGCAGGACTGAGTTGAGTGTCGCTTCCCTTGCACGAAACGTGTAGCTCGCCGTGAGATGATCCTGGAGATTGCCACCGACATTGTCATTTGCAAAAAGAACCGGGATTCCGAGGCCTTGCAACAACTGGCCGGGACCGACACCGGAGATCTGGAGGAGCTGTGGTGAACCGATCGCACCTGCAGCCAGAACGACCTCGTTTGAGGCAGTGATCGTTTCGCCGCTTGTGAGTTCGACGCCGACCGCTGTCACCCCGTCAAAAAGAATGCGCTTGACCTGAGCTTCGGTACGCACGGAAAGGTTGGCGCGCGCCATGGCCGGACGCAGGAATGCCCGCGCGGATGAACAGCGCTCACCCCGTCGCGTGTTGATGTGGTAGATGGCGCCGCCCTCGGGGCGGTCTCCGTTGATGTCGTCTGTTTGCGGGAGGCCTGTCTCGTCAAGCGCGGCGAAAAAATGTCTGTTCAGTCGATGGATCTGTTCAGACGTGTTCTGAACGTGGATCGGACCGCTGCCGTGTTCTTCGCCGGAGGGTGATACCTTTGTTTCAAGGTGCTCGAAGATCGGTTTGACATCGCGCCAGCCCCAACCCTCAGCACCGGAAGCCTCCCAGTCGTCATAGTCCTCCGTCAGACCCCGGCAATAAACCATGGCATTTATGGATCCTGAACCGCCGAGAAGACGACCGCGCGGCCAGGAAATGCTGCGCCCGTTGAGGCCGTCGTCGGGCTCGGTTGTGAATTGCCAGGTGTGCCTCGGACTGGAGATGAGTTTGCTGTAGCCAAGGGGCAGGCGAACCCAGGGTGACGAGTCGGCACTGCCGGCCTCAAGCAGCAACACTCTGATCCCTTGGTCCGCGCTCAAACGCTCCGCCAGAACGCAGCCCGCGGATCCGGCGCCCACGATGATGTAGTCAACGTTTTGCATTCAGCATAATGCCCGCCACATGATTTTCACCGCGAAGTTTCACCGAGTTTGCAGAAACTTTGAAGTGAAAAAAAATTTGGTATGACTTCGAAAAATTTTGCAGGATGTACCTGTCAAAAAATAGAAAAATCTCCGAGTTCACACAAGCTGGTTGACCTGATGACATACAGTCTTCCTCCCTTGCCCTGGCTCCGGGCCTTCGAAGCTGCCGCGCGGCTGGGAAACTTCACGCGCGCGGCCGAGGAACTCCTCATCACGCCGGCCGCTGTCAGTTACCAGGTGCGGCAGCTGGAACAGAAGCTGGGATTTCCGCTATTCGATCGGGTTCATCGGGAGCTCGTCCTCACCCGCCTTGGCCAAACCTACCTGCCGAGTGTCGAGAAGGCCTTTTCGGACCTTTCAATCGCGACTGTTTCGGTCTTTGGCGAAAGGCACCAGCAGCCGGTACGCTTCCGCTGCCTGAACAGCTTCAGCCATTTATGGATGATACCGCGCCTGAGATCCTTCCAGCAGGTGCATCCGGGCATTGACCTGCAGATGATTTCAGCTTCCTGGGCGGAAAAACTGCATCCGGACCTCTTCGAGATAGACATAAGGTTCGGAGACGGCACCTGGACCGACGGGCGGGTCACGTTTCTCCTGAACGATCCGATCATCCCCGTGTGCCACCCTGACCTTGTTTTCGCACAAGGAGAGAAAGACCTTTCGGCACTGGCCAAGGCACCCCGTCTCGATATCATGGGGGTGATTGACACGTGGGAAAGCTTCTTCCGCACATTCGGCCATCCCGTTCCGCAAAGGACCGGCCTTCAGGTGGACCAAACGCTTTCCGCGCTTGAACTTGCTGCTCTTGGCCACGGCCATGCATTGGTCCTGCAAACCCTTGCAAAGCCTTATCTCGACGCCGGTCGTCTGGTGCGCGCCTCAAACAGAAAAATCAAAAGCCGCCACAGTCATTACCTGGTGACTTCGGCACCGGTCGAAGCGCTCGGACCCGACGCCCGCATCTTTTGTGATTGGCTGATCAGCGAACTGGGTCGAGATGCCGGCTGAGAATGTTCCGGTTCCGGTTCTGCGGTCGGTTAGTCGACGGAGAACGTGAATTCAAAAAGCCTTTCAATCGGATCAAGGGGTTTCGGATCGTTGTATCGATTGAGATCAAGAAGCCCGGCCTGGATCGCGTTTTGAGCGTTCAGCGACGCTTGGATCAGGTCAAAGGTCTGCCAGAATGTCTGGTCAGTTCTGCGCACTCCATAGCGCTCGACAACGGCAAGGAAGTCCTGTTGGCTCCGGATTGCACGCACGTCCTGAACGAAGTTTGCGACATCCTCGGCGCTCATCCGGAAGACGAAGTTCGGATAACTGCTGAACTGGCCGGGTACAATGGTGAGTTCGTCCTTTTCGGGCTCCCGGCGCAGATCCTCGTTGAAGATGAATGCAACATTGCTATGCGCCATGTCGTGGGCAAGCGTAAAGACTTCGTACGATCCGGCTCTATCGGCGATCAGAATCGAGATGTCCGGCAAGAACTTCGCGAAAGGTGCGGGGCTCCCGCTGAGAGATCTAAGCTCGCCCGCGACGCTCTGTTCGTTGGCGCAATCGCTGCCATTGCACCGGTTAATCGGATCGCTGACCGGCCAAAGCCTTGGTGCGATTTTTAGCTGCTCTTCCAAAAACTCAGCCTTCGGATTGTCGGTGCGATACGCGATGCCTGAGGGCGTAGTGACGTCGATCGGGCTTTCTTTCCAGAGATCTATCAGATTTGCCAGCGGCCCCCGGTACCAGCTGTCATGCAAAGCGTCACGCATGTCGGCAGGCAGGAAATAGAGGAACATGCGTTCACCTTCGCGGCGAAGGTTGTCCATGTACATTCTTGTGGTGAGCTGATGCTCGACATTGCCGAAGACATCAAATCCGGCAACAAGGTCATAGTAGATCCGCTCGAATAGCGGAAAATCGATCACCCAGGCGGTTTTGGGGACCGTACCCTCGTATCCCGTGACGACCGACGCAGACGAGAAATTTCGATAGATCGTAAGGCGCGCGTCCTTGTTGTTTCCCTCACCATCCCAAATGTCGGAATATCCAAGACCTCCCTCTGCCAGAGCTCTTTCCGCATATCGTTTCTGGCGGAACGCCTGATACTTGATCGGGCTCACCAGAAGAAAACTCTTCAGCCGTTCGGTGATCTTGTCATCAGAAACCGCGACGGGCAGTTCCAGGATCGGGATAGCTTCTTGGAGGTAGCTTGGATCGGTCACGGAAAGGTCCGTGTCAGGATCGAGAAACGATACCCAGAAGCGATCCTGAATCACATTGACCGCGACCTGGCCGTAACAGACGGGACCGCGAATGAACGTGCGCACGAAATAAAGCGCGTCATCGAGAAGAAACTGATAGCGGCTTCGCGCCGGGATCGCCCGGAACGTGGACAGAGGGTTTCCGCCGGCTTGTCTGGAATAAGGAGGAAGCTCGTCAAGAGACCAGTCGTCGGCCAGAAAGAGCTCCTCGTAGCGTTTGAGACGCTTGCTGCCGATTGGGTAGACAATGTGTTCCTTGTGCAGGATGGTGCCGTCGAGCGGAATGAGCCGATAGAAAAACGGCCCGCCCGGATCATCGAAGGGCCGCCTGGAAGGGATTTCATCAGCTGGTTGGCCTGGCGCGGTTCGCGAGCGGATTAGGCGAAAAAAGCGCCTCGGGCCGCCTCCCTCAAGATGCAGATGCGCCAGGAAGAGATGCTCGTAGATATACCGCGCAACCAGTCTGGACTTTGGGTCTGCGGCGTTGAAGAAAGCTTCAATCCGGGCGACTTCGGCCAGCGCGTTCTCCGGAAGCGGTGTGGTTTCGGTCGGAGACGGTGCGCCATCCGAGGCCCATGCCTGAAGCTTGAGATAGTCTGCGTCTGGCAGTGGCGCTGTCCCGAACGGCATTCCGCCATAGGGATGATCAGTGAGATAGTCGGTGACTTCGGTCGGGGACGGGCAGCTGTTGCGCCGCAGAGGACTGAGGTTGATGTCGTCCGGCAGTGCAGCCCCCAATGTGAATTTCTGATTGCGTCCCGCTTCGAGCAATGCCTTGAGCACGGACGGAGAACCATCTGTACCTGTAACCGGGAAAAATCCCTTTTGGCGCCATTCGGGCACTGTTTTGGCGTCGATCCCGAGGCGGGTCATCGGTGCGTCTTCAAGACGGGAAGAGTCGTACACCCTGGCTTTGGTCGCTCCGCGAAGCCATCCGTCCGGTGAAGACAGTTTTAGCTGGCAAGGAGCATCGTAACAGCCATGGCAGACGACGCAGCGTTTGTTGAGTGTCTCTTGTACCGATGACAGGTTCGGACTTGGCCTATCGCTTGCCGGGGAACTCTCGATACCGGCCGCGAGACACAACAGCAGCAGAATCGCGAACGGGAGTATCCTCTCCAAGACGAGCATTGCAGAAAATCGAGTAACGCTATCCCGTTGCATGACTTCGGCTATTCCTCGCTTTCGTCCATCCTTGGCCGCGTCTGCCGGGTCGGGTCATCCGGACCTTTGTAGGCAAACAAGTAGCTCCATCCGGCATAGAGCGTGATCGCTCCAATGAAAATCGCCCAGCCCGGATTGCCGAGCGCGTATTCCATTATTGTCCAGCCGCCGCAAAATACGACAAGCGCGACACGCCGCCACAAAGGGTCGAGCCAGGGGTGTTCCGTGGGACCTAACACAGTTTTGCCTTCCTTTTGGGTCATCTGAATTTGAACATGTCACGGGTCACGCGCAGGCTGTCAAGGGTGCCGGTTAATGCAGGGTGAGTTGCAAGGGCTTGCAAAATCAAGCAAAAACTTCCTCGCAGAGAGTTGACTTCACCTTGAATCAAGCGCTTGAACGATAGATGGTGACGCTTCAGGTCACGACGCGTGTATTCAAAGGAGCCGGCGAGCCGCGATGCTGACAGCGCTAGATCTCCTGACGGCGAACGATACGCCTGGTCGGCACGCCCCTTCCTATTATGCTGCAACGGCAAACTGGACCACGTCGCACACTCCATTGGGCGGGCAGCACACCTGCCAGGTTTGCATTGTCGGAGGCGGGTATACAGGCCTTTCGGCCGCACTGCATCTGGCGGAACGCGGGCTTGACGTGATCCTTCTCGAAGCCAACAGGGTCGGTTGGGGCGCGTCGGGACGCAATGGGGGGCAGGTTGGGTCAGGGCAACGGGTTGAACAAACAGTTCTGGAAGAGCGGCACGGCGTGGCGCATGCGAAGCTCCTCTGGGACCTGGCCGAACAGTCCAAGGATCTGGTCAGGGACCTGGTTTCGCGGCACGCTATCGCATGTGATTTCACGCCAGGAATCCTTCACGCGGATCACCGAAAGTCCTACCTGGAGGAAAGCCGGGATTATGTGGAGCATCTGCACCTCAACTACGGCTACGAAGACATTCGTTTCGTCGGCCCGGATGAAATAAAGGACCATGTCGGCAGTCCCCGTTATTTTGGCGGTTCGCTCGACATGGGTGCCGGCCATCTTCATCCCCTCAATTTTGCGCTTGGTCTCGGACGGGCCGCCGAGGCAGCCGGTGCGCGGATCTTCGAAGAAACGACCGTCTCCTCGGTGCGCGGCAAGGGCAGCGGCAAGATTACCGTTGCGACCGGCCAAGGCGAGGTTTCTGCGGATCATTTGATCCTGGCCTGCAACGGATATCTCGGACGGCTCGACCGGGAGACTGCCGCACATGTCATGCCGATTAACAATTACATCGTTGCGACGGAGCCTTTCTCCGAAAACGAGGCAGGGGATCTGATCGCGAACAATGCCGCGGTCGCCGACAGCAAGTTCGTGATCAATTATTTCCGTCTTTCTGCGGACCGCCGCCTTTTGTTCGGCGGTGGCGAGAATTACGGATATCGTTTTCCCGATGACATCAAGTCGTTCGTTCGGGCTCCCATGTTGGAGATCTTTCCGCAGCTGAAAGATGCTCGTATTGACTATGGCTGGGGTGGGACACTGGCGATCACACCCAAACGTATGCCCTTCTTCAAAAGGCTTGCGCCAAACATGCTGACGGCGACGGGCTATTCGGGTCATGGGGTCGCGATGGCGACCCTCGGTGGACAGATCCTGGCGGAAGCCGTTGCGGGAACCGCCGGCCGTTTCGATGTCTTCGAGAAGTTGAACATTCCCGCGTTTCCCGGCGGCGACCGGCTGCGGTTTCCGATTCTTGTTCTGGCGATGACCTGGTTTTCTCTGCGCGACAGGCTTGGGATCTGACATGCTGCAGCAGAACAAGATCCCCCGCACAACAATCGGCAGCTATTGGGAAGCAAGCGTCGGGAATGTGCGCTCAGACCGTCAGCTCATGGGCAATGCACTCTTTGAGGTTGCGGTTATCGGCGCAGGCTTTGCAGGTTTGAGCGCTGCTCTCAAACTGGCGCAAAGCGGTGTATCCGTATGCATTCTGGAGGCGGAACATGTCGGCTTCGGCGCGTCGGGCCGCAACGGCGGCTTCTGTTGCCTTGGGGGAACCAAGCTCGATACAAGTCAGCTGGTCCGAAGGTTTGGACTGGATGAAGCCCGAAAGTTTATGGCTTACCAGGTCGCCGGCATTAATCTGGTCGCACAACGGCTTAAAGACTGGAATATCGACGCCGATTGTCACTCGAACGGCGAGATCTATCTGGCCCATCGCCCCAGGGATCTGAGCAGCCTCGGCGATGAAGCCGTATTTCTGAAAGACAATTTTGGTGTCAAGGCGCGTGTACTTTCAAAGGCGGATCTCAACGGCGAGGGTTATGGCGGTCCGGGGTTCCACGGCGGCCTTCACGTGCCATATGGTTTTGCCCTCAATCCAATGAAGTATGTGCTGGCGCTCGGCGATGAAGTGCGCCGCGCCGGGGCACGGATTTTCGGCAAGTCACCGGTCACAGGGCTCAGCCTCGACGGCGACCGCTGGCGGCTTGAAACAGAACAAGGTTTTGTGCGCGCGAAAAAGGTCGTGCTTGCGGGAAACGGTTATGCCAGGGAAAACGTTCCGAACTGGTTGTACGGACGGACACTGCCGGTAATGTCGTCCATTCAGGTCACGCGGCCGCTGAGCGCGAATGAGTTGTCTGATCAGGGCTGGACCGCGGACACAATGGCCGCCGATACCAGAATTTTGCTTCATTACTTTCGATTGCTGCCGGATCGCCGTTTCCTGTTCGGGACGCGCGGCGGCATCTTCGATAACGCGCCATCGCTCGCGGCGATGCGAAAACGGGCCCGCAGCGATTTCGAAGCGATGTTCCCGGCCTGGGCACATGTCGAGGCGGATTTCAGCTGGCACGGCAATGTCTGCATTGCGCGTTCACTAACGCCTTTCGTCGGCGAGGTGCCGGGCATGGAGGGCATTTACGCTGCCATGGGCTGGCACGGCAGCGGTGTCGCGATGGCGTCCATTTCAGGAGAAAAGCTGGCGGGTTTGATAACCGGTTCTTTGAAACGGCAGGACCTGCCCGCACCGCTTCAAGCGCCGCTTCGCAAGTTTCCTCTGCCTGCGTTCCGCAAGCTCTTTCTCCAGGGCGCTTACTGGTTCTACGACTGGCAGGACAGATAAACTTTGTTCACTCAGCGATCAAACACGGACCCGCGCGCCGTGCAGCCTACTTTACCTCGATAACGTATTTATGGGCCACGTTCCTGATCTTGGCAGAACCATAGTCATACATGTCCATGGTGAACCTGATCCGAAAGACGTCCTTGCCGCGGAAGCCTCTGTTGGGCTTGTACACCACGACGGTTCCCTTCACGGGCCTGCCTGCGCAGCGGCCGGCCTTTTCGCTGAGTTTGGTGTTGATCTGCTGAAAGGAGACGCTGCCGTTTTCGGGCTCTTTGGTCACTTTAATCTGCGGGGTCACGCCACTTTCACATTCGGGGCCATAGGTTCCGTGAAGACCCACCGCCGACGATTTGTTCGCTGGTATGGTCTGACGGATTGTGTCGGCAAAACTGAAGGAGGAAAAGAGTGAGAGAATTATCAGGCCAAATAGAATACGCATTGTCTAACCTAGTCATTTTTATCAGGTGTAGATTGGCTAGGAGATGCGCTCAAAGATTGCAATATCTATATGCGACGCAAATCAAATTGTCTCAGCGTGTTGCCGGATTGCAACCCTTGATAGGTTGTTCGGGTGTTTGAGGGCAATGCGTTCAATCCCCTGGGACGCTAGGTATTTTCTGGGAAAGACTTTGTCAGAAATCAATGCCGGGATGTTTGAATTTCGCTCCAGTGCAAGGTGCCTGGAGGGTTTGATATGGCAGCACAGTCGAAACAAGAGCTTTTGTCGCTGACCGAAAAAGAGTTCTCGAAACTGGAACTCCTTTTGGAAAAGCTCCCCGTTGCTTTGCAGCTGGAAACAGACGGCGAAGGCATCTCGCCGAAAGACATCGTCGCGCACCGTGCCCACTGGATTGAATTGTTCATGGGCTGGTATGAAGACGGCCAACTGGGCAAGACAGTCTATTTCCCGGCAAAGGGATACAAGTGGAACGAGACGAAGCGGTACAACGCAGACCTCAGAAAACAGCAGGCGGACATGAACTGGCTGCAGGCAGTCGAGTTTCTGAAACAGAGCCACGAAGCTCTACTCGGTCTGATCGAGAAGTTGTCAGATCACGATCTTTATGCCGGGCCCATGAAAGGCGCGAACAATGCGTGGACGAGCGGGCGTTGGGCGGAAGCTTCAGGGCCGAGCCATTACCGTTCGGCTGCGAAATATCTGCGGCAAAGGCTACGGGAGTTTGAGAAAAAGGGCGCGGCTTAGTCAGGAAAAAATGGCGGAGCAGCATCGTATTTTCATCTCCAAAATCAATGCCGCGCGCGTGAATGGTCTCAGATCCTTTCTGCGGGCGAGTTGGTGGGAGACCTACCAAGCCGAGCTTGGGCAGGACCTGACAAAAAGACTTGTTGAGACTTTGGCAAGCGAGGATATCGGCGGCTTGCTTCCGTGTAACGGAGAGACGGCTTTCGTTGCGGAACATCAAGACAGTGTTTGCGGATGTTGTATGTCGGCGTCACGGAAAAATGTGACTTATCTGTGGGGGCTCTATGTTCTGCGTGACTTCCAGAAAATGGGCCTCGGTCAGAGGTTGCTGAGGGATGCAATTCTTGAACATGATCGGGCAAACAGTGCTCAGCTTACAGTTCTAAAGAGCAGCACAGAAGCGGTGCAGTTCTATAAAGCCATGTGCTTTAAAACCCAGTGTGAGACACAGTTCGAAATCCTCCCGGGACTTTTGCTTCCTGCCATTCAGATGTCCGCTCGGGCGTACGAAATCACTCGTAAGTAGCTCGATCGCACCTTGCGCGGCGCTAATTAAGCGTTTCACCTCGCTTCAGGATCCACGGCTGACAACGGCGACATTCACCTCGTCCCAGATTTCAAATCCTAGCTTGCGGTAAAGCGCTATTGCACCGTGGTTGTCCGCATAAGCATGAAGAAAGGGCGTATCTCCGCGCGCTCGGATCTCAGAGGCAATCTGAAGGGTGAGGGCGCTTGCGAGGCCCTTGCCCTGATGGTCAGGATGGGTGCAAAGTCCACTGATTTCCGTGAAGCCCTTAAGGTTCAGCCGTGTTCCGCCCATGGCAGCCAGCCGCCCGTCGAGTTTGACACCAAGGAACGTACCGAGTTCAGGTGTCCGGCTGGTAAAGGGGCCGGGCTTGGTCAGTTCCGCAAGCGTGAGCATCTCGGGTATGTCGCTATCTGAGAGTGCGGAAATCTCGAAATCATGTGTCTTCGCTGTCGTCGCAACACGCTCTGTCATGAGGACCCCCAGCGCGGTTTTTTCGGCAACGAGCGTGTCGGGCAGCCGGATCTGTTCCGCCTGAAGCAGGAACACCGGCGCATCGTTCGGCGCGATCAGGTCCGCCAACGCGTCCAGGGCGCCGGCTGAATTGTCTTTCGACGCGGCAAAAGGCGAGATCTCCGGATCAAATCGCCTCGCGCGCGCGCCGCCAATTGAAATCCGGCTTTGCCGCGACGTAAGTGCCGACCAGACAACGCGGTTCAAAGGATTGTTCATGACTTCATTTCCAAGTGTTCGCTTGAAGTCAGATATTCGTAGTGTTTCGCGACCTGATCCCAGCGGCTCAGCACCTGTTGGGCCACCTCCGGCACATGGCTGCGCTCATAATCAGGACCCTGAAAGGCGATAATGTCGTCGATCGAACGGAACCGCATGATCGTCATGAATTCCACTTCGTCGGCATGCGAACGGCGCAAGACTTCAATGCCAAGGTAGCCTTGTGTCGACATGGCTTCGATGCCGGGGATGACCGAACCGGTCAGAACCTGAATATAGCGGTCGGCATTCTCAGGGGTCGTCCATCCGCGCCAGATACGCTTGATCATACATCTTTCTCCATTTCCCGTGTCAGCACCGCCCAGTTCGGGCTGTCGCTTTGAGAGCAGCGCTTCTTGAGAGGCACGTCCTCAAGCGCCTCTTCCAGTTGGGAGAGTTGCTGCAGGAGTGAGCCGTTCAAGTCGGAACACGCATCTTTCACGGCAACCATGATCTGTGGCCAGAAGGTCTCCTGCAGATGGTGAACCAGGGCTTCACCTGTTTTCGTCAGGGCTATTCTGTTGATGCGCCGATCGGTTTCGTCCGCGTGCCCCACGACTAGACCGGCCGTCCTGAGGCTGTTCACCATCCGCGTCACTCCGGGCTGGCTTTGTCCAAGCGCTTCCGCGATTTGCCCGATACTGAGTGGACCGTTCCGGTCAAGCGCTGCCAGGACAGGATTATGAGAAGCCGGCAAATCGGCGCCGGTGAGCTGAACACCGACCTCCTCGGTTTGTGCCTGCAGTTTTTCACCGATCCGTTTGAGCCGGCTTCCGAGCGTGCCGTAGCCAAGGGCCCGGACAACATCTTCAACCATGCCGCAACTCCTGTTATATAACAAGTTATATAACATGTTATTTAAATTGACAAGCTTGACAATCAGTGATTAGTATTTAACCATTAAGTTATGGAACAAGTTGGTTATATATCTGATCGATCCGGACTTGATGCAGTCTTTGCCGCCCTGTCCGATCCGACGCGGCGCGCAATCTTGACACGGCTGGCAGCAGGGGAGGCATCCGTTGCGGAAATCGCAGAGCCGTTCGACATGAGCCAGCCGGCTGTCTCGAAACATTTGAAGGTTCTGGAACGTGCCGGTCTGATAACGCGCGGTGCGGATCGCCAGCGGCGCCCGGCCCGGCTGAACGCCGGCCCGATGAAGGATGCGGTCGCGTGGCTGGAAGAGTTCAGAACGTTCTGGTCGTCGAGCTTTGATCAGCTCGACACGCTTCTTGAAGAGTTGAAAAACACGGACAAGCAGGAGAACTGACGTGTCATTGCCTGAGTACATTCTCGAAAGGCGTTTCAACGCGCCGCGTGACCTGGTCTGGAAAACCTGGACGGACCCGGATCTGCTCGCCCGCTGGTATGGACCCGGCGTCGAAACTGTCATTCACCAGCTTGATGTCAGACCTGGCGGGCTCTGGCTGAATGAAATGCGGTTCGGTGGTGGATCCCATTATCAGCGGGTTGAATATACCGAGGTCGTCGCGCCTGAAAGGCTCGTCTGGCTGCATTCCGTCTCGGATGCAGACTGGGAGGTCACGGCAAACCCGATGATGCCCGACTGGCCGCGCACGCTTCTGACAACGGTGACATTCACCCAGTCCGGCGACCAGACCGAGGTCCGGCTTGTCTGGACACCGCACGATGCAAGCGAAGCGGAGATCTCTTGTTTCGCCGGTGCGATCAGCGGCCTCGACAAGGGCTGGGGCAAGGGCATGGAGATGCTGGAAGAACTGCTGGCGGAATTGCAGAGCTGACAATGTGCGCTGTCCGGTCGACGGGCATACCCTCTCATCATTACATGAGCGGTCCCGGACTTGATCCGGGACCTTTGTCAACGCGGGGAAACGGCCCCGGCTCAAGGCCGGGGCGGCGAACCCTGACTGACAGCCTGAAAGCTGATAGGACATCTGAGGGGGCACTAAGCCGATTGCGGCTTAATCAAACTCCGGTCCACGCGCCCGGTAAGGTGTGATTTCCTTCCAGGCTTTCATCAAGGTGTCCAGCTCATTGTCGGCATGGGGCGCCATGATGATCTGCGGTTTCACCAGGAGATCGCCGTGCCCGCCATTCTTGGTTGGCAGACCTTTGCCCTTGAGACGCATGGCCTTCCCGCTGGAGGTGTTCGGCGGTATCGTCAGGTTCACCGCACCAGACAGCGTCGGCGTGCGGACCTTTGCACCGAGCACTGCCTCATAGAGCGTCAGTGGCAGATCCAGGTGAAGATCGGACCCTTTCACTTCGAAAAGCTTATGTGGCTTGATACGGACTTCGACCATCACGTCGCCGGCAGGCCCGCCGTTGTCACCCGGATGGCCCTGACCCTTCAGGCGGATTTTTTCGCCTTCTTCCAAACCTTTCGGCAAGGTGACATTGACGGTTTTGCCGCTTGGAAGTGTCACCTGCGTCTTGCCGGAATTGACGATGTCTTCGAGGGACACGCGGGCAACGATGTCCACGTTCTTGCCCTTGGTTTTCGGCGGTGCTTTCGTGCGCGCGCCGCCACCGCCAAACCCTGCGCCAGCACCAGGCCGGGATCCGGAGCGACCACCGAAGCCGCCGAAAATGTCATTCAGGATGTCATCGAAGCCACCCGAACCGCCATTTGAGCGAAAGCCCTGGGCACCGTTGCCCGTTCCGAAATCCTCAAAGCCGGAAAAACCTTCGAACCCTTTTGACTGGAAGCGCTGCTTGCCTTCCGCGTCAATCTCGCCGCGGTCGAACTGCGCCCGCTTGTCCTTATCGCCCACAATTTCGTAGGCCTGGTTCACTTCGGCAAATTGCTGTTGCGCCGCCGGATCGTCCTTGTTCTGATCCGGATGGTGTTTTTTGGCCAGCTTCCGAAAAGCCTTTTTAATGTCGCCCTCGCTGGCATTTTTTGCCACCCCGAGAACGCTGTAGGGATCTCGCATTCACATCACCAGGTATCTAAGATTTTCCAGCCCTTCACCTCACGCATAAACGCTCCGGACACATGACCTGCTCCGAAGCGCGCGTTTTCTCGAGGTAAACTTGACCGGACTTCTTGTCTATATCGGAACGAATTAACCGGATTTCCAGTCCTTCGCTCGAGATAGGCAGGTGCTTTGTTATGATTTGATTTGGCCGGGCGATCAAGCGTCGGCAACGCTGAGCGCTGTTACGGCGAACTTTTGGGTTATGTCTCTGCACGCCGTTCCGGAGTAGAGCCGGATGCCTGCGATGGTGTTCGCCGTGGTTTCGAACGACAGGCAACCTGTCTCGCCGAGGTTGTCGACATCGATCTTCGTAAGGGTACCTGAATTGCCGCTGATCGGATTAAGCCAGGACAACAGAACTTCCTGATCGGCCGCCGTCTCATTTGCGGACGGGGCGAATGTGTCCAGATTTTCTGCGATGACGGCGCGGTCGTCGGCGTCAACATCCGCATAGGCCTGGTCGGTGGGAGAAGGAATGGAGCCGGTAAGCACCGTAGGCGTCTCGACATTGTTGCTGCCGATAGGCACCGTCACCCGGGCGCATCCGGCAAGGCAGCATCCAAGCAGAAGAAGGAGGCCGACAAGAGACTGGATCTTGTTGCGCCTGACAGTATATGAACGCATACGATACACTCTACAGACAGCCCCCGTGCTGGCAGATTGTTGCCGTACTGCAGGCGGTCGAATTCTTCGACAGGTAACCTATGACAGACCTCAAGCATCCCCCCGAAGAGTTAACAAAAGGTGACTTTGCGGAGGTCAAGAAACCATTTGATCTTTTTTCTGAATGGTTTGAGGACGCCAAGGCCTCTGAACCGAACGACCCGAATGCCGTCGCGCTGGCAACGGTCGATGAAACCGGCCTGCCGAATGTGCGCATGGTTCTTCTGAAAGAAGTCGATGAGCGCGGCTTCGTTTTTTACACCAATTTCGAAAGTGCCAAGGGTGCCGAACTCCTGTCTTCGGGAAAGGCAGCCATGTGTTTTCACTGGAAGTCCCTGCGCCGTCAGGTGCGCATACGCGGCGCGGTTCATCAGGTCTCGAACGAGGAAGCTGACTCATATTACCAGTCAAGACCGCGCGGCAGCCGCATTGGCGCCTGGGCGTCGAAACAGTCGAGGCCGCTAGAAAGCCGATTTGCCCTGGAAAAGGAAGTCGCCAGGTTTACTGCCAAATTCGGCATTGGAGACATTCCGCGACCCGAATACTGGTCGGGAATGCGCCTTGTGCCGACATCGATCGAGTTTTGGCACGACCGGCCTTTCCGCTTGCACGACCGCATCGTGTTCAAACGGGAGGCCCCAGACGAGCCTTGGGAAAAGGACCGGCTTTATCCGTGAAGACCGCGTTTTTGCAACAGCGCGTGTTCTAAAGAAGCCGCTTCCAGCGGAAGAAGAGGAAAGTGGCGATTACCGACACCAGCATCATGCCAATCGAGAACAGAAACCCCTGTTCCCACTGCAGCTCAGGCATGTTCGTGAAATTCATCCCGTAGATCGAAGCGATGAGGGTCGGGGGCAGAAAGATGACACCGAGCACGGTGAAAATCTTCGAAATCTGGTTCTGCTCGAGGGTCACGAGACCCACGGTTGCATCGAGCAGGAACGCCAGCTTGTTGTCCAGGGCATCGGCGTGTTCCTTGATTGAGCGGATATCCCGGCCGTAGGTTTTAAGCTCCGTTCCCTGCTCCTCGCTCAAGCCAAGCCGCTTCGCATGCGTGTTCATGAACAAAAGGGCTCTGGAAAGGCTCGTGCACACATCGTGCATTTTGGCAACATGAAGCCCGATCTGGCCGAGTTGTTTGATCGCGATCTGGTAGCTCGCCGTTTTGCGCATGTTGAGGCCGTCGCCGAACACCTGCACCGCCAGTTCGTCGTAACGGGCAGATGCGCTTTCCATTTCATCGGCGCAGCGGTCCACGATAATGTCGAGCAGCGCATAGAAAACCGCCGGGCCCATGTGAGCAATCGTGGCGTCTGCCTGTACTTTTTTTGAAAGGATGGCGATCGAACGCGGTTCGCCATAGCGCACGGTGACCAGACGTTTTGAACTCAACACGAATGTGACGGAAGACAGGATGGGATCGAGCGTCCGTGTCGCCATTGGCATCTGAGTTGTCATGACAACGGCACCCGGCTCCACGTAAAGCCGCTCTGACGTCTCGATCGATGCGATTTCCTCCCGGGTTGGGATCTCTGCACCCATCAGCTTTTCGGCAGCTTTCTGTTCGTCTCTGGTGGGCGCAACGAGGTCGATCCAGACAGAAGTCGCCGGAAGCGGCGCGTCCGGTGCAAGTTCAATTCGTTCCAGGCCTTTGACGGATGGGCAGTAGGCAATGATCATGAGGCAAACTCCGCACAGTCGCATTGCACCGGAAGGGTCGGTTGCAGGTGACAAGAGCCTGATGAGAAGGCGAGTTTGGCATCTATTGCAAGAGGTTTTCGCGCGTACACGGGTCGCCGATCCTTTCGGCCCGGACGGTTAAGCTTGGCAGGACACGAACGAGAAAGCGGAGCGGGCAACGAAATGGGTGTGCCGGCTGATCGCGCTTTTAGCGGAAGCAAGGAGAGACCCCGGCCGCCGGGTCATGTATCCCAGCGGCAGGAAGCGTCTGCGGTATTCACAAGCGCTACGTTTTGCAAGGGTCTTTTCATCGCGGGCTCGTGTCGAGGCGATTGTGCAAGCGGCACAACGGATTGAGACACAAACTCACGCTGTGCTGGCCGCAGCCAACACGAACTCTTCAAATAATCAGTCCGCTCAGTCGCGGTAAATTACTTGTTTTTCTTCGTCGAGGCGCCTGCATTCTTGCACAGCGCTGCTGCATTCAAAGCAGCAATACCGACGGGCTTGTACTGGTTAATCAATTTGGCTCCAGCCGGTTCTTCTGATACCGGTTGGGACGATTGCTCAGACATTTTTCCAGGTCCGTTTGTTGTACCAGTCCCCGCTAACTGGCGATTTGGTGCGCGGTAAACTGCGGGCCGCGTGCATGTCGTGTCCAATTGCGGCATTCCAAGGGCGGGATCTTTAAAAATCGGATTTTTCCGCGATCATCCCGCAATCAGCATTGAAATCATGCGCTTCTTTAGCCGTCTCAGCCAGTCAATTTCTATAACAGGATGTAACCCAGGGGCAGCAAATTTGAAGTATTGCGTTAAGTAATTCGTAACGGTTTCATTTTTTGCTTGCTCATTCGGGGCCGCCAGGTTCCTACCTCACAGCAGATAGCTCGTGTAGGTGCGAGGCGGCTCGCCCTTGAATGCGCACAGGATTCCCTTCAGGCATCGCAAAAAGGTGAGCATTCCCGCCAAGGCAACGACAGCCAATCCGGCAAGTATCAGGAACGAAGACACGTCTGCTCCCAAGAGGATCATCAGACTTCCCATGCATCCGCCGATGACCATTACAGCAATTGTTGTGCGAATATAGTAGTAGTGGGCAAAAAAACGGTTTTCCGCGGGTTCGGAGAAGCTGATCGCGAAGTAAAGTGCAAACGGAGACAGGAAAAATGTTAAGATGAAAGCGTAGCACAAAATGATATTGCCAAAACCTGTTCCGAACAGACCACCGGTTCTCTTGTCCTTTTTCTGCACGCTTGGATCTCTTGGACAGTGGTTTTGAAACATGGATCGGGCGGGCGCTGGCTGATCAACGGATTGTTCTGTGGAATTCAGGTGTTCTGGCCGCGCACGCGACTCAGCGTGGCCATTTTGCCGACACCACGAATTTATTCTGACCAAGCAGTGGAAGTGAAGTTCATTTTTGACAATTTGTCTGTAAACGAAATAGATATCTGATTTGGCCGATCGCGGGCAGCGATGCGTTTGCGATGCAGGTTGGGAACACATGAAGCGATACGCGATCCACAAAACAGCTTCTGCGCCGGCAAGCCGAACAATAGGTTCGATCGCGCTTGCAATCGCTGTCACCGCGTTTCTTGCCAAGCGGGCAGGACTGGTGGATGCGGATGTTTTTGCGCTCTCGCTCGCGGGCGCTGGCGTGTTTGCTCTGATCGCGCTTTTGCTGGCGTTGGTCGCGTTTCACCGCATCTGGACCCTTGGCGGGCCTGGCATCCCGGCAGCGTTGACGGGATCGCTCTTTGCGATAATCGCCCTTTTCCCGCCAGCGTTGGTCGCAGGCATGCTGATTGCCAGTCCGGGCGCGAATGACATCACGACGGACAAGTTCGATCCGCCTGAGGTAAAACCGCAGACCGTTGCAACAGAACAGCCATTCTTGAGCTGGACGACGTCCCTGCTTGAGGAAAAAGTATGGCCTGTCGTATCGCAGTATACCGTGTCTGGAATACTTTCCAGGCTGGAACCGGGCCAGCGCGCTGCTGACATTGTGCCCAGGAGATACAGGATCGCGCCTGGCCGATTGCATGTTGCGGGCGCCAAGGCACTTGAAAACCTCAATTGGACTGTCGTTGATGAATTGCCGCCGGATCTGCTCGATGCGGCAACGCGTCTGCAGGCGGAAGGATCTACCCCTGTGCTGGGGCTGAAGTTCGATGTGGCCCTTCGAATTCGGCCCGACCGCGTGGGTGCTCTGCTGGATGTGCGATCCCGCTCCAGAACGCCCTTGCGGGATATGTCGACCAACGCCGGCCAGATCAGGACGGTGTTCGCCGAAATTGATCGTGTCTTGCTTGAGACTTACGGCGATATTGGACGTTTGTCGGTTGAAGAAAGCGACCTGGAAGAAACGCTCGAACCCGAGTTGATCGAAGCGCCGCAAGACCTCGTTCCATTGCCGGGGTTCAAGCCATACTTCGAAGAAGAGGCCGCGCCGGATACAGACGGTCCGGACATTTCCGATCTGGCCGGTTAGATCCATTTTGCATCCATCTTCGGGAAATTGGCAGCTTCGGCTTACGACCGCATGGTCTGGATCGAATATCGGGCTGAGAGCGACAGCTCGGGTGTCGAGGTAATGAGGGATCTCTTAGCAAGATCTTCAAGATGCGCAAAAACAGACAAACCTGCAGCGGGATGAAGTGACACATCTATATCCGCATAAAGCTCTGCCACAATTTCCGGGATCGACCAACTGCCCTTGGCAAGCAGTGCAAGAATGGAGGCCTCCCGCTGGAGGCGGTGCTGCTTGAGATCCTGGACATATGCCTTTGCGTCCGCAACCATTCCACCGTGCCCGGGATAGTAATTTGTCTCGGCCCTGGCGAGCAGCTTCTCGATTGACGTCATGTAGTCGCACATTGATCCGTCCGGCGGTGCAACAATCGACGTGGACCAACCCATGACATGGTCTGCGGACAGGAACAGATCCTCGCCTTGAAGGGCAAAGCAGAGATGGTTCGCCGTGTGTCCCGGCGTTTCAATGGTTTCAAGACTGAACTCGGCGCACTGGAGGATCTCGCCGTCCTGCAACTGGCGGTCGGGCCGATACTCCTTGTCACCGCTGCTGTCGAGCGGGTTGATTTCGTTCTCAAGAAGATCGCGCGCCGCCTTATGCGGGCCGCATCCAATGATAGGAGCGCCGGTTTCCTGTTTCAGCAACTTGGCACCCGGCGAGTGGTCCATGTGCGTGTGCGACACCAGGATCGCCTCAATCTTTGATCCTTCGCACGCCTTTGCGAGCGATCCGACGTGCTCCGGCAGAGCGGGCCCGGGGTCAAGGATCAAAATTGACCGCGTACCGAGCAGATACGTGTTGGTCCCCTTGAAAGTGAAGGGCCCCGGGTTTGGGGCCGTCAAGCGCCTGAACCCTGGAGAAAGCTCCACTGGAGTGCCGTAGTTGGGCTCAAAGTCGCGATCGTGTTTCATGCTTGCCATTTCAAGATGCCCGGGCGCGGCGAGACAGACCAGGAAGGTCTGGCCACCAGAACAAGCGGTCTGTGTACCGCCTTAGAACTTGCCGACTGCCAATGATATCGTCATGTATCTGACGTTTGAATCAGCTACGCAACACTCAATAAATCGAAAAGCATGCGCGCGCTTTGGTGTTCAATTTTCGTAATATGAAGAAATTTGCCGGTACACGAAAATGTCGGTGCGCCTGGCCAGCAGATCTTTGATGAGACTTCAGATAAAGTGACCTGGCAACAGACAATGCGAGGCAACGGGAACGTGGTGGGAAAAGCATGACGGATGATCAGGAATGCCGGTTCGACGTTTTGTTGAATTTACCGCGTGACCGGGCATTTTCGCTGTTCGTCGATAAGCTGGATTTGTGGTGGCGGTCGCCGTTTCACACACCGGGCGAAGGCCAGATCGATGCAGGTATTGAACCTTGCGTCGGCGGTAGCTGCTACGAGATAGACGGCAATGGAAGACGGCGCATTTGGGGAACCGTCCTGTCGATCGAACCACCGATTTATCTCCGGTTGGCATGGCAGATCTCCCAGGACGGGGAAGAAGTCGCCGATCCTCTGACGGCGAGCCGCGTTATGGTGAATTTTCGCGAAGCGGGCGAACAAACCCGGCTTGAAATCGTGCACAACGAATTTTTGCGCCACGGCGAAAAGGGCACGGAGTATCTTGATATGATGCGCCGGCAGGACGGGTGGCCGGAGATCATCGCTAATCTGAAGGCTGCGGCAGCAAATCCGGCCTCGTGACAGCACGGTTGAACCGGATCTAAGAAATTGGCACGTGTGTCGCCTGCCTGACATGCTTGCTGTGGTACTTCGACTGCAGCCCGCTTTCGATACCAGAATTTCGACCTTGCAAACTCTTAAGACGTCGAAATAGTGTCGGGTCAACGAGGCATAGCCCACAGGTTCCCTATATTGCGCGTAATTCCATGTCCTCATCTTCTTTAGATGAACCCACAGAGGCTCAGTCCGCCGCCTCACCCCTGACGAGAATAGGCGAAGCCCGCTGGGTGCTTTTGACGGCGCTCGCCGCTGCGGTCGCGGCCGTTGTTCTCTTTCAAGTGCCCTTCTGGCCGGCGGCGGGCGCAATGCTCGCGATGACCGCTGTTGCGGCGTTCATTCCCAGACGGTCTGCGAGCCGTCGTGTCAGGCTGAATACGCAGCGTGAAATGCGCCGTATGTGGCCCGGTACCGGAATGAAGATGACAGTCGATGCGCTGCCGACGCCGTGTTTCGTGGCGGACGGGCGCGGCATCACGCGTTATGTCAATGCACAGGCGTTGGCCACCTATGACGGCGTGAAACCGGGGGATCCGCTGTCTTTCTCCCTGCGTGCCCCCTCTCTGCTGGAGGCGTTTGACCGTGTGTGCAATTCTGGTGGCGCTGAACGGATCAGCTGGATTGAAAAAGTCCCGACCGAGACTTGGTACGAAGCTCACATTGCGCCCATCTACATGCCAGGTTCGAGTGCGCAGGGCCGCTCCAACCCGCTGCCTGATTTCATTCTTGTTGTTATTCAGGATCTGACCGAAAACCGGCGTCTGGAGCGCATGAGAACCGACTTCGTCGCAAACGCCAGCCATGAATTGCGCACGCCTCTTGCGTCTTTGACCGGCTTCATCGAGACCCTTCAGGGGCCTGCGCGCAACGATCCGGAGGCTCAGGACCGGTTCCTGTCGATCATGCTGGATCAGGCCGGACGAATGCGCCGGCTGATCGACGATATCCTGTCTTTGTCCAGGATCGAGCTGAAGGCGCATGTTCGCCCTGCTTCGATTGTCGATCTTGCTGAGATCATTCGTCATACGTCTGACGCACTGTCCCCGCTGGCCAGGGACATGGACGTGAAGATTCGCATCGATTTGCCTAAAACGGCCGTTCGGTTGAGAGGCGACAGGGATGAGCTTATACAGGTCGTTGAAAATCTGGTTGAAAACGCCCTGAAATACGGCAGCTCCGGAAACTTTGTCGATGTGGGTCTGAGTGCACAAGTGGATGATCTGAATGCTGCGTCGTGGGTGTTGTCTGTCCGTGATTATGGTGAGGGCATACCAAGCGAACATCTTCCGCGGCTCACGGAAAGATTTTACCGGGTGGACGTGGAATCAAGCCGTGCACTGAAGGGGACAGGCCTCGGACTCGCGATTGTAAAACACATCCTGACTCGGCATCGCGCACGTCTGGAGGTCGAGAGCGAGCCGGGTGAGGGAGCCACATTCAGGGTCCGTCTGCCTGCGCTCGAGCAATCCGACGAGCAGGAAGAAACAGCATCTGCATGACGAGCCGCAGTGAAGTGATCGTCTTGAAGGCTTGCCGTGAAACGCGATTGTTTTCTTCGCCAAGCGATTAAAACTGTTTCAAGAGACCGTTTGCCGAGAGATTGCCAAACCCTGTCACGGGATCTTGTTCTGAATATCTCTTTTGATGATCGGGAAGCGCCGGCGCAGTGTTCTGACAAGTGGAGCGTCCATTTCCTTTGATGCATGGCCGCAGCCTGAAGCGATCTGAACTAACTCGACGTCAGTGTGATTCCGCAACCTGCAACCGTTGCGTCAGTGTAACATTCATGCAGGCCCGACTTTGACACAAAACAGTCAAGAAAACAAAATTATCTATATTTTTCAATAATTTAAATTGTCACAAAACTGAGAAGAAACTGTCATAGAACTCTCATCCAGCGGGCCTAGTTTCCCGGCATCACACGTGCATCTCGTGTTCGGTGATCCTCTACAAACCTTGACATTCAAAGGGAGTGGTCAAGTGAAATTTACGACCCTCGTAAGCGCAACGGCTCTCGCTGTTGCTTCCACTGCATTCGTTGGCGCAGCTCAGGCTCGTGACCAGGTTCAGGTTGCAGGTTCTTCTACAGTTCTTCCGTACGCTTCCATCGTTGCTGAAGCTTTTGGCGAAAACACCGACTTCCCGACACCTGTCGTTGAGTCCGGTGGTTCTTCCGCAGGCCTGAAGCGCTTCTGTGAAGGTGTTGGCGAAAACACCATCGACGTTGCCAACGCTTCCCGCAAGATCCGCGAAAAAGAAATCAAGGCATGTGCCGAAGCTGGTGTCAAAGACATCATCGAAGTGCGCATCGGCTATGATGGAATCGTGTTCGCGTCTCAAAAAGACGGTCCTGCTTTCACAGCTTTCGAACCGGTTGACGTTTTCAACGCGCTCGGCGCTAAAGTTCTGAAGGACGGCGAGATCGTCGACAACCCTTACAACAAGTGGTCTGAGTTCAACTCTGAACTGCCGGATGTCGACATTGCGGCCTTCATTCCGGGCACAAAGCACGGCACACGTGAAGTCTTCGAAGAGAAGGTTCTGGCTGTTGGTTGTGAAGAGTCCGGTGCCCTGAAGGCAATGATGGATGGTGGCATGTCCGAGGACGATGCTGAAGACGCCTGCATCGCAGTCCGTCGCGACGGCAAGTCCGTTGACATCGACGGTGACTACACCGAGACGCTTGCCCGCATCGACACCAACTCGAACGGCATCGGTGTCTTTGGTCTCGCATTCTATGAGAACAACACCGACAAGCTGAAAGTCGCCACCATGAGCGGCATTGCTCCGTCCACCGAGACGATCGCTTCCGGCGAGTATCCGGTTTCCCGTCCGCTGTACTTCTATATCAAGAAGGCACATATCGGCGTGATCCCGGGCCTGAAAGAGTACGCTCAGTTCTTCATCGCTGACGAAATTGCTGGTCCGCAGGGCCCGCTGGCTCAGTATGGCCTGGTATCCGATCCGGAACTGGCAGCTGTTCAGGCGTCCGTCGCCAACGAAGAGACAATGAAGTAATCGAGCCCTCGCTCGATCGACGGGGCGGCATATTCCGCCGCCCCTTTTCTTTTCGATTTTCGTTTTTATCCGGGGGAGCAAATGCCTTTGTTCTGGCTCATCTTGATCGTGCTTGCCATCGCTGGGGTGGGGTACGTTCTGGGGCGGTCGCGGGCCATGTCCAGTGCTGGGGGAGAGCTGTCAGCTCTGCATTCCCTACCGTCCTATTACGGGGCAAACGTAGCAATGAAGGTGGTTGTCCCTGCCTTTCTGCTCCTCATTGTATGGCTGCTCGCGCAGCCATTTTACGTTAACAACGTCATTTCCGGTATGATCCCTGAAACGTCGATCGCAGAAGGATCGTCCCGCGGGCTTGTTCTTGCCGAGGTACGCCGCGCTGCGAGAGGCCTCGACAACGCTGTTGCAACGGGCGCGATGACCGAGCAATTCGCGCGCAATGCCCGTGCCGACTTCGCGGACATAAGCACGCGTCTCAGAGATGCTGGGCAGATCGTTACATCCGAGATCACGCAGCCGATCCTACGGGCCGCACAGCGGTATCGCATTCTGAATGCGACCGGCAATCTGATCATGTCGATTGCGGTCATTCTGGTCGCACTTTTCGCGGCATTCTGGGCTATCCGGGAAACCAATGCCGAGTTCAGGGCGCGAAACGTCGTTGAACAGGGCGTCAAGGCAATCCTCATTGCGGCGGCGTCTATCGCCATCCTGACCACCATCGGGATCGTGTTGTCTCTGGTGTTCAACACCTGGGAGTTTTTCAGACTATATCCCGCCTCCGACTTCTTCTTCGGCCTGACTTGGTCGCCGAGTTTCTCCGGGCGCGGAAGCTCGTCCCAGCTTGGCATCCTGCCGCTGCTCTGGGGCACCCTCTATATTTCGATCGTCGCGCTCCTCGTTGCCGTCCCGATCGGCCTTTTCGCGGCGGTATACCTGTCCGAATACGCAGGACCCAAGGTGCGCGCCGTCGCCAAGCCGCTGCTTGAGGTGCTGGCCGGTATCCCGACAATCGTTTATGGCCTTTTCGCGCTTCTGACCGTAGGCCCGCTGCTCTTGTCCGTCTTTGGTAATGAGGGCCTCGGAATCATGCAGGCGGGAACGGCGGTCATGACCGCGGGCCTCGTCATGGGTATCATGCTGATCCCGTTTGTGAGCTCGCTGTCGGACGACATCATCAACGCTGTGCCCCAGGCAATGCGCGACGGGTCCTACGGTCTTGGAGCAACCAAGTCCGAAACGGTGCGCCAGGTAATCCTGCCGGCGGCGCTTCCCGGGATCGTGGGTGCGATCCTGCTGGCGGCCTCACGTGCGATCGGTGAAACGATGATCGTGGTCCTCGGTGCCGGTGCGGCTGCGCGCCTCAGCCTCAATCCGTTCGAGGCCATGACAACCGTCACCGCCAAGATCGTCAGTCAGCTGACCGGAGATGCAGACTTTGCGTCGCCTGTCGCGCTGGTTGCCTTCGCGCTTGGCATGACACTCTTCGTGATAACCCTGGGTCTCAATATTGTCGCACTCTATATCGTGCGCAAATACCGGGAGCAGTATGACTGATGACCGACGCAACACTTCCTCCCGAGACATCCGCATCGCCGGCGAAAGCTCCGATGCAGCCGAAGTCGCTCTACGCGCTTGATGATCTGACACGCAAACGCAACGCTGCTGAGAAGCGCTTTCAGGCTTACGGCATTGGAGCGATTGCGATCGGGCTGTTCTTTCTTGTCGTTTTGGCCTACGCGATCATCTCGCAGGGATTTCCGGCTTTCTCGCGCACGGTCGTTGAAGTTGAGTTCACTCTGACGCAGGAACAGTACGACGCTGCCGAAGGCACGCTGTTCAAGACAAGGGCCTACGAGGAAATCTTCATCAATGCGCTGACCGGCCAGCTCCAGGAAAGCGGTATTGAAACACCCGTGGAACCCGAAGCCATCGAGCGCATCGTCGGCAAGCCGGGTGGTACGATCCGCGAGTTTTTCCGGGAAAATGAGGACCAACTGGGCCAACCGGTCAGGTTCGACCTTGCAGCATCCTCAAGGGTAGACGGTTATATGAGCGGTCGTATCACCCGTGAAGGCATGACCGACAGCCGCTTTCTGATGAAATCGGATCTGGACGTCGTTGATAATCTTGTCGAGGCTGGCGTCATCAAGACCGTTTTTAACTGGCCTTTCATCACCGGTGCGGACGCCGGTGTGGACAATGCCGCAGCGGCGGGCATCGGCGCTTCGGTGATCGGGTCTTTCTTCATGATGCTGGTGGTTCTGTTTTTGTCGCTTCCGATAGGCGTGGCCGCCTCCATCTATCTTGAAGAATTCGCACCGCAGAACAGGTTCACGGATCTGATTGAGGTGAATATCTCGAACCTGGCGGCCGTTCCTTCTATCGTTTTCGGTATTCTGGGTCTGGCGGTCTTCATCCAGTTCATGCATTTGCCTCAATCTGCGCCGCTGGTCGGCGGCTTGGTCCTGACGCTGATGACGCTGCCGACGATCATTATCTCCACGCGCGCTTCGCTGAAGGCGGTTCCGCCAAGCATCCGGGACGCAGCACTCGGTGTTGGCGCTTCCAAGATGCAGGCGATCTTCCATCACGTGCTGCCGCTGGCGATGCCCGGCATTCTGACCGGAACCATTATCGGGCTGGCACAGGCACTGGGCGAAACGGCACCGCTGCTTCTGATCGGTATGGTCGGGTTCGTCGCGCGCGGTTACCCGGATGGCTTCATCGCCGGCTTCACCGAGCCGAATTCGGCAATGCCTGCACAGATCTACACCTGGGCGGCGCGGTCCGATCTCGCGTTTACTGAGAAAGCTTGGGGTGGAATTATCGTCCTCCTGATCTTCCTCCTCTCAATGAACATTCTCGCGATCATCCTGCGCCGCAGGTTTGAACGCCGCTGGTAAGGATTGATGCGATGAACGAGATGCCGAGTATTGAACAGGCGAACGAAATGACCGAGAGCAAAATATCCGCAAACAAGGTTCAGGTCTTTTATGGCGATACACATGCCATCAAGGACGTGGACATTGAAATCCAACCGCGTTCGGTGACGTCTTTCATCGGCCCGTCCGGCTGCGGCAAGTCGACCTTCCTGCGCACGATCAACCGCATGAACGACACGATTGATATCTGCCGCGTGGAAGGATCGATCAAGATCGACAACGAAGATATCTACGACCCCAAAGTCGATCCGGTGCAGCTTCGGGCGAAGGTCGGGATGGTTTTCCAGAAACCGAACCCGTTCCCGAAGTCGATCTACGACAACATCGCCTATGGTCCGCGTATCCACGGTCTCGCCCGCAATAAGGCGGAACTCGACGACATAGTGTCCTCGAGCCTCCAGAAAGCCGGCCTTTGGGAAGAGGTGAAAAATCGTCTGGACGAGCCCGGAACGGGAATGTCCGGTGGGCAGCAGCAACGTCTGTGCATCGCGCGCGCCATTGCGGTCAGCCCGGAAGTGATCCTGATGGACGAACCTTGCTCGGCCCTTGACCCGATTGCCACGGCAAAGGTCGAGGAGTTGATCGATGAGCTGCGTGAGAATTACACCATTGTCATCGTGACGCATTCCATGCAGCAGGCGGCGCGTGTTTCTCAGCGTACAGCTTTTTTCCACCTGGGTATTCTGGTTGAAGAAGGTCCGACGGAGGACATCTTCACAAATCCGAAAGACAAGCGCACTCAGGATTACATTACTGGCCGCTTCGGCTAAGCGGTTTTCCGAAATCGGAAAGGGACACAGGATGTCTGAACACATTGTCTCGGCATATGACGAGGAACTGACGGAAATGGCCGGTAAGGTCGCCGAAATGGGTGGCCTCGCGGAACGCGCCTTTGCCGACGCGGTCGCAGCTCTTGTTTCTCAGGATCACGAACTCGCCAAGACCACTGTCGCAAACGACGAACGGCTCGATACGCTGCACCAGGCGGTTGAGGCAAAATTGATCGAAATGATCGCGCGCCGTCAGCCCATGGGGCAGGACCTTCGCGAAATCACCGCGGCAAGCCGCATCGCCAACGATCTTGAGCGAGTTGGTGATCTGGCGAAAAACGTCGCCAAGCGCGCGATTGCGATCGACAGCAATCTGCAATCGAAGAAGCTGGCGATCGGCGTTGAACACATGACGGAACTCGCGCTCGGCCAGCTAAAGCTGGTACTCGACGCCTACACGCAACGCGACGCGGAAGCAGCTCGCCGGGTGCAGGAGGCCGATGCTGAAGTCGACGCCATCTACACGTCCCTGTTCCGTGAACTGCTGACTTATATGATGGAAGATCCGCGCGTGATCACTCAATGCGTGCACCTGTTGTTCTGCGCCAAGAACATCGAGCGCATCGGTGACCATGCAACCAATATTGCGGAAAACGTCTACTACATGGTCACCGGCGAACGGCTTCCCGAAGACCGTGAAAAGCTTGATGAAACAACAAGTGCTGGCTAAGCACTGAAAGACTGCGGGACTCTTTCGGCCGGCATGCGTGTGCCGGCCGGTAATATCGGAGCGTGAACGAATGCCGAAAGTGCTGATCGTTGAAGACGAAGAACCGCTCAGCCTTCTCTTGAGATACAATTTGGAAGCGGAAGGGTACCAGGTCGAATCCTGTGTCCGTGGAGACGAAGCCGAAATCCGCCTGCGGGAGAGCCTGCCGGATCTGCTCCTGCTGGACTGGATGCTTCCCGGGCTCTCCGGAATTGAACTGTGCCGGCGCCTGCGGGCACGGGAAGACACCGAACGTTTGCCGATCATTATGCTCACGGCGCGCGGCGAGGAAGCAGAACGTATCCGCGGTCTGTCGACTGGTGCCGATGACTATGTCGTAAAGCCTTTTTCGGTCCCCGAGCTCATGGCAAGGGTGCGCGCAATCCTGCGCCGAGCGAGTCCGGAAGTCGTCTCCACGATGCTCAGGTCCGGTGACATTGAACTCGACCGTGAAACCCACCGTGTTCGCCGTAACACCAAGGAAATACACCTGGGGCCGACCGAGTTCCGGCTTCTTGAGTTCCTGATGACTTCCCCGGGCCGCGTGTTCTCGCGTGAACAGCTTCTGGACGGTGTCTGGGGTCACGATGTTTATGTCGATGAACGTACGGTGGATGTTCATGTTGGCAGGCTGCGCAAGGCGCTCAACAAGGGCAAGGCGAAGGATCCGATCCGGACCGTGCGTGGCGCAGGCTACGCCTTCAATGACCAGTTCTCGATTGCCAGCTGACAGGTTCTCGCGGGCAATACTTAACCGAAACCCGACGGACTTTTTGTCCAAAACAAAAAACCCGCCACAAAGGCGGGTTTTTCAATGGTTGAGGAAAATATCAGGAGGCCTGCGCAACCGTCTTTCGCTCGCGGCGCCGGTCAGCAACAGGCTGATAAGCGATCTTGCAGTGATATGCACAATAAGGAACGCCAGCATCGGAAACGCGGCCACAGAAATAGAAATCGTCCGTCGCAGGATCACCGATCGGCCACTTACAGGTCCGCTCAGTCAGCGTAAGGATCGTTGCGCGCTGAGAAATCGGAATGACCATCTCGGGCATGGGTTCCAACTCAGGCTTGATATCAGCGACAGGTGCAGGTGACGTGTCCACCTTGAGTGCCGTAGCTCCGATCATCTGCGGTTGCTGCACAGGTTTCTTTGGTGCTGCTCCTGCAGCGGGGCTGGCGGTGCGCGGCCGGCGCGGCTTTGCGCTGGAACTTGAGGTCTTTGCACGTCCGGAAAGCCCGAGCCGGTGCACCTTGCCGATCACGGCGTTGCGGGTCACACCCCCGAGTTCGCCTGCGATCTGACTTGCACTCAGGCCTTCGCTCCAAAGTTTCTTGAGCAGTTCAACCCGTTCGTTCGTCCAACTCATTGCCCGCACCCTTTAGTTCGGCCATTTGGCCATTAACCTCGTGTCAGACATGCTCTAGCATGCCTAATTTTGGCATATCTTGTGCCTCTTGGTGATGTGCCGCACGAGATCTCGTGTTTGATGAGCCAGAGGTTACAATAACGTTAATTTGTGAGGCAACCGCTTCACCCAAACCAGTTGGGGATGAGCGGACTTTTCCCCAGTTATGGTAAGGCCTTCCAGCGTTTCACGAAACGTGACTTTAAGTGCCGGCAGCAGCATTTCCATTGACAGCCAACGGTACGCGCGGTGTATAAGCATCTTGCGACGTGCCGCCTCATCGGGGCGGCACGTTGCGTTTTGGCTTGTCCGCACTCGTGAAGCGCACCGGATCAAACGGGCTCGTTTCCCGGGCAAGTGCCGCAACAGGAAACGGGAAATATCGGCCTGGGCGGTTTGGCGTTCGAGCTTGATCGATGACACCATGTAGAGAGCATTTCACCTGCCTTCAAAAGGAGGCTGGGTGCTCTGAGGAGTAAAAAGAGGTTATGTCCGCGACTGCGCTGTTTGGAAACTATGCAAGATCAAATCTGACATTTGATCATGGGGAAGGTGTCTGGCTGGTTACCAAGGACGGCCGACGATTCCTCGATTGCGGTTCCGGCATCGCAGTGAATTCCTGCGGGCACGGCCATCCGCATCTGGTCAAGACGCTTCAGGAGCAGGCAGCCAAACTCTGGCACGTCTCCAACCTTCATCAGATCCCGGACGGCGAACGTCTGGCACAGCGCCTCGTTGAGGCGACATTTGCCGACAGGGTGCTGTTTGTAAATTCGGGTGCAGAGGCGATGGAAGCTGCGATTAAATGCGCGCGGCGGTATCACTATGACAACAACGAACCCGATCGCTATCAGATCGTGACCTTCGAGGGAGCGTTCCACGGCCGGACCCTTGGAACGATTGCGGCCGGCGGCCAGGCGAAATACCTGGAAGGGTTTGGTCCCAAGGCACCGGGTTTCGACCAGGTCCCGGCAGGAGACCTGGATGCGCTCAAGGCGGTCATAGGCCCGCACACGGCGGCGCTTGCAATTGAACCGATCCAGGGTGAAGGCGGCATTCGTGAAATCCAACCGGAATTCCTGCGCGCGCTGAGGCAGCTTTGCGACGACAACGGCATCTTGCTGATCTTCGACGAGATCCAGACGGGTGTTGGACGCACTGGAAAACTCTTCGCCTACCAATGGGCCGGTGTGAGCCCGGACATCATGGCCGTCGCAAAGGGCATCGGTGGCGGCTTTCCAATGGGAGCGTGCCTAGCAACCGAGCGAACCGCTTCGGCTCTCGCTCCCGGGACCCATGGCACCACCTTCGGCGGCAACCCGCTGGCCATGACGGTTGGCAATGCGGTCCTTGATGTTGTTTTGGCGGACGGGTTTCTCGAAGAGGTGCAGAAAAAGGGCCTCAGCTTCAAGCAGAAACTGGCAGGGCTCGTCGACAGCCACCCAAAGGTACTGGATCAGGTGCGCGGCACGGGTCTCATGCTGGGGCTCAGATGCGTTGTGCCGGCAGCGGAATACGTGTCCGCGGCGCGAGACGCTGGACTGCTGGCCGTTCCAGCTGGTGACAACGTCGTGCGTATCATGCCGCCTTTGACAATGACCGAAGACGAAATCTCTGTGGCACTGGAACGCCTGGAGCAGGCAGCGATCGCGGTTGAGGCAAAGCTTGTGGAAGGAGCGGCCGAATGACTGCCAACGCCGCTTACCGGAACTTTCTGGACCTCACCGACTTCGAGGGAGATGAACTGCGCGCTATTCTGGATACAGCGCGCAGGATCAAGGCGTCGCGAAACGGTGTCCGCCGGGGCGAGGGACCGCTCGCCGGCAAGATACTTGCGATGATTTTTGAACAGCCTTCCACCCGTACGCGGATTTCGTTCGATGTCGGAATGCGCGAGCTTGGCGGTGAGACGCTGATGCTCACCGGCGCGGAAATGCAGCTTGGCCGTGGTGAAAGCATTGGTGACACGGCCAAGGTCCTGTCGCGGTTTGTTGATGCCATCATGATCCGCATTCTCGATCATGGCGAATTGAACGAGCTTGCCGAGCACGCGACTGTCCCGGTGATCAACGGGCTCACGAAAGTCTCGCATCCCTGTCAGATAATGGCGGACCTGATGACCTTCGAAGAGCATCGCGGGTCAATCAGCGGCAAAAGCATTGCCTGGACCGGCGACAGCAACAATGTGCTGGCGTCCTGGGTACACGCCGCGCCACGACTGGACTTCGAAATGCGGATCGCGACGCCGGGCGAACTGGCGCCGCCCCAGGAGCTGATCGACACGGCTCGCGCAAAGGGTGGTTCCATTTTGGTCACGACAGACCCATATGAGGCGGTCAAGGGAACCGATTGCGTGATTACGGATTGCTGGGTGTCCATGGGCGACGACGATTCACAGTCCCGTCACAACCTCCTCAGCACGTACCAGGTAAACAATCGTCTGATGGCCGAGGCAAACAGCGACGCTATCTTTATGCATTGTCTTCCGGCGCATCGCGGCGAGGAGGTTACCTCCGAAGTCATGGATGGTCCCAATTCCGTGGTTTTTGACGAAGCCGAGAACAGGCTCCATGCCCAAAAGGGCATTCTTGCCTGGTGTTTCGGCAAAGGTTGAGGCATAGCCGACGTGGCACTGAATCTTGAAGAACTGGGTATCGCGCCCGCAGGGCTGGACGCTGTCCGGCCCTTTGCCGTGGAAGAACTGGATGTACGTGGCCGGGCGGTCGCGTTCGGTCCTGTTCTGGAGAGCATTCTGGGACGGCATGACTATCCCGAACCGGTTTCCCGCCTGCTTGCGGAAGCAATTGTGCTCACGGGCTTGCTTGGAACGTCGCTGAAGTTCGACGGTCGTTTCACCCTGCAGACCCAAACCGAGGGTCCGGTATCGATGCTGGTCGTCGATTTCGCATCCCCCGATGCGATCCGCGCCTGCGCGACATTCGACGCTGACCGCGTAGAAACCCTGGCGAAGGCAGGCAAGGCAACGCCGGAGGCATTGCTGGGGCACGGACACCTGGCCATGACCATTGATCAGGGCCAGCACATGCAGCGATATCAGGGCTTGGTGGAGCTCGATGGCATATCGCTGGAAGAAGTAGCGCGCCGTTACTTCGAACGCTCAGAGCAGATTCCGACCGAGATCCGCCTTGGTGTCGGCGAGCTCTATACGCGCCGAGAAGGTGAGGGCCATGCCAAAACCTGGACAGCTGGCGGTATTTTGATCCAGTTCTTGCCGGAAGCACCTGAGCGCTTGCGTCAGGCGGACATCGATCCGGGAGACGCTCCGGAAGGAACGCTGCCGCATGAGGTCGAGGAAGATGACGCCTGGGTGGAGGCAAAGTTTCTGGTCGACACCGTAAAGGATGTCGAGCTGACCGATCCGGAAGTCAGTGTCGAAATGCTGCTGTTCCGGTTGTTCCACGAACGCGGCGTGCGCCTGTTCGACGCGCAGCCCCTGTCAGACAAATGCCGTTGTTCACGGGAAAAAATCGAAGGTGTTCTTGCCGGGTTCCGGGAAGACGAAATCGCGGACATGACCGTGGATGGCAAGATCGTTGTGACCTGCGAGTTCTGTAATGCCAAATACGAATTTGAGGCGTGATTGCGTCAAAATTCGCGATTTTGGCTGTTCAGACATATTCCGTTACAATTTTCAGGGTGCGTTTTGGCACTTCGGGACGTATCCGGGTCTTGAATTTCGCAGTGCGAAGTAAATCTTATCCCCATGCATGATAGTCTTTAGCCCGAACAATATTTGGTAGCCCCGGAACGCTGAAACATGTTGCAGTCTTTGCCTCAGGACTCCGGAAACAAACCGGTCTCTGAAGTCCTTCCACCCGTCGATCCGCAATCTGGCGGCGGATGGAAGCGGGCTATGCTCATTCTCAAAGCGCTGCTGCAGGCGCTGATTGCGTTCGCCATATTGCTCGGTGCCTTCCAGGGACTGAAGACCCTGGTCGCGACGAAGCCCGAGGTTCCCAAGCGCCCTATCGTGGAACGCAGCTACGCCGTCGAGACGGCAACGCTTGAAAAGGGAAGTTTCGCGCCGGATATCAATGTCTTTGGCGAAACGACTGCGGGCCGTGAAGTTGAATTGCGGGCACTTGTCGCTGGGGAAGTAACCGAGGCGCATCCGAATCTCAAGGCAGGCGGGCACATCTCACAGGGCGATGTTCTTCTTGCCATCGACCGCTTTGACTACGAGGGCGCGGTGACCGAGGCTGAGGCCAATCTTGCCGAAGCGCGCGCGGGCCTCGTGGAGAGCGAAGGCCGCGTCGAACTTGAAAAAGCCAATGTTGTCCGAGCACGGGAACAGCTTGATTTCGCACAGCGGGATCTGGAGCGCGCGGAGGAATTGATTGGACGGGGCGCGGTAACGGAAAGAACTGTTGATGACCGGCGCCTGCTTGTCTCGCAGCGCCAGCAGGCAGTTGAGCAGCGTCAGAACTCGCTCGCCCTTGAAGAAGCCAAGGTTGTCCAGCAGACCGCGACGCTCAAACGTCTCCAATGGGGACTTGAAAACGCAAATCGCCAGCTGGACAACACAGTGCTGCGCGCGCCCTTCGATGCGATTGTGCGCACGGAAGCTGCCGAACCGGGACGCCTGGTCAGTGTCAACGACGCGGTTGTTTCGCTTTACAGCAGCGACGAGTTCGAGGTGCGCTTTACGCTCTCCGACAACCAGTATGGGCGCTTGCTTGCCGACAGCGGAACGGTCGTAGGCCGGCCGGTGGAAGTGACCTGGTATCTCGGCAACAAGGCTGTCTCCTATCCGGCGACCGTGAGCCGGATCGGCGCGGATGTTGCCAGCACGCGCGGCGGTGTCGAAGTGATCGCCGTGATCGACAGCGCGGACGCGGCCGTTCCTCTTCGCCCCGGTGCCTTTGTAGAAGTGACCCTGCCGGACCGGACCTATCCCGACAGTTTCCGAATTCCGGAGACCGCGTATTACGGTGGAGGGACGGTCTATGTCGTCGTCGACGACAGGCTAGAGCCGCGCGAAGTTGATGCTCTTGCGATCGATGACGGCTTCATACTCGTCAGCGGCGACCTGCAACCGGGCGAAACCCTGCTGACCACCCGGATACCCGAAGCCGGGGCCGGATTGCTGGTCAATGATGTGACAGGCGCGGCAGCGGCTGGCACGCAGTCAGCCGCCGGTCCCAGTGCAAAAGCCGAATAGCGAGGCTGTTCGATGAGAAACATTCGCTCCCGTGGTTTCCTTGAGTTGATCGTTCGCCATGCGAATGCCGCCAATCTGATCATGGTCGTGATGGTCCTGTTCGGCGCTTATGGACTCGCCAAGTTGAACACGCAGTTCTTCCCGACGATCAAGACGGATCGGATCTCTGTTTCGATCGCGTGGCCTGGCGCGAGTGCGGAGGACGTTGCCTCCAACATCCTGGAAGTGATCGAACCGGAGTTGCGGTTTATCGACGGGCTCGACGAGATCGTCTCCTACGGCCGCGAGGGCGCGGCATCGGTCCAGATGGAATTCATCGAAGGCACCGATATGCAAAAGGCGCTTTCCGATGTTGAGCAGGCGGTGTCCGGTGTCACCACTCTGCCACTCGATTCAGAAACCCCGGTCATATCCGCTTCCACATTCACAGATGGTGTTGCGACAATTGCCTTGCGCGGACCATTCTCGGAACAGGCGCTCAAAGTGTTCGCCCGTCAGATGCGGGACGATCTTTTGTCCAGGGGGATCGACAAGGTCGAATTGTCCGGGTTCCGCGCGCCGGAGTATCTGGTTGAGATCCCTGAACGGGAACTCCGCCGCTTGGATCTGACCATCTCCGATGTCGCCGGTCAGATTGCCGGCAACACGATAGATTTGCCCGCCGGCAATCTGGATGGTGCCGTCGAGCGGCAGATCCGGGCGTTGTCGGAAGAGCGGTCGCCGGAAGCCGTCGGACGCGTCGAAGTCAAGTCCTTTGCATCGGGTGAAAAAACGATCGTAGACGACATTGGCACTGTCGTCCGGGATTTTGACTCGAACGAAAATCAGGGTTTTTCCAATGGAACCCGGGCGATTGAACTGCAGATCCTGCGCACGGAAATGACCGACACCCTGAAGGCGGCACAGATTGTCGACGACTATCTTGCCGAAGTGTCTCTGCAGCTGCCTCAATCCCTTCAAATACTGAAATACGATGTGCGTGCCGACGCTGTGAAAGGCAGGATTACGCTCCTGGTTGAAAACGGACTGACAGGTCTGGTTCTGGTGGTTGCGATCCTGTTTCTGTTCCTGAATGCAAGGATCGCGCTTTGGGTCGCGGCAGGTATTCCCGTTGCGATGATGGCGACGCTCGGGATCATGTGGCTGATGGGTGAGAGCATTAACATGATCTCCATGTTTGCGCTCATCATGATGCTGGGTGTCATCGTCGATGATGCGATTGTCGTGGGTGAACACACGGCGACGCGCCGAAGCATGGGCGATGATCCGAACGAAGCTGCGATCAACGGTGCAACCACCATGCTGGCGCCGATCTTCGCGGCAAGTCTTACGACCATTGCCGCGTTCTTACCGATCCTGTTGATCGGCGATGTGCTCGGACAGATCATGGGCACCTTGCCAGTCGTCGTCGTCGCGGTTGTTATCGCGTCCTTGATCGAGTGCTTTCTTGTGCTCCCCGGCCACTTGTCTCACGCGCTCGGCAAGCAACCGGGCTGGAGTTGGTGGCGCGTCGTCCTGGTCGCTGGCATACCGGCGTTTTTCCTGAGCGCACTGGTGGCCCAGCCAGACATCTCCGTGCCGCCCTATCTTGATGTTGTCGACGATCCGCTGAGGGCTCTGAGGGACTCAGTCGGGGTGGTCGTGTTTGAGATGATCATCATCTGCCTTTGCTTTTCAGCGGCACTTGCATTTGAAAGCCTGCTCATGGTCCTGCGCCGGAAGAAGCAGCGTCGCGACGATCCGGATCGACCGGGCTGGTTCCGCCGCGGCTTTGACAATGGCTTCGGTTGGATACGTGACTACCCGTTCCGCGCGTTCGTCTCTGTGGCCGTGCATTGGCGCTATGCGACGCTTGCTGTCGCCATTGCAGCCATGATCCTTGCGGTTGGTCTCGTCCGTGGCGGCCGTGTAGGCTTCACCTTCTTTCCCTCGCCCGAGGCTGAAAACCTGACGGCGTCCATCTTCTTCAATGCCGGCATACCGGAAGCTGAGGCAATCGCCGGCATTGGCCGGATTGAACAGGCGTTGAAGGACGCGGAAGCCGGCCTGACCCGCGAGAATGGCGAAACGCTGGTGGTGGCCTCTTATGCGACGCTTGGGCAGGCGGGAAACAATCGGGGCGATAACGTTGCGAACATCACCGTTCAGCTGAGCCGCTCGGAGGAGCGCACGGTTCGAACGCCTGAAATCGTCAGGGCCTGGCGCGCCGCGTTGCCTGCCATACCTGGGACATCGCGCATTGCCGTTGCTGAACGCAGGGGCGGGCCTCCCGGGCGTGATCTGGATATCCGCCTGACCGGAGCGCCCTTGAATGACCTGAAGGCGGCGGCTGAGAAACTTCAGGAAGAACTGTCGGCTTTCCCGGGCACCAGTGCCGTTGAAGATGATCTGCCTTTTGGAAAACCGGAGCTTCTCGTAGAGCTGACACCAAGGGGCCGTGCGCTCGGCTTCACGGTAGAAACTGCGGCGCGGCAAATCCGTAATGCGTTTGAAGGCAATATTGCCCGGCGTTTTGCGGAAGGCGATGAAGAAGTCTCGGTGAGGGTCAAGCAGGTTTTCGATGCCGACGGTTCTGCGGCCCTGCGTCAATTGTCGCTGCGAACGCCGGCTGGTGATTTCGTACCCTTGACGGAAGTAGTCGACCTCACGGACGCGCAAGGGTTTTCTGTCATTCTGCGCAGGGACGGTCGGACAGTGGTCACGGTTGTTGCCGATGTCGACAGCACGATTACATCAAATAATGAGATCATCGCGGAATTGAACAAGGAGTTCCTGCCGGAACTGGCGCAGACCTACGGTCTTGAATACTCGTTCGCCGGCAGGGCAGAAGAACAGTCGAATGCATTTTCCGACCTATTGACGGGCATTTTGATGGCCGTCGCCGGGATCTACATCATCCTTGCTGCAATCTTTGCAAGCTATTCGCGGCCGATCGTTGTGATGTCGATCATTCCATTCGGCATCGTCGGTGCGATTGCCGGCCATTATCTGATGGGCTTCAACCTGACCATCTTGAGCATGATCGGACTTTTGGGCCTCGCCGGGATCCTGGTCAACAACTCCATCATTCTCGTTGCGCGCTTTGAAGAACGTCTGGCCGCGGGCGAGGCCATGGATGCAGCTGCCATAGGTTCCAGTTGTGATCGCCTGCGAGCTGTTCTGCTGACCTCTATGACCACGATTGGCGGTCTGCTGCCCTTGATGTTCGAAACGAGCCTTCAGGCCCAGTTCCTTTTGCCCATGGCGATCACAATCGTATTCGGTCTGGCAACGGCGACCGCGCTGGTGCTCGTGCTTGTCCCGGCACTGATTATGATCGGGGACGACATCGGGAGGATCATCTTCCTCAAAAATAGACAGCCACGCACGCCCTCGGCAGCTGCAACCGGTCAAAGTGTGACGCCGGCAGAATAGACTTCAAAGCGATGCGGCGAACGTAGCCGTCGTCCGGGCCGCGATATCGATGTTTCCGTCGAGCGTAGCAGGAGATTTACCGCGCGGACCGAAATCGTGATTTCCGTCTTCAAGATAGGCGAGCGAAACGTGGCCCGGCAGCGATATCTCGTCGAGCTCGGGTTTTGAGCCAAACGGATCCCTGTCGCCCTGCAGGATGAGAACCGGTCGCTTGGTTTCTTCCAGTGGCGCCATCCTCCAGGCTGCATCCGGTTTGCCGGTGGGGTGGAACGGATAACCGTAACAGCAGACACCGCCGACCCGCGAGGGCAGGGATCCCCCGCCGCCCAGCATAGCCGCAACGCGCCCGCCCATGGACTTGCCGCCCAGAAGGATCGGGCCACCGGTCACGGGTAACAATGCCTGCAGAGCAGTTTGGAACTCAGCGATCAGCTTTTCCGCGCGCGGGGGCGGTCGCTTGCTGCCGCCAGTCCGCCGTCCGGCCATATAAGCAAACTCGAACCGTGCCACGGCAACGCCGTGTTCACAAAGCGCGTTTGCGAGCTTTTCCATGAATGTGGAATCCATTGGTGCGCCGGCGCCGTGAGCCAACAAAAGCGTGGCAACAGGTGTGGTGCCGGGTTGTGTCCAGAGAAAGTCGTTCATGGTGATGTGATCTGTCGCAGCTTCAATTTCTGTCGTGCGGGCTATAATTTGCCGTAGGTTGTCCCATTTTACGGGCCAGGGATGGCTACAGGGTTGGATCGGCCCTGACAAGCAGCATAACGAAATACCGGAAGACTGTGTGCATGTTTGAACAGTTAGACATCAACCAGGTGCGTATGGCCTTTTTTGGCGGTGTGTTTCTGGTTATGGCATTGCTTGAGGCAGGCCTTCCGAGGCGAAAGTTGGAAAACGGCCGGTTGAAGCGTTGGCCGACCAACTGGGGGCTTATCATACTGGACTCCATTCTCGTCAGACTGGTTTTCCCGATTGGCGGCGTCGGCCTTGCACTTCTGGCGCAGGAACAAGGCTGGGGCCTGTTCGGACTGACCGGCTGGAACGGTCTCGCCGCCGGTGTGATCACTTTCCTGGTATTGGACCTGGCCGTTTGGGGCCAGCATGTCGCGTCACACAAGATTCCGCTGTTTTGGCGCATTCATCGTGTGCACCACGCGGACAGCGAAGTGGACGCGACAACGGCGCTCAGGTTCCACCCGATCGAAATTCTGCTGTCCTTTGTCTGGAAAGGCCTTGTCATCGTGGCCCTTGGCGGTCCCGTGGAAGCGGTCCTGATTTTTGAGATTGTTCTCAATGCCTCTGCCGTCTTTGGGCATGCAAACCTCAAGCTTCCCGGCGCCCTAGACCGTCTTTTGCGGTTCGTAATCGTGACGCCGGATATGCATCGGATCCATCATTCCGTGATCCAGCGGGAAACCGACTCGAACTACGGCTTCTACCTGTCTATCTGGGACAGGCTGTTTGGCACTTACATTGAAGAACCTGAAAAAGGGCACGAAGGAATGGAAATCGGGCTTGGTCCCTCGCTGACGCCGAAAGCCCACCAAATGCCGTTCAGTCTTGCCATACCCTTTTTGAAGAACAGGCAAAAACCGGAACCGGATCCAGAACCATTGGAGATCGGCAAGCGCAATCAGTAGAAGCTGATCGGGAAATACCGGAGATACAGCTCCCGGAACACGCCTTTTTGCTGCAGCTGCCTCAGGGCATAGTTAAGTGCCGCCGCGCGCTCCGCATCTTCGGACCGCGTCGCAATTGCCATTCCCTGATCGAAAAAGCCCGGCTCCAGCCAGGGGCCGCCGGCAAAAGCGCAGCACTCATCGGCGGACTCGCTTGGTAGCCAGAAGGCGAGGCTCAACCCGTCACCGAAATGCGCATCCGCGTCTCCTGATTTGACAGCCTCGCGTGCATCAGAAACGCTTTCAAATCCTGAAATGTTTGCGCCGGGCCAAAACCGCTCTGCAAATGCTTCGTATCTGGAGCCGGAAACCACGGCGATGGTTTTCCCGGCAAGCGCTTGTTCGTTGAATGCGTCGGCCTTTTCCGCCTGCACAACAAACCTTGCCGGAAGCTTGAGATAGTCGTCGGTGAAATTCAGCCGTCTTGTTGCCGGAAACTCGCGTGAAAGACCGGATATGATCGCGTCGCCTTCTTCTTCATCCAGCGCTGATAGCAGAACGTTGAAATCCTTTATCCTGAGTGCGCAGGAGCTTTCAAGCTCCTGACAAAGCGCACGCGCGAGGTCGACATTGAAACCGGTGAGGCGACCTTGTGGATCACGAAACACAAAAGGGGGATAATTGTCAGTTGCAAGAAACTGGATCTTGTCTGGAATTGAGCCCGGCCTGTCATGCACGGCTTTGGGATCCCAGAAATTAGGAACCTGAAAATCCGTAGCCTGACCTACGCCCGGAAACACCGGGGTCAGACCCAGAAAAAGCAATGTCGCGATCGCAAACTGCTTCATGGCATTGTGAATCGTAGGACCTTGTTGCCTGTCACATCGTAAAGGGCTTGGCCACCAAAGCATGGGACCGAGTCGTTTTTTTGTTCTGGCAACCATAGCCCAATCGTCGCGGCCGCGTCAGAAAAATGAAAACAGCGCGCCTCTCGAACCGTCAGGCCACCGGGCATTGGCCACAGAAGAAGCTGTCAGCCAACGGTCTGCGCGACGCATTCGAAATCTGGATGGATGGTGGAAGCCCTGCCTTGTGCGACCTGCCCACGGTCGGCAAATGCCGAAATCTATGATTCGGAATTAAGGGTGGCGTGTTTCGGTTTAGTGTAGATCGTCCTTTTCCAAGTCGGTCAGACTCACCCTGTCAGCCATCTTTACAAGCCAGTGCAAAGTCTTCTTCTGTTCGTCATTCAGATGATCCATTTCAGAAATCTTCAACACTGTTTCGCGATGGTTGTTCCAGGCTAGGAAAAAATCAACAACATCCGAAACATCATCAATAATAGAGCTTTTTTCAGACAATTTTCTTGCTCGCGGTTCTGTTCCTCACTCCGTGAGTTTAGAGGGAGTTGGCCGCCAGCGAGCGTGAAAAAAGTGTGAAGCGGTTGGATAGTGGCTATAAGTGCTGTTCTATAGAATGCGTAATTTTCTCGAGGCGATGGGGCATGCGCGGTAAGTTATTGGAAATCAGCTTATTTGGGTCCTGCATCGTCCGTTCGCTTGAGCCCGGCGCTTTCGAGATCACGGGTAAAAAACACCGTGCCATTTTTGCTTTGCTTGCAACAGCGCCGCATGGCTGCCGGAGCCGTACTTTCCTTCAGGAAACCCTGTGGGGCGCTGCCTGTTACGATACAGGCAGGCAGAGCCTGAGGCGCGCTTTGTCCGATATCAAAGCTGCCATGGGGCCTTACTACAACCAGCTTATCACGACCAATAACTCGGATGTCACGCTTGATCTGAGCAACGTGGTTTTTGCCGGACAGCCCGGGCAAGGCACTTTTTTGGAAGGCCTGGACGTGCCGGCTCCCCTCTTCGAGGAATGGCGGGACTCGGTTCGGGCTAGTCCGGAACAGATTCAGGCGTTGTTCCGATCACCATCGTCGTCATTACCGAGACCGCCGGTGCCTTCGGTGACAGTGATGCCGTTGCTGAGTTTGGAAAACAATCCTGAACTCACGATCCTTGGCGACTGGTTTGCTGAAGAGATCTGCCGTTCGCTGTCCCGCACTAACCTGCTTGCGGTGATTTCGCATTTTTCCAGTCGCGCCCTTGCTGGCCGCAGGATTGATATAGAAGCTATTCGCTCCAAACTGTCTGTTGACTACTGCGTTGCAGGCAGCATTCGCCAGATCGGTGATGAAGTGATTACCGACGTCGATTTCCTGGATGTCGAGACGGGCCGCATTTTGTGGACGCGGCAATTCAGTGGAAAGCTTAACGACTTTATCAGCGATGCGGGACAAGGGCTCAACAACATCGTCACTTCGGTCGGCAACGCGATCGCGACTGACACGCTGCGCTACATTCGTGGACGTCCGATCAACGAAATAGCCGACCATAAGTTATTGATGGCCGGCGTGAGTTTGATGCACAAGTCGACCTTACGCGATTTTGCGAAGTCACGGGAGCTTCTGGACGAAGCTGTCAGCCGTTCGCCTACCTCGGCGGAGGTTCTCGCCTGGCGCGGCAAGTGGCACATTTTGAGCGTCATCAACGGATGGAGCTCCGATCCTGCAAAGGACACGAAGGGTGCTATCGGCAATACGTCAAAGGCGCTCGATATAGACCCGGAAAACGCCTTCTGCCTGACGATTGACGGATTTGCCCACAACAATCTGCTCAGGCGCTTGGACGTTGCTTCGGACCGTTACGAGAGTGCGCTGGAAACCAATCCGAACGAGGCATTGTCGTGGCTATTGCGAAGCGCCTTGTTTGCGTTCCAAGACGCGCCGCAGCAATCTGTTCATGCCGCAGACAAGGCACGCAAGCTTTCTCCGATTGATCCGTTCAAGTATTTCTTCGATTGCTTAAGCGCAACGGCCTATCTTGCTGCAGATGATTACGAAATGGCCCTGAATCTGGCGAACAAGTCGCTGGAAAACAACAAACGCCATCTTTCTACAATGCGGGTGAAGATTACTGCATTGCATTTTCTTGAGCGTGACGAAGAGGCGAAACAAGTCGCTCAGGAGCTCAAACTTAGGCAGCCTGACTTTTCTGTCGAAAGTTACATACGTGCACACCCGGCCGCCGACTACCAAGGCGGTCAAAAAGTCGCGCGCGCCCTGCGTGCGGCCGGATTCGATTAATTTTTCAATCAGGAGGACATCATGGCCTATTTCGGGGGCTTTGGGGGCTTTGGGGGCTTCGGCGGATTTGGCGGCTTCGGTGGTTTCGGAGGCTTTGGTGGCTTCGGCAACCTGAATGCCACCGGGCTTGGCAGTTTTATACCAGGTGGCGGCGGGCTTGATCCGATGACGGTTCAGGGTCTGCAAACCAGCGCGCAGGCGATAAGTCATGTCGCCGGGCAAGCTGAGCAGCACGGCTCCCGTGAGCTCAATTTTTCCAACCCGGAGAATCTCGGATTTTGGTCCGATTGGGTCAGGGCGTCTTTGTATCTGAGTGATTTCCTGAGTGAATTGCAGTGGATAGCCCCTGACACGCCGGCCGAAACCGTCAAGCTTTCGTATCGGTCGCAGCGCGGCGACGCGCATGATCTGTTCGAAATTGTCCGTCCCGAACCGAAGGTCTTTGAGGAGCAAATGATATTTCTGCGCTCCTATATGGACCAGCGGCCTGAACGGACTGCGGAAATCCTCTCACAACTTGGGTTTCCGGCACCCTATTTTGCAATGATCCTTGGGCTGAACAATGCGCGAAACAGCAACACGTTCGAGCTGATAACCGTTACACAGGTGCTCGCCGCCCACGTTGCAATGATTGTCAAGCATCACCTGGCGATCCGGCGGCCGGATCGCATCGGAGCAACGGTTCTCCCGATCATTCCGACCCCGGGACACGGCAGTTTTCCGAGTGCCCATGCAACGGAAGCCTTTGCAGTCGCGCGTCTGCTGGAAGGACTTCTGGATACGGTCAAAACGCATTATCCGGACCCCGACAAGCGCGTGAAACTTGTCTACAAACAAGCGGAGCGGATTGCGGTGAGCCGAACTGTTGCAGGCGTTCATTATCCAATCGACAGTTGGGCTGGCGCTTTGCTAGGAAAACTGGTCGGCGAGATCATCTTGAACAAATGCGGCAAGACTTCTTCCGTGACCGGTTTGAAATATGATGCCAAGGCTGAGTCAGACTTCATTCTGGCTTCGTACCAGAACCCTGAGTGGAAAGATCATGGCGTAAGCGACCTTCAGGCTTTCCAGGTCACCGAAAGCCCTCTCTTCAGCTGGCTGTGGGGCAGGGTCGTCAAAGAATTCACCTTGTGATCGAGGTGCTCAATCATGAATGACCTCAGCGTTAACAGCGGCAGTGACAACACTGCCGCGACACTCAGAAATTACCTCGGACCGTATGAAGCCTGGAATTTCGGAATTGGAAAAGCCTATGCATTTCCGCCATTTCACAATGTCGAAGCGTCGTATCTGACGGCACTGGCCGAACTCGGGCAACCGGAAAAGCCCGGTTCCTTGCAACCGGCCGACCCCGGTCAGCAGGGTCAGGGAATGTGGTTGCCTGCGATGTGGGGCGCTTCGGAGGATATTGCCCTTCGTTTCTGGCCGATCGTTGTCGAAAACCGGTCAAAGCCGGATGGTTCGCGCGATAGCCTCAGTTTGAACCTCGTTGATGCGATGCCACCCGATACGCCCGGACAGGCGCGGTTTCGGATGGCCTTTCCCGTGGAAGACAAGGCGATGGGCAATCCCGAAAAGCGTGTGCCGGGAGAGCCGTCCTGGTCGCACGATCCCAATGTTCCGAAAGGCGATACTGCTCAAAAGACGCTTAATGTGCTTGGCGTGATCGATGACGGTATTCCCTTTGCGCATCGCAATTTCAGAGCGCAGGACGGCAAGAGAACCCGGATGGAATTCTGCTGGCTTCAGTCCGCGCACCGGTGCGCGGGAACTGAGGAAGCGGTCCTTTTCGGCCGTGAATTCACGCGGGGTGCAATTGAACAGCTGATCCGGGATCACGGCGCCGATGAAGACGCTCTCTATGCGGCTGCAGGTGCGTCCGGCGAACAGTTCGGTGCAGGCGCTGCAATAAACCGTCTCGCGACCCACGGGTCGCGCGTGATGGATGTCGCAGCGGGTGCCGATCCTGAAAATGGTGCTGACGTGCCTGAGGAAACGCGTCTGATCGCGGTGCAGCTCCCCAACACGTATGGATGGGACACGTCAAGTTTCGGCAAAGACATGTATATGCTGTCCGCCGTACACTATATTCTTGAACGCGCTGAACGCGTCGCCAAGGGGTACGGCGTGGAAAACATCCGCGTGACGATCAACATCAGCTACGGATTTTCCGCCGGTCGTCATGATGGGATCGGCGAGCTGGAAGCCGCGCTCGACGAACTCGTCAGCGAGCGCCGCAAGCTCGGCAGGCCGACCGCAATGGTCATACCATCCGGGAACACGTTCCAGGACCGGCTTCATGGCGAGATAAACGCGGCCGACTTCGGATCGGGATCATTTGAGCTTTTGTGGACGACGCAGCCAAACGATCGCTCGTCCAATTACCTTGAAATCTGGTTCCCGGACGGATTGAATCCGGAGGGCTTTTCTTTTGAAATCGAAGCACCCTTTTCGAAGGCCAAGACCCAGATGGAGCTGACGCCGGATCCGGCATTTCAACACGGTGATCCGAGACGCTTTGAGACCATAGAAGTTGCCAGGACAGGCCAAACCGATGCAATCGGGCAGGTCAGTATAGACAATCACCGGAAAAAGGATCGTTGGCGCGTACTTGTCGCCCTGGCGCCAAGCGAACCGCATGACCCCGATCTCCCGGCGGCGCCGGCAGGTGATTGGAAAGTCACGCTGAAACGCGGTCCGCAAGCGCCAACCAATCACGACCCCATCTATTTGTGGGTTCAGCGCGACATTGACCTGGAGCCTTTTTTGACAGGCTCCAGGCAAAGCTACCTCAGAGATGAAGACTACAGGCTCGTCGACGACGATGGAAAAGAGGCAGAATCAGACCTGGCCGAAAGCCATGTAAAGCGTTTCGGCAGCTTGAACGGTATGGCGACCGGGGCTACGACGCTGGTCGTTTCCGGCTGCCGCCCGGACATCAATGCGGAATTGAGTTCGCAAACGCTCGTCCCTTCGGTCTTCAGCGCAGCCGGTAAGCCATCTTCCGACACGGCAGTCGGCCATGTCGACTGCACCGCACTTGCGGACCGATCTTATGTCAGTCCGGGGGTTGTTGGCGCAGGGACGCGCAGCGGATCCTATTCCACGGTGCTTGGGACCAGTGTTGCGGCGCCTTTTGTGGCGAGGCGTTTGTCAGAAGCGTTTGCTACGTGCTCCAGTGTAGAGATCAAGCAAGCTGAAAGTGAAAACTATCTTCCCATTCTGAATAAAGTTGAACTGCCAAATCAGGACAGTGAAAGAACAGCTCGCTTGGGAAAATTTCTGATCATCTGACGTAGTAAAGTTCATTTTATTACTGAAAGGCCCGGTCTTCGCCGGGCCTTTCGCTTTGTGAGGTTTTGAATTCACGCTTTTCTCACGCGCGTGAAGCCAATGATTATTGTAAAACAAAATCAACACGGCGCAGTCAAACGAAGCCACTCGGGGCGGACAAGACCGCACCGGATCTGTCGGGTCCCCGGCAGTCACGAAGGAAAAGACAGTTCGACGGTTTCGGCCGCACGGACAAAGGTGGAAAAGAGCCGTCAGCCGGTTTCCGTTTCCGCCAGCATTCGGGAAGCAGGTCCGAAGGATTGCGACTTCCTGATGTTTGTCGACGCAAGCTTTGGAGGTAGTCATGTACGCCGATATCCTGGAAGCGACGGTCCTGAACAATACCCGCTACGAAAAAGACCCCAACAGGTGTCTTGCCTACCATGTTCTGGACGACACGCGGGCACCTCTTTCGCAAGAGCAGGTCGCCGTGGAATGGTCAGCGTCCGGCAAAGGCGACGATGCCCACCCGATCAGGGTCCGCCGCTCACCATTGCGTGTATGTGCCGGTGGTGATTCCTGGATCAATGTCGTGATCGAGGTGTCCAGGTACCTCGGCTACAACAAGACCTTTTTCGACATTCTCGAGGGATATTACCAGACAGCAAGTTCAGCATGGCCGGGTCATTCCTTCGACGACATGATCAACGAGAAACCGTTTCGTGTTCATGTCGACACCGGCGTCTACGACTATCTGGTGTTTTCTGGCGGCGGCAACGAGGTTCTGGGCGGTGTCGCTCTCACGAAACTCCTGAAAGACCGGAGCGCAACGCTGGGATCTGATGAGCCGGAAGATTTTCTCCAGATGGACAGGCTTGAAGCGATCCTGGACAAACTGAAAGACGGCTACGTCGAAATTGCAGAGTACCTGCGCAAGCGCGCACCGCGTACGCAATTGCTTGTGCACGGGTATGACTATCCCGTCGCGCACAGCGATGGTCCATGGTTTGGCCGGCCGTTCGTGAAGCGCAATTTTCGCTTCGAAGCCGACAAGGAACGGATTACAGCCATCCTCCACTACCTTGTCGACCGGTTTTATGGGTTTTTGCAGGAAGTGGACGACCAGTATCCGAACGTAACCCTGGTCGATATCAGGAATGTGGTTCGGGGCCGGTGGACGGATGAGTTTCACCCGGACCTGGATGCGTCCAAGGACATTGCAGGATTTTATCGCAACGTGATCGATGGCTATCCCATCGTCTAGCACAAGGTTTTGCGGGCAACCGCGTCATCCCTTTTTGCCGACTGGTTCATCTGAATCTGAAGCGCTATATCTTTGAAAATAAATTGCTTTTAGTTGTATTCGGTGGCGGGGCTTTCCCCGCCACTTATTTTTTCAGCAATCACGCTGGTTCCGAATTCAGTTTACTGGTCGAAAATTGTTTGGCCGTTTGCACCAAGCGGACCGGCAGCCGGTGTCCGGTTCCAGAGTGCGACTTGCTCAAGACAAAGACAGAAATGTCCACTGCGGTTATGACCGATTCCGAAATCAAACCGGCCTTCGATGGACGTACGGCCTCAGCAGGCAAAAATTCGAAGGCCGCGTTCGAGGCGCAAAATCAAAAGCAGGTTCGGGATCTTCATGCCGCTACGCTTCAGGTGGCAAGTTCCAGCGAAAGTCAGCCGGGTTTCCGTGCCTTGTTTAGGAAGCGCTTTTTTTGTCGGCATCCTGCGCAACCCTCAAGTCAACAAGACCGAACTCTTCTCCAGAAATCCCGGTAAACCTCGGCGTGGCGGGGGTGGGGCATCAAGGGGGAAATTGGTGTGCTGCCGATCTTCTTGAAAACTGTCAACTGAGAGAAGGAAGGCTTGTTGGCTCGCCATCATTTCAGTATGAAGCGATCTTCGCTAGGGGTTTTCAGAGATCAGCGGCGGCTCTCAGCCATGAAAGTCAAAACGCCAATGGTTGAATGAATGAGCCAGCTCGCGTTCGGTTGGCGAGTGTTGGCGCCCAAACGCGACAATAAGATTGCGCTTCAGGTTTTTGAGTGCTTGAAGGCTCTACTGGTTCAAACTCGAACAGTTTCAGTGCTAACTCACGAGTCTTTTGGGCAAAAAGTCGTTCCGCAATGAAAAAGATAGCCATCCTGCAGTCAAACTATATCCCCTGGAAAGGGTATTTCGACCTTATCGCTGCGGTCGACGAGTTCATTTTGTTTGACGACATGCAATACACGCGGCGCGATTGGAGAAACCGCAACCAGATCAAAGCCCCGCAGGGTTTGCAGTGGTTGACCATTCCGGTGCAGGTAAAGGGCAAGTACCATCAGAAGATTCGGGAAACGAAGATCGATGGAACAGATTGGCCAGAGGCTCACTGGCGGAACCTGGCTCAATGCTATCGTCGCGCACCACACTTTAAGGAAATATCCGAGTGGCTGGAACCACTATACGCCGAATGCACGGAAAACCATCTTTCGCCGCTTAACCGGCGGTTCATTGAAACGATCTGCGACTTCCTGGAAATCCGCACGGTGATTTCAAACTCATGGGATTACACACTGGTTGACGGCAAGACGGAGCGGCTTGCCGGACTATGCGCCGGTGCGGACGGAACCGAGTACATTTCCGGCCCATCTGCGAAAGACTACATCGACGAAAAAATCTTCCAGGAGCAGAATATCAAGCTCACCTGGTTCGATTACACAGGCTATCTGGAATATCCGCAGCTTTGGGGAGAGTTTGCTCATAATGTCACAATTCTCGATCTCCTGTTCAACTGCGGAAAAGATGCGTCCAAGTACATGAGATACGTTTGAAGACCCTGTCAGGGCCTTCTTCCCGAATAGTCTTTGCGGTACAGGGAACTTCGCCGTGAGCGGCAATTGTCAGGCTCGGGTTCATTCCGCTTCACTCGCGCGCTTCGAGCGAAGCTAGACATCTCCTTCCAGGATCGCCAGACCAAATCCGGTTCGTCCATAACCGTCACCATTATAGAGCATGTAGAAACGGTTATTGTGCGCGAATACATGGGGGTAGCAGACCATGTCGTGATCAAAGTCCCCCTGAGCGCCTGGAAGAAGGCCGGCCGTGAGATCGTCACGACGTGTCCACTCCATCAAGTCGGGGGAAGTGGCAAACCCGACCCGGTAAGTCTCGTGACTGGGGCCGGCTCGAAAGCAATACCAAAGTCCGAAGTCTCCCTCCGGCAGTTTTTGGAGGCCGCGAGGGACAAAGGCATATTCGAGTTCGTTCTCAAATTTTACGACCGACCGCGGTGGCGACGACCAGTCAAAGCCATCGCGAGAAGATCGCGTCTTGATGTCATAGAAGTGCTTCGGCTTGTCACCGTCTTTTTCATGTTTCCAGTCAACGAAGGACGTATAAAACATGTGGTATTGGTCGTTGAACCTGTACACAAGCGGTCCGGTTGCAAACAAGGGGTCATATTTGTCCCGGCCCAGCACAGGCCCCTCAAATACTTTTTCAAATGTCCTGCCAGCGTCGGTGCTGCGAGCAACACCAATCGCGTTCTCGAATGGGATCTTCACGCCCAGCGTCCACCCCGCATAGTAGAGCAGCCATTCATTCCCGTTTTTCACAACGGAAAATGGTGTGATCCCGTTGTCGTCAAACGTTCCTGTTCTGCCAAAATTCAGCAACGGCGAAGTTTCTATGTTCAGAATCTTCTGCGGGTTGTTGAGGTCAATGTCCAGGTAATACGGCTTCGCAATATTCTCAGACGATCTGGCCTCAAAAAACACTCGGTAAAGGTCGCCATCCAACTGGACCGCGAATGGCATGCGCGCATAACTGATCATCTGCGCGCTGTTGTTGTCGGCACAGAAAATATGTCCCAACTTGCGCCATTGCTGATCAGACATCTTTTTCATGTTCCAACACTTTCTGAACTATTGTGTACGGGCGATGACGGACCTCATCAAACAACTGCGCGACATAAATTCCCAAAATTCCAAGCATGAGAATTATTAGGCCGCCGACGAGGTACAAGGATGCGATGACACTGGTCCACCCGGGCAGCGAACTAATTCCGAGAAGGCGCTGCGTTACCAGGTAGACAGTGAAAGACAAACCAAAAATGAAAATAAAGAAACCGAAAACGGAAATTATGTTCAGCGGTACAGTGCTGAAATTCACAACGGAGTTTAACGCCTGCACCACTTTTCTCTTAAGTGTATAGGTCGTCGAACCCTTGTTGCCTTTCTGGACGGTTATTGCAACTTGCTTGTAACCCGTAAGAACAACCAGGCCACCCAGGAAGGGACTTCTGTCGCGGTGTTCAACCAGAGAGGCTGTGAATTCTCTTGTCATCAGTTTGGCGATCAGAGCGTTGTGCGGGATCGTTACGCCGGCGATCAAATCCAGGATGTTGTAAAACAACGTTCCGCTAAAGCGCTCAATGAACCAGCCCTTGCGCGCGGGCTGAACCCCATAAACGATATCTGCTTCGCTGGTGTCCATCTCACGCCAGAAATCCAAGAGGCTTTCGGGTGGCTCTTCCAGATCAACATCAATGACAAAGACCCGCTCACCGCGTGCATACGACAAACCGGTAATAATCGCCTTGTGATGACCGAAATTGCGGGAGAGTTGCACGATGCGGATTTTTGACCCATTTGCCTGCACTTGTTTGGCGGCTTCAAGACTTCGCCCCGGACAACCGTCATCTACCAAAATGATCTCGTAGTTGGATACGCCGAGATCCGCTATTGAAGCTTCGATTCTGCGCACAAACTCGGGTATAAAATCCTCAGATTTGTACATTGTCGCGACGATCGACAGATCAACCTCGGGCATCAAACCAACTCCAGAGTGCAATAGTGAGCGACAATCATCACGATCGAATGCGTTCTGACTGACGATGTATGGCCAGCAACAATACCAATATAACGACACAGGTGAGCGAACATCGTTTTTGCAGCTTCACCTTGCGGCTGCTGGTGGGTACCTGTCCGACAGACGAAATTAGGCAGATCTTTAACCAATGCCACCTTTGCTTTTGTGAAGTAGCCGCAAGCAGTTCCGCACCGTTTCAGATGCACAATGCTGTTCAAAGGTATTGCTTGTGACCGGCGGCTATGTCGGTCGGGCACACATACAGTTGCGTTGATCATTTGAGCTACGGTGCAGGATTAAGGATTGCGTTTGCCAGTATCCGATAACACAGCCAGATCAGGGTTTGTCCTGGCGTGAACCGACTGGCTGGTTTCTCTTTCGATGCCTGATGTGGTTTTATCACTGAGTTCGGCGGCACCAAGGCTTTGACATCTCGGCGACGTGTAATTTCTTACTTTGAAAGTACATACATGGTTTCCCATCCGCCGACATACGGCCAAATTGCAAACTTCTTGCGCTTGTGGAAAAAGAACTCGATGTTTGCAGGGAGTTTCATGCTGGCCGCGATCAAGTAACGGTACCAGTTGGTCCTCCAGTCGATCTCCACAATTGATGGCGAAGAATGGACGATACCCAGCTTTTCGCAAAAAACGTCAGGGACACGGTTCCAAAAATCGACGCCGAGATCATGCATATGTGCCGGAAACGAAAAGTCTATTGCCGGTACAATTCTTTTTAAGGGAACTATGTATGGCGTTCTGACATAAAGGTGCCCTTCCGGCTTCAGCAAGCCAATCAGGTCGTTCATGGCAGTACGCAAGTCGATGACATGTTCCAACGACGCCGACGCAATGATGAGATCATACTTGCCGTCAACGGAATCCGTACTTTCATGTTTCGTGATCACGAAGCGGTCCGACTCAGCAGAAACCAAATCATCCCCATAATCGATCACATCTATCTCTAGCTTCTCAGGTCCTTGCAGAAGGGACGAAAATGCAAGCGCCAACGCACCGTCCCCGCCGCCGAAATCCAGCAATCTGAAAGTCTTGGAGTTTGATCCAACATCTGGAAGAATATTGAAAATGTGTTTCGCAAATCTCTGAGGATTTGAGAACGTTACGTTCAGCTCTTCTTCGTTGAAATCCGCGTAAAACTTCGAAAATACTTCGTCGTAATACTTCCTCAGATATTCCGGCTTGGCGTGGTGCGATGTGGAAACAGCCTTGCAAACTGAACATTTTAAAAGAGATATTGTAGGGTTTGACTGAACTTCTCCGACGTTTTTCTTGGGAAGTTCGGACCCGCATGCCGGACATTTTTCGAATTTCATCAAGTCGTCGGATTCAAGCTCGACCGATATTTTTTGCAATGATTGTTGAACTTTCATTGTATCTGGACTCGCTTGCTTCGGCTGAAAATTTTTAGAGTTTCTACAAAAGGAACAAAGAGAAAAAAAGACCAAATGCGGGCCTGACACGCGATTATCAGCTCTGATAATTTGGTCTGGCTTTCTTTTCGAATTCTGTTTGATTGTGCCTCAGATTCGTGTAGGTCGACCTTCAGGGTAACCACCGGCCTCAGGTGAGAATGAAGCGTTTCTCGGCTCCGGAAAACTGTTTCGAGTGCGGAAAAGGTGGAGAACGAGGTGCTCATTGACTTTAGCACGCCAAAAGTGTCTTTCATCGAAAAACCAGCACAAGCGCCAGCACCGTTGGTATGTTTATATCTGTAGGCCAAAACCATGGAAAAAAAAGTTGTTCTAGTCGGAAACGCCGTTACCGCAGAAGTTCTCTATTCTTATCTTAAGATTGACGCGCGTTATCAGGTCTCTGGTCTTGTTGTCGACGACCAGTATGTCGACACCGGAACGAATTCCGACGTGAGAACAATTGCCTTGTCACATTTGGCCGAAGAGTACCCGCGTGATGAATATACCCTCATCATGGCCATGGGCTACAACGATCTCAATCAAACGCGCGAGAGGTTGTTCAACAAGCTGGTCGATTTGGGTTATGAATTTGAAACCTACGTGCATCCAACCGCTTTTGTCGCTCCAGACGCAACCGTTGGCCAAGGCTCGGTGGTCCTTCCCCACGCCGTCATCGAACCACATTCCTCAGTCGGTTCAAACACTATGGTATGGAGCAACGTGACACTCGCCCACCACAGCACAGTTGGAGCAAATTGCTGGGTCGCTGCAGGAACGGTGGTGTCTGGAAAGGCCGTCATTGAGCGCAACTCCTTCCTGGGCGTCAGTTCAATCATCGTGAATGAGGTTACTGTGGGTGAATTCAACATCATCGGTGCCGGGGCCTTGGTGTCACGCGACACAAAACCTCATTCAGTCCACCTGTCTCGATCAGCCGAACCCTTCCGTTTTTCGTCGGAAGAATATGTCAAGCATTTCGGAATTTAAGATGAACGCCAAACTTACAGAACTACTTGCCGAGGTTTTCGGACTGCGTCCAACTGAAATCCACCCAGAACTTCAAAAAACCGATGTCGGCTCGTGGGACTCACTGAAGCAGATGGATCTCGTCATGTCCCTGGAGCGGGCCTACGATATCGTGCTGGATCTCCCCGACATTTTGCGCATGACTTCGGTTGCGGAGATCGTTGCCGTTCTTGAAGACAAAGGAGTGTCTTTTGAAGACTGAGGGAACGGTTGCACTCGTCACCGGCGGAGCGCGTGGCCTTGGACTGGAAATCGCACAGCACTTGTCTGGAGCGGGCGCAACAGTGGTTGTCGCAGACAGAAATGCCGAAGCGCTTGCGGCACTTTCTCCAGCGCTTGAAGGTTGCGTGATGGACGTCACAGATCCCGCTCAGGTGAAGTCGCAGGTTGCCAACATCATCGATAAGCACAAGCGTATCGATATACTGGTCAACAATGCCGGTGTTATTTCAAGCGAACCTCTCGTCAATCTCACCAACCCTGACGGCATCATGCATGACTATGGCCGTTTCCGGGACTCTTTGACCGTTAATCTCGATTCTGTCTTTATCGTCACCTCAGCGGTGGTGGAACACATGGTCAAACTTCGTATCAGGGGAGCGATTGTAAATATCAGCTCAATCAGCGCCTGCGGCAACGAAGGCCAGACGGCCTATTCCGCGGCTAAGGCCGGCGTAAACGCAATGACGGTGACTTGGTCGAAAGAGCTCGGGCGCTGGGGTATCCGTTCAAACGCTGTTGCTCCGGGGTTCATAGGGACCGATTCCACACACTCTGCCGTTACTGAAACAGCGATAAAACATATCCGGGATAACACGCCGCTGCGCAGGCTTGGTGACGCCAGCGAGGTTGCCGCTGCAGTTAGAACGCTGATAGAAAACGATTTTCTGAACGGGGTCATTCTCGACGTGAATGGCGGGCTCAGGATCTGATGGCGACCGGTTTTGTTTTTGTCGGCAACAGACGTTTCGTGCTTGAGCGTATGATTGCCGAGGAGCTGAATGTCACCTCAGTGTTTGTCGTCGCGGGGACGCACCTGGAACGAGACTTGCAGCGCGGCATGATCTCAGGTGTGTCGGACTACTCGACTGTCAGTAGCAAACGGGAGCTCCTTCAACACCTGGAACAGAGCTGCTACGACGTACTTGTTTCCAATGGCTGCCCCTACATCCTTCCCGTGAGCGAGTTGCCCGCCGCGCGCTATGTAAATATCCACCCGTCCTGCCTCCCTGACTTGCGGGGCGTCGACCCGGTGATCGGCTCCGTACTGCACAAACGGGATGGCGGTGCCACGTGTCACGTTATGGATGCCGGCATTGATACCGGAGACATCATATCCAGCGTTCGGATTCCTTTTTCGCCTGATCTGGACGTTACGACACTCTATCAGTTGAGTTTCATTGCTGAGCAGGACGCATTTTCAAAGGCGCTTGCTCGAAACTTTGAACCTCAGCGGGCACAGCCCGATGAGCCTGAGGCAATTTACTACTCCCGCAGTGCGGAGGATCAGAGAATTACCTTTCAAGAGGACAATGATTTGATCCTTCAAAAGGTCAAGGCGTTCAACAACCGTTCTCAAGGTTGCGGTTTCAGTGTCCAGGGAACTAAGTTTCGCGTCTTTTCAGCACAGCGCATGCTAAATCCCTTCATCGGCAAGGCGCTGGAGGGGTTCCCCGAATGCGTGGTTGGATTGAGCTACGAGAACAGCATTGTCTTTCGCAAGGACGGCGAAATCATGAGGTTTTTGGAGATCCAATCGGACGGGGGCGAGATCATCGCCGTTGGTTCCAGCTTGTTGCAACCCTAGTTGGCTTCGACTAAACGTGACGAACAAGATCACTTGATAAGGTTCATTCAAAGTCTTTAGCGAGACGTGCGATTTATCGGATACGGGACGCACGCCCGTTAATTGCTGGAACCACCCTCCTACAAGGGCGACACCAAACAGCGAATTGCTCCCGATTTCCTGTCCGTTAGCCTTTCAGGAAACAGAGACTTCCGACAAATTGATATGACCGCCATTCCGCACCACTATAATCTGGGCAATCTCCTCGCCGAAACACTGACCCGGCACTCCACACGACCGGCACTGCGCTACGCTGAGAGCGATCACTCTTTTGGTGATCTGGGAACCTGGGCCGCCTCGCTTGCAACTCTCCTTCTGGGCAAGGGGCTCAGCCGTGGCGACGTGATCGCCATTGGGCACGACAAACACCCTCTTTCATATGCCCTTATGATTGCGTCGCTTCGTCTTGGTATCGCTTATGTCAATTTCGACGTCTGTTCACCAATCGCACGAACGAAGCGAATCCTCGAAGTAAGCGCCCCTTCTTTGCTGTTCTACGATGATGCGACCTATCGGGAAGAGATGACCGAGCTGGCAGGCGCGCAGGGCTGCGAGTTGATCTTGCTTGAGACGACAAGCCTGCCAGAGACCAGCGACGAAGATCTTAAGCGCCAGCAGGAATGCTGCCGGTTGGTGGATGGTTCGACCATCGCCTACATAATGTTCACTTCGGGTTCAACGGGAATACCAAAGGGCGTCGCGGTTACGCATGAGAACCTTTTGCACTTTATCGACTGGGGCCGGGAGTGTTTCGACGTCACGGAAGAAGACAATTTTTCAAATCTCAGTCCGATGTATTTCGACAACTCGGTTTTCGATTTCTATGTAGGCCTCTTCAACGGCGCATCGCTCAGTCCGGTCCATCGGGGCCTGCTCACCAAGCCGTATGACTTGGTCGCCTATGTGAGCGCGCGCAACTGTACGATCTGGTTCTCGGTCCCTTCGGCGCTGATGTATCTCATGGCGGTGAAGGCGATTGGTCCTGGCGCACTTGAAAACCTGCGTGCCATCATTTTCGGCGGCGAGGGATACCCAAAGGTGGAACTCAAGAAGCTTTATGACCGTTTCGAAAAGCAGGCGAGTCTCGTGAATGTCTATGGACCGACGGAATGCACATGCATCTGTAGCGCTCACACGCTGAGTCCGGTCGATTTTGAGGACATGGAAGGGCTACCGACTCTTGGTCGCCTGAACAAGAATTTCGACTTTGTCATTCTGGACGATGCCGGTGATGAAGCCGCTGAAGGCGAACTCTGTCTGATCGGGCCGAATGTGGCAGCCGGGTACTTCAATGATCTTGAGCGCACTGGCGCCGCCTTCCATACGCTCACCGATCCGACGCGCTATATGAAACGGATGTACCGCACAGGTGACCTGGTGAGGGAGGATGATGGACAGCTGCATTTCATTGGCCGCAAGGACAATCAAATCAAGCACATGGGTTACCGGATCGAACTTGAAGAGATAGAAAACGCGCTTGTGAGGTTGACCCAGGTTGACCAGGCTGCGGTCGTCTACCTCCGCAAGCAGGCGGCATTCGGCAAGCTGATCGCGTATGTCGCGTGTAAAAATAACGTAGAAGACGGAGTGCTGCTGAAAGAGCTTGGTCAGCTGGTGCCTGACTACATGGTCCCGCATCGTCTTCACATATTGCCGGAACTCCCGAAAAACGCCAACGGCAAGGTCGATCGGCAAGCCCTGCGCGCCCTCTCGGAGCAGTAAAGTGACGCTGGACACGATCATCACAACGACAAGGCAAATGGTGCGGTACGGCGTTGTAGGCGCGCTTACCAATCTGTTGGGTTACCTGATTTATCTTCTCGTGACCTGGCTTTGGCTCGAGCCGAAGGTAGCTGTTGCGATAATGTATCCAATTGCGGCATTGACCGCTTATTTCGGTCACGCGAAATATACATTCGAATACAACGGGTACCAGACCCGCGGGTTGTTTCGTTATTGCGTTTCGCACGCCATCGGCTACGCCACGAGTTTGGGAATGCTGTTTGTATTTTTTGACTTGCTGGGCTACCCGCACCAGCTGGTACAGGCTGCATCGATTTTCGTCGTGGCTGGCCTTCTGTTTCTTCTCTTCCGGTTTTACGTTTTTCGGGAAGTGTCAAAGAGCTAAGCGTTTGATCCTGTTTGGTTCATTTCGTCGGACCAGCCGCTGTCGCTGACAACTCAGAACCAATAATAACCGAACGCCTTGGACCGACGTCTCTTCAACGTGGGAAAACATATTGCTGCTCTTTCAAAGCAGTGAGATCCCAATATATTGAAAAGGCCATTGTTACTATCTTGAGTGGCGGTCTGCGCAGGTCGGTAATCGGCTCTTTCGAGCCACTATCAGCAAACGGTTCCTGATCTGATCAAGAAACAAGGACGGTGAGCTAATGAAATCAAACAGTCACATTCCCTTTAACTGGCCGCACATGACCGGCAAGGAGCTGTATTATATCGCCGACGCGCACTTTAAGGGCAGGCTTGCCGGCGACGGTCCGTTTACAAAGCTCTGCCACGCGTGGATCGAAGAAAACAGCGGATGCAGCAAAGCACTTCTGACGCATTCATGTACTGCTGCACTGGAAATGGCCGCGTTGTTGTTGGACATCGAGCCTGGTGACGAAATTATTATGCCGTCCTATACATTTGTGTCGACGGCGAATGCGTTCGTGCTTCGAGGTGGTGTGCCGGTCTTCGTTGATATACGCGAAGATACCCTCAATCTGGATGAAAGCCTGCTCGAAGCTGCGATCACACCCCGAACCAGAGCGATTGTGCCGGTGCACTATGCGGGTGTCGGGTGCGAAATGGACACCATTTTGAGCATCGCGCGCAAGCACGGTTTGCACGTTGTGGAAGATGCTGCGCAGGGCGTGATGGCAAGCTACAAGGACCGCATGCTTGGAAGCATCGGTGATCTGGGAACCTACAGTTTCCATGAGACGAAAAACGTAATCTCCGGCGAAGGGGGGGCTCTCCTAGTCAACGACGAAACTTTGTCAGTGAGAGCTGAGATTATCCGTGAAAAAGGAACCGACAGAAGCCGTTTTTTCAGGGGCGAGATAGACAAATATTCTTGGCAGGAAGTTGGATCATCCTTTTTGCCCGGCGAATTGATTGCAGCCTTTCTGTGGGCGCAGCTTGAAGAAGCACAGAAGATCACTGAGCAAAGACTGTCGAACTGGCGCTATTACCACGATTTGATGGAGCCCCTTGAAGCGAGCGGTATCCTGCGTCGCCCGATCATCCCCGCGGAGTGCCGGCACAACGCTCACATGTACTATGTCTTGTTTTCGCCGGACATCGACAGACAAAGTGTGCTCGAGAGTTTCAAGAAAAACGGCATTGATTCCGTTTTTCATTACGTTCCCCTGCATTCAGCCCCGGCGGGCATGCGCTATGGTCGAGCGCATGGCAATCTCGAAATTACGAATGAGTATTCCGAAAGGCTTGTCCGACTGCCGTTCTGGACGACAATAACCGTTGAACAACAGGACGAAGTTGCCCGGACACTGAAAAACGCAATCGGTTGATTTTCTGCTCCCAGAGCGCAGGCCAAGCGTTGAGTTTCCTGGCACGACCACGGTCGCCGGCGTCTTTGACTTGGCGGGTAATGACAGTGCGTAGCGGCGCTGCAGGTCATTGTTTCAAAAGATGGACGATACGGTCGAACGCGGCGCACTAGTCGGACGGGTTCAGCACTGTCTTTGATTGGGGGCGAACACAAATCTCGTGCAACAAATTGAAGTAGTCATTCGATTTGTTGTTTTCGCAAAGTGCGACCAGGTCTGATCTGTCAATCCATCCGTTGCGCCATGCCATTTCTTCCGGGCTGGCGATCATCAAGCCGTTCCGGCGTTGCATGGTTCGGACGTATTGGCTCGCCTCGAACAAGCCTTCGGGCGTTCCCCCGTCAAGCCAGGCGACACCACGCCCCAGGTCAACTGCTTTGAGGCTTCCGTCGGCCAGATAAAGCTTGTTGAGGTCGGTGATTTCCAATTCGTTCCGCTTGGACGGCTTGAGGGATTTCGCGAATTCCACGGCACGACCGTCGTAACAATAAAAGCCTGGAACCGCTAGATTGGATCGCGGGTGATCCGGTTTTTCTTCCAAACTCAGGACTTCGTGGTCGCCACTGAGTTCAACAACGCCAAAGGCTTCAGGGTTCTTGACGGGGTAGCCAAGAATGCTGGCGCCAACGTTTTCTTCCAGAACGCGCTGAAGCACTGAAGCTAGGTTCGATCCGTGGATCAGGTTGTCACCCAGAACCAAGACCGAGTCCCGGTTGCCGATCTGCTGGGCGCACAGGAGAAAAACCTCGGCGATGCCGTGAGGCTCATCCTGATGGACATAATTCAGCGTCATGCCCCATTGACTGCCGTCGCCAAGCAGACCTCTGAAAGCCGCTTCATCCTCCGGCCGGCAAATGAAGACAACTTCACGAACCTTGATGAGCATCAGCAAAGAAAGAGAATAGTAAATCAGCGGTTTATCGTAGACATGGAGAAGATGTTTATTGACGGATCTTGTTGTCGGAAAAAGTCGGCTGCCGGTACCCCCAGCAAGCAAAAGACCGATTGGATCTTTCCCAGGTTCATTTGTCATTCTTATTCTTGCCCCGCAATCAAAGCGCAGTGTCTTCGAGCGTTTCATCAAGCCCGAGGTGGCCAGCAGTGTATGTCTTGCGTTATCTCAGCGTTGTCAATTGCATATCTGAAATATTGCCCCGTCCCGTTTTGCTTGAGGGTAATCCTGTTTTGGGAAAGCAGCGACGACCGGGGGGCGTTAAGCCGGCAGACCGCGCAAAACGGTTGTTGATGGCGAAGGAGCGTCGCAGGAAGAGCCCGTCCCTGCTTCGGGGGCGGCTGCCTCATGGCGAAGGCTTGGGATGCAGTTTCAAGCCGGCACACGGATTGCGCGCTGAAATCATGATGGACCGTATTTGCGACTTGTACTAACACTCACGCTAGCGCGGTGTTTCATGGTTTCCCGCACGCGTGTCGCCTATTCTTGAAGCGCCTCACTAACGGTGGAGATTTTTTCTGAAAATGAAGCGTTCAGTGTTTAACTGGTCTTTTGTTGTTTGTGTCATCTGGTTTCCAGTTTTCTATATTATTTTCTCACTTTTTTTTACTGTAGTGGTGAGTTCTATTTATTTTTTTGACAGCTTTAATTTGCTCAACAATATTTTTGGCAGCGTTTTATTTTTATTTGTTTCAAGCGCTCTTTGCTGCCTGCTTTTCTATCGCGTTGAAAATCTGCCTTATCACGCGCCCGGAACCAGGGCATATGGCGCAACGGTCATCGCTGTAGGGCTGATTTTCTTTGTATTTGTTGGCAGCATCCGGCTCATATACGGAGTGGGAACACCATTTGCCCCAATGTTGATGCATGCGGGATTGCTCCACCATGACATCGTATTCAGGCTCAGTATTTCGAGTATCTTATCGGAAAATGCTCTCATCACGGCAGGCGTGAATGGATACGTTAATACAATCAGTCCGTCTTTGTTTGAGGTGTCTCTGGGCGGCTTGTCGGCTTTTTTAGGTTCGAATCCGGTTGACGTTTTTTATGCATATTTCTCCGGGTTCGTTCCGGCTATCTGGTTATTGTTGCTCGTCGCAATTCCGATCATCCTCGGAGCGCCGGTGTTATTGGCGGCATGGGCCCCGGTCGCGATTGCAACGATCAGTTTGTTCTCCCTGACCGTAGAAGTTCCGTACTGGGGAATGAAGCCTTTCATAAATGCCCCATACGCTTTCGCGCTTATGTTTCTGCTGCTGCAGGTATTCGTGCTTGTGCGGCTGGCGCTTGCGTCAAAGGCTTACAAAGAAACGGACATGCCATTCGGAACGGCAGCAAAATTTTGCGCGCTGATGGTAATTGTTGCGACACTGGCAACGGCTTCAAAAATTCAGGTTGGCTTCGTCACTTCGGCGGGGGCTTGTATTGCAATACTGATCCTGCCGATGAAATTGGTACATCGCCTGGCCCTGCTCACAGTTTGTTCGGTCTTGTTAGCGTTGGCGGGGTTCTATGCAATTTATTTTTCACTGGAATTTGTTGGTGGGCTGGAAATCATAGTCAAGTGGAAGCTGCTCGCACTACATGCCGGTGTTGCGCTTTTGCTCGTGTTGTTCATGGTCAGCGATCGAGATCCGTCAGTGAAGTGGTTGTCGCTCCCGCTCACCGTGATGCTGCTTGCAGCTTTGGTCACACCCACTCTCTATGCCAGTGGGAACCAGGAGACCTTCTTTCATAATCAGGCACTTTGGATTTCCGTGCCGGTTATAGTCGGTATCGCTTCGAACAGAGGGCTCCTGCAATCCCGGATGACTTTAAAGATTGCGCTGGCGGCGGTTGTCTTGATCAACGCCCTGACGATATTTGAGTTGGCTGACAACAACGCCCTGAAAACCCGCATGGATAGATCGCTCCAACGCATCGCTTCCAGCTTGCAAGCCAGCGACCCAACTCTCACCCAAACGTTAAACGCAGTTCAACAGGCAGCAAATCAAATTGACGGTGATTTAAATGTAGGTCTGTTCATTCCGCACGAGAACAAAGAATTCTGGGCTCTGGGGTATTCTTGTATCTTTCCGAATTTTTATCTTCAGGCGAATACCGGCATGGCGCTTCTGGTTGGAAACCGCCCGATAACGGAACGGTGCCCAAACCCAATCGCCGGATATCAGAGCATCCCGCAGAACCTTACCCCGCCCTATACGCCCGACGCGCTTTGCCCCATCGCACGAAGCCGCTCCGTTGATGCGGTGATTTTGGTGAACGATATAGATCGTCTGCCACTAGACGTCATTGATTGCAGAGGAAGCTAGCAGCGGAACTGAAACTCGAAACGTCGATCTGTCGCGCCTTAGAGCCGAAGTCGTGAGCTGACGATCGCCGGTTCGACAAACTCATCATGAAGTAATGATGTTGTTTGCTTCCGGTCTTGCCCGCAGACGCCATCGAATTCATTGAACTGGCGGCGAAATTCCTGGCCACCATGGAGCGGGTGAGGGGAATCGAACCCCCGTCTTAAGCTTGGGAAGCTTCTGCTCTACCATTGAGCTACACCCGCTTTGCAACCCAAGTACTGAGCCGACTTGGTGAAGCTGTCAAGCGGACAAGAGTGCTTTTCCGTCTTACTTGATCTTGCGCTGCAGCGCAGAAATCGCCATGTTCGCGCCGGCGCAAGAGCGCGGTGTTTTGAACGGACAAACTCCAGGTCAGGTAAATGCGAAATCAGGTCAGGGCGCTGGTTACCTCGCGCAATTGGGAAATCTGCATCATCGGGATCATCATGCTGAATGCGGTGACGCTCGGCCTGGAAACCAGTGCGTTCATGATGAACAGCGTCGGTACGTGGCTGATCCTGATCGACAAGGTCATTCTGGGAATTTTCGTTGTCGAACTGATCCTGCGTCTTTACGCGCACGGTCTGAAATTCTTCAAGGATCCCTGGAGCCTCTTCGATTTTGCCATCGTCGGCATTGCCCTGGTTCCCTCGACCGGGCCGATGTCCGTCCTCCGGTCGCTACGCATCCTGCGTGTCTTGCGCCTGATTTCCGTTGTGCCATCGCTGCGGCGCGTGATCGGCGGGTTGATTGCTGCTTTGCCGGGCATGGGCTCCATCGTCGTGCTGATGGCGCTGGTCTTTTATGTCTTTGCCGTCATGGCGACCAAGCTGTTCGGCCAGTCCTTCCCGGAATGGTTCGGCGATCTGGGTGCTTCGCTCTATACGCTTTTCCAGATCATGACGCTGGAAAGCTGGTCCATGGGCATTGTGCGTCCCGTTATGGAAGTCTACCCGCTTTCCTGGATATTCTTCGTGCCGTTTATTCTGTGCACCGCCTTCACCGTGCTGAACCTCTTTATCGGTATCATCGTCTCAGCCATGCAGGAGGAGCATGAAGCCGAAGCAGATGCCAACCGCCAGGCGATCCACGACGACACGGGCCTCATCCTGGAAGAGGTCAAGGCACTCAGGGAAGAACTGCGGGAGTTGCGGGTCAAGGTCGCCGAAAAATCGTCGTGAGGACCGCGTCCAGCGCCTATGTCGCCTGCTGAGCTTGCCTTTCCAGTAAACGCATGATTTGTCGGAACATATGGCAGGCGAAGCAAAAGGCACAATAGCAGCGGGCCATCAGCTGACCGCTGAAGCGGGAGCTGAAATGCTGCGCAATGGCGGCAACGCCCTTGATGCGGCAATCGCCGCGCTCGCGATGGCGTGCGTGTGCGAGCCGGTTCTGGCTTCGCCGGGCGGCGGCGGATTCGCGATAATCCGCAGCGGTCGGAGCGGAGCAACCACGCTGCTCGATTTTTTTCCTCAAACGCCTCGGCAACAACGCGGCGACATTGCCGACGGCTTTCACAGCATCACCGCAGATTTCGGGTCGGCCACGCAGGTTTTTCACATCGGACCTGCGACTGTCGCCTCGCCGGGCTTTTTTGCAGGTCTGACGGCACTCCGCGAGGCGGGCGCTACGTTGCCCTTTGCCGACCTCTTTGCGCCGGCGATACACGCGGCAACGTCCGGGCACCGCATAACCGCTTATCAGTATTATCTGTCGACCGTGGTGCGGCCGATCCTGACTGCGACGCAGGCTTCTGCAGACCTGTTTGCGCCTTCAGGCGATTTGCCGCGCGTCGGATCGGTCTTTCAAAATCCCGGCCTTGCGGAAATGTTCGAAGAATGGGCGCGCGGAGGCTGGCTGCACTCAGGGATCGCGGGTCAAATCCTTCAGGAGCAGAAGCGTGGCGGCCATCTGCGCCGTGCGGACTTGGAAGGCTATGAGGTCGTCGCGCGTGAACCACTTCGTATCGCGCTAGACGGCGCTTCGGTTTTCCTAAATCCGCCGCCGGCCGCTTGCGGCGCATTGATCCGTTACGCGTTGACCCATCTTGAGCGATGCGACATGCCAGCCATGGCAACGGCTCTGCAGCTGACCGATGAAGCCCGCCGATTGGTCCGCGGAGACCTCGCAAGGCTCCTGGACCGGCCCATGCGCCAGAAGGGAACAACCCACATCTCAACAGTCGATGCCCAGGGAAATGCCTGCTCAGTGACGGTCTCGAACGGTACTGGCAATGGTGAGATCGTTGCCGGGTATGGCTTCATGCTGAACAACATTCTTGGAGAAGAGGATGTGAACCCGCATGGATCGCAAGACTGGCCGACGAATGTGCGCCTGGCCTCAATGATGTGCCCGACGCTGATCGAGACAAAGGACGGAAACCTGATCGCTCTCGGGTCCGGCGGGTCCAGTCGAATCCGTTCGGCAATATTTCAGGTTGTTGCGCGCTTGTGTTTGGGGCAGGCCGGACTGAAAGAAGCGGTCCGTGCACCGCGCCTTCACATTGAAAATGGACATCTGGATGTTGAGGCGATTGAGGCCGGTATTGATATTGAAGAATTGAAAAGCCTCTTTCCCGACCATCGTATCTGGGCGGAAAAGAACATGTTCTTCGGCGGCGTACATGCCGTCAGCGCCGATAGCCGTGGCTATTTTTCGAGTATCGGAGACGACCGCCGGGAAGGCGCCGCCGTGATCGTCGATTGAACTCAGGCGCGGTACTCAGATGTCTCAGCTTTTAAGGTCGATCAACTAGCCGACTTCAGCTCTCCAATCATACTCGCACAAACTCTCCTTGGTCTTCCCGGCCAAGCGCAGCGCGAGCCGGGACCGGAGAGGCAGGGCCCCGGCATTTTGAGCGCATGTCCTCGGCTGCCCGATCCCGGCTCGTCCTCCGGACGTCCGGGATGACGGTGGTGGGATGTTTTCAAGTGATTGATGCGCTTGCAGAACCGGTATCGAGGATTACCTCTTTCACAGCTCCTTTCTGTCAACGGGAAGCGGATGCACAAGATGAAAAGTCAGTTTTCTTCAAACCCGCAATAACAAAGTGCGCGCAACCCCTGAGCGTGAGCAAGCTCAACAAAACCCTCCGTCGTCTTCCCGGCCAAGCGCAGCGCGAGCCGGGACCGGAGAGGCAGGGCCTCGGCACATTTGAGCGCATGCCCTCGGCTCCCTGATCCCGGCTCACCCTCCGGGCGTCCGGGATGACGATGGTGTAGGGTTGAGGGCAAAAGGATGCAGGCGCTGCCGGTCTAGAAAACAAGCCGCGTCCATCTTTGCCTCTGGAGTGTTGATGTTAAGGTTTACACGGCAATCACGAAAGGACGCTAAAGCTTTGCCAGTGCCTCTTCCGGGCCTTCAACGGTCAGTTCTACACCGGTCTCCGTATAGTTCCGCGCAACGACCGTCAGGCCGAGCCTCTCTATCCTTCGCTCCAGCTCGGAGCTTGCCGCAAACGTTGCGTTCAGTCTTCTGCTCGTGATCTTCTGGAACGGCACGAGATCCGCATTGCCGATAGCATCCTGAGCAGCGCCGGAATAGGCGCGCGCAAGTCCGCCGCCACCAAGTTTGGTACCACCGAAGTAACGCACAATCAGAACGGCGCAATTGATCAGATCGGCGCCCTGAAGCACGCGCAAAGTCGGCATACCTGAAGTTCCGGCCGGTTCGCCATCATCCTTGCCGCTTTCCTCGATCCGGCCGTCATCCAGCAGGCGGCGATGCGCGGTAACGATGTGGTTGGCTTTCCTGTGCTCCTTGCGCAGCGAGTCGAGGCGCTGGTCGAATTGTTGGATCGGCATCAGAAACGCCAGAAAGCGGGACTTCCGGTCCTCCAGAAACCCCTCATATTCGCGCGTGACGGTCTTCAGGGGCATGGCGTCTTACGACGGCACCCGGAAGTGTTTCGACAGTTTCAGTGCCTGGCCCTGGTAGTTCGAGCCGATGCCTTCGCCGTAGAGCGTGACCGGCCGCTCCGCCATGTGCTCATAAACGAGCCGGCCGATAGTCTGACCGTGTTCGACGATAAAGGGAACGTCGTGGGAGCGGACCTCGAGCACGGCCCTGGATCCGACGCCGCCTGCGTCTGCGTGCCCAAACCCGGGATCGAAAAAGCCGGCATAGTGCACCCGAAATTCCCCAACAAGCGGATCGAACGGCACCATTTCGGCGGCAAAATCCGGCGGCACATGGACCGCCTCCTGGCTGACTAGGATATAGAACGCGTCCGGATCGAGGATCAGTTCACCCTTCTGGCGCCGGTAAATCGGTTCCCAGAAATCAAGCGGATCCTGGGCTCCGACTACATCGACGTCAATGAGCCCGGAATGATGCTTGGCGCGATAGCCGATCAGGCTGTCCGGGCCGTTTCCTTCAAGGTCGATCGACAACTGCACACCGCCGCCGATGCGCTCGTTGCCGCCGCTCATCAGCGTATGGGTCCGGTGCACGTCCTCAAGGATGGCATCGGCAATCAGCGAATGACCACGCCGGAAACGGATCTGGCTGAGGCGTGACCCGCTGCGCACGAGGATCGGAAAGGTGAGGGGTGAAATCTCCGCATAAAGCGGACCCTTGTATCCGGCCGGAACCGTGTCGAAGGCAAGGCCATTGTCGGTGATCACGCGTGTGAAAACGTCAAGACGACCGGTCGAACTCTTCGGATTTGCGGTCGCTGAAATGTCTGATGCCAGGGCAAGGCTTTCCTGAAGCGGCACGATATAGACACAGCCGGTTTCCAGGACTGCACCGTCCCTGAGGTCGACCGTGTGAAGTTTCAACTCTTCCAGGCGGTCGGCGACGCGGATTTCGGGGCCAGGCAGAAAGCTGGCACGAACGCGAAAAGCCACCGCGCCGAGGCGAAGGTCCAGACTGGCGGGTTGGATCTGCCCGGAAACAGGGGCTTCATCGGCCGAAATTTCACCGGCGGCGAACATTTCGCGAATGATCCGCTCCGGTAAAATCCCGCTTGCTGCAAGGGTTGCGCTTCCGTTCAAGGCCTCGCCGGTTGGCACGTTCATGAAGAATTCCCGTCTTTTGTCCTTAGAGGAATCCTTAAAGGATAGGTTGGCCCGCGCCAACAGGCTTTGTCGGTTCACGAGAACTTTCGCTGAAGATGATTGACCGCAGCAAGGTTTTCCCTTACCACGGAGCCATTCCGTGGTGATTTGGGCCGGCCGGCTTGCAGCCACGTTAAATAAATCGCTAAAAAAGGCCGGAGGTGCGAACCCCGGTCTTGAGGCTGGGGTTTTTTGCGTTTGGAGCGAACAAGACAATGACTGAGTCCACCACCAAGAACTGGCGTCCTGCAACCTCTTTGGTTCACGGCGGTACCATGCGTTCGCCTTTTGGTGAAACCTCGGAAGCCATGTATCTGACCCAAGGCTTTGTCTACGACAATGCCGAGGCGGCGGAAGCGCGCTTCAATGGCGAAGACCCGGGCTTTGTCTATTCCCGCTATGCCAACCCGACCGTTTCCATGTTTGAAGATCGCATCAAAGCGCTTGAAGGTGCGGAAGCTGCGCGTGGTACTGCGAGCGGCATGGCCGCGGTGAACCTTGCCCTGATGGCGTCAGTCAAGGCCGGCGATCACGTGATCGCGGCAAAAGCGCTGTTCGGCTCCTGCCGCTACATTTGCGAAACACTGTTGCCGCGCTTTGGCGTCGAAAGCACGCTCGTCGACGGGACGGATATCGAACAGTGGAAGGCGGCGGTGCGACCGAACACACGCGCGCTTTTTTTGGAAAGCCCGACCAACCCGACGCTGGAAGTCATCGATGTTTCAGCGGTCGCGGAGATTGCAAAAACGGCCGGCGCGCGCCTTATCGTCGACAACGTGTTTGCCACCCCGCTTTACCAGTCACCGCTTCAGCTTGGGGCCGATGTTGTTGTCTATTCGGCAACGAAGCATATCGATGGCCAGGGTCGATGCCTTGGCGGTGTGGTTCTGTCCGATGAAGAATGGATCGTCGACGAAGTCATGCCGTTTGTGAAGCATACGGGTCCGCATATGAGCCCGTTTAACGCCTGGGTCCTGATGAAGGGCCTTGAAACGCTTCCGATCCGTGTCGCGCGACAGACCGAGAGCGCGGGACAGATTGCCGATTTTCTCGCCGGCCAATCCAAGGTCAAGCGGCTGATCTACCCCGGGCGGGACGACCATCCGCAGGCGGATCTGGCCAAGCGGCAGATGCGTGCCGGTTCGACCATGGTGGCCCTGGAAATCGAAGGCGGCAAAGAGGCGGCCTTCCGCTTCACCAATGCGCTGGACATCATCCGGATCTCCAACAACCTTGGCGATGCGAAAAGCCTGATCACCCATCCGGCAACAACGACGCACCAGTCGATCGGTGAAGAAGCGCGCGCCGAACTCGGTATCACCGACGGCATTTTGCGGCTGTCGGTCGGGCTGGAAGATCCGCAGGATCTGCTGGAAGACGTCGAAAAAGCGCTGAACGCGGTCTGAGGTGATGCTCAGGCAGGGAGAATGAAACCCTGCCTGAACGGTGATCGTCAATCGAACGTCTGCCGAACCGGGCGGACGCTGTCGTCGAAGGGCACATGGCGTCGTCGAAAGGTTGAACCCTCGACGCATTCGGCTGCGCTGATCCGGTCCATTCGGAAGTGCCGGAAATCCTGGCGCGACGGGTCCCAGGCGACCAGATACCAGAGCGGCGGCAGGATCAGCATGGCTTGCGGCTCCACATGCCGCGTCGTCTCAGCGCCCTTCGCGTCCCTATAGCGGAAGCGCAGGTGCAAGCGATTGAGAAAGGCCGGTTCAAAGGCCGGCAGAAGCGCGGGGTCCATTGTTCCCAGATCGGATATGTCGACCTCGGGAGCAAGCGGTCCGACGTAGAGACAATCCAAAAAACGCCGTAAATCCCGAACCTTGTCCGAAGGCAGAGCTTTCTCGATCTTGGCAAGAGCCGCGTCTGCAAGACCCGAGAAGGGAAGGGTGCCGGCAGCTCTCATGCTTGCAACGCTGATCAGAAGCGCGAAGACCTCAGCGACTGAGAGACGCGCAGTGGTCTGGATGGAGTGCGGATCAAGGTAAAGGCCGCCTCCGCGGCCGATTTGCGAGTGAATGGCAAACCCTTCATCGCGCAGGGCTGCAATGTCGCGCAACACAGTGCGCCGAGAAGCGCCAACCTCTTCTGCCAGGCGAGAAATGGTGGATGTGCCTTGACGGCGAAGGTTGCGCACGAGAGCGTCTTGTCGGTGGCGTGCATTCATTTGGTTAGGCTATCGATTAATAGTGCCAGTTTTTGGCACCATTAAGCTTCATGTAACGGCTTTAAAAGTCAACAAGGAGCAGAGCAGTGTTCAATCCAACCGATTTTCCAAGTCCGTGCCTCATTGCTGTGAACGGCGTCGAACTTGAAGTATTTGAAGCAGGACGCGAACATTCGGGAAATCCGATTGTGCTCTGTCACGGTTGGCCGGAACACGCGTTTTCCTGGCGCTACCAGATGCCCGCGCTTGCCGAGGCGGGCTACCATGTCATCGTCCCCAATCAGCGTGGCTACGGAAACTCGTCGCAACCAGGCAATGTTACCGCCTACGATATTGACCATCTGACAGGAGATCTTGTCGCGCTCCTTGATCACTATGGTTACGAGGATGCTGTCTTTGCCGGTCACGACTGGGGAGCGATGGTCGTTTGGGGATTGGCCTTGTTGCATCCGAACCGGGTCCGCAAGGTGATCAACCTGAGCCTGCCGTACCAGGAGCGCGGCGAAAAGCCATGGGTCGAGCTCATGGAGACTTTTCTCGGCGCTGACAATTATTTCGTCCACTTCAACCGGAAGCCGGGCGTAGCGGATGCGGTCTTTCAGGAAAACACCTGCAGGTTTCTCCGAAGTCTTTACCGGAAAAACGAGCCCCCGGCGGCACCGGAACCGGGTATGGCCCTTATAAATCTTGCCAGGGCGGAGGAGCCACGCGGCGAAGCCGTCATGAGTGAAGCCGAACTGAGTGTCTTCGTTTCCGCCTTCGAGAGATCGGGCTTCACGGGCAGCATCAACTGGTACCGGAACCTTGACCGCAACTGGCATCTCCTGGCGGATGTGGACCCGGTCATCAGGCAGCCCGCGCTCATGATCTATGGCGACAGGGATCCCATCCCGAAGTCCGAAAACCTCTCGCAGTTCGTGCCGGATGTGGATGTGGTCAGCCTGGACTGCGGCCATTGGATCCAGCAGGAAAAACCGGACGAGACGAACCGCGAGATTCTGGCTTGGCTGGAACGACAGAACACCGCCTAGCTGATGCTCCGTCAATTCAAGTCTGCTTCCGGTGCGCCTTACCGGTCAGCTCTCTCCGGCTGAAGCGATCTCAGGGTCTGCCCGGTTCTTTGACCGATGCTTCAGGAACTCCACGAGCAGCCTGAGGCACTCTACCCTTTTGTTCTGCGCAGGATAGTAGATGTAAAACGGGGGGAGGTCCTTGGCGTATGGCTTGAGGACCCTCTCAAGTTCTCCGGTCTTCAGATGATCCTCCATTGTCGCCTTCATGGACCAGCCGACACCGTGGCCCTCGCGCGCGGCTTGAATAACGCCAGCGGCGGAATCGAAGATCAGCCGGGCGGGCGGGTCGATGCATGTGTCCTGGCCATCCTCGGTTACCCACCATTCCCGCAGCTCACCGGAACTGGGGAGCCGTTGTCGTATGCACTGATGGTCCAAAAGGTCACGAGGCGTACGGGGCAAGCCATGGTTCTGGAGATATGAGGGCGCGGCAAAGAAGGCTGACTTGATCGGTGGGGTAATGCGTACCGCGATCATGTCAGGGCTCAGCATGTCGCCCATGCGAATGCCCGCATGAATTCCCCGGCGGACGATATCGACCAGTTCTTCATTCCAGGAAATATCCAGGTTGATGCCCGGGTGTCTTGCCAGGAAGTCTTTCAGAACGGGTGCGAGTGCGGCGATATAAGCGCCGCGCGAAAGGCTCAGCCTTAACGTGCCGGTTGTCGAGCGCGCCATCTCCTTCGTTTTCTTGAAGGCGTAGGTCAGGTCCCGATGCGCAGGCGCAGCGGCATCGAAAAGAATTTTCCCGGCTTCGGTGAGCTCCAAGCTGCGTGTCGTGCGGAAAAACAGTTCAATTCCCAACCGGTCTTCAAGCGCCTTAAGCTGCAGGCTCACGGCGGGTGCTCCGACGCCGAGCACTTCTGCGGCTGATCGCATTGATCCTTCACGAACAATGGTTAGAAAGACCTCGATGCCATGTGTGGGTATGCGCTCCATTCTTTAAAATTATCAAATAATGCCTTCAATTTGCAATGCCTACCCAAACTAATGCCACGACGGTACGTCTTGGAAACGAAGAACTTTGCGCAAGGAAGATCACTTGAACGACAACACGCTCTCCCGTCCGCAGAACATCGTCGGTGGTGTGGTCCTGATCGTTGCAGCGGCGCTTACGATCTCGATCCAGGATGTGGTGTTCAAGTTATTCAGCAGCAACATGACCCTGTGGCAGATTTTCGCGCTGCGCGGCATGCTCGCGATACCTATGCTTTGGGCAGTTCTGTGGGCGAGGGGAGTGCATCGGGGCGTCGTTCGCGCCGCGTTCGGAAAATGGCCGATGTTACGATCGGTCTTCATCACGACCACGTTTCTGGCGTTTTATGCAGCAATCCCGTTCCTGAGCCTGTCGACCGTCGGCGCGGCCAACTATCTTGCCCCGATCTTTGTGGCGCTTCTGTCCGCATATGCGATCGGGGAGGCTGTCGGACCGTTCGGAAGGCTGGGTATCGTTCTCGGGTTTGCCGGCGTCGTGGTATTGCTGCAACCGGGGACCGACGCGTTCTCGCCCTGGGCGCTGCTTCCCGTTGTCGGAGCTGCGTTTTATGCGATGGCGCACATTACGACGCGGGTCAAATGCCAGGACACCCCGCTTTCTGCCCTTTCGCTGTCGCAGACTATTGTCATGCTGACGGCGGGCGTTTCTGTCAGTGCCCTGATTTACCTGGTTGTTCCGCCCGGCGACTTGCTCCGTGAGTATCCCTACATTTTTGGTGTGTGGTCGGATATCGGTTTGACAGACTGGCTGGTCCTCGCGCTGCTGGCGGGATTGACGATCGTCATTGGAATGATGCTGGCAGGCGCCTACCAGGCCGCCCCACCCGCCATCGTCTCAACCTTCGAATACAGCTATCTCGTGTTCGTCGCGATCTGGGACATTTTGTTTTTCGGCATATCGCCGAGTTTTGCATCTGTGACCGGCATGATGATGATTGTCAGCGCAGGACTGCTGGTGCTCCGCCGGAAGGCGCGGTGATCGCGTTTTCACGCGGCTTCCTTGGACATGCCGCAGCGGTGCACTTCCACAGTCACATGCACGATCCCAAGGCTCTCGGGGATCAGTGCCTTGTAGTGGTTCGGGCTGCGGGGGTGATCACTGACAATCGTGGCCTCGGCGGCATGCTGTCCCTGGCCGATCGCCCAGACATGCAGGTCGGCGATCCTGTCGCTCTCGTCAGCCCGGAGCGCCGCGCGCACCTGATCGATCAATCGGTCATCCGCTTGCCAGTCCAGGAGAACTTTTGCCGACATCCGCAGTAGGCCGAATGACCAATGTGCGACAAGAGCGGCGCCGACAATGCCCATGACTGGATCAAGCCACGTCGCCCCCGCGAACTTGCCGGCAAGGAGCGCGAGAATTGCCAGAAGCGACGTCAGCGCATCTGCCAGAACATGGAGATAAGCGGCCCTCAGGTTGTGGTCCTTATGGATTTCGGAGGTCTGCTCATCGTCATGATCGTGCCCGTGATGATGGTGGTGGTGGTCATGATCATGCCCGTGACCATGCCCATGCTCGTGATGGTGGTGGTGATGCGGAGTGGACGCGAGCAGCCAAGCGCTGGCGCCGTTCACGAGAAGTCCAATCACAGCGACCAGAATTGCCTGGTCGAAACTGATGGCAACGGGGTTGAACAGCCGCTCGATGCTTTCAACGGCCATGAGTGCGGCAAAACCTACCAGAAGGATCGCACTGGCGAATGCCGCCAGGCTGTTGACCTTGCCCGTTCCGAATGAAAAACGCCGATTGGCGGCTTGCCGCCGCGCATAGACATAGGCGGCGACACTGATGCCGAGCGCTGCCGCATGGCTTGCCATGTGCAGTCCGTCGGCGAGGAGCGCCATCGAGCCGTAGTAAAGTCCGGCGAAGACCTCCACGACCATGAAGACGGCGGTCACAACGACAATGATGAGTGTCCGCCGTTCGCCCGGGCGCGCCTTGTCCTGACCGAAAACGTGGTCGTGTGTCCAGGAGGACATGTCTTTCGTGTGCACTTTAAAAAGTCTCCCGCAACATCCGGATCTGTTTATGTCCTACGACCTGATTCTATGCCTTTTGAACTTGTCTGAAATGCGTAGCACACGGCAGAGCAGACTGTCTTCGCAAGATGCCCGCTAAAGCGCCTGCGTTGCAGCTGACCGGCCCAGTATCATTGTCGCCATTCGGATACGGAAGAGGTGCCTTTGCCGGCATATGGTTTTTCGTCTTTGGGCATGCTTCAAGTTCACGCGCATACGCGTTATCTGCCCGAAATACCGGTATCGTCTTCGAAGTGTCATGCGCGGTCGGTACGCCAGCGGTGGAGTTGGGAACTGCTTTTCGAAAGGCCAGTGTATGGGAACGCAGGATAAGTCGGGATACCAGGCCTACGTCATCTGCACGTCGCCCCGCAGCGGCAGCACGCTCTTGTGCAAGCTTCTCGCGGCAACAGGGCAGGCGGGTGACCCGAAGTCCTACTTTCACAAAGCCAGTCTTGATGCCTGGCAGGCTCATTTCGGGCTGGAAGGCGAGGTTTTTCCAGGTGAACGCGAACGGCTTTCTGTTCTTTTTGAAACGGCCCGGCAAAAAGGCTCTGCCGGAACCGGGATCTTCGGTCTGAGATTGCAGCGCGGGAGTTTTGACTTCTTCTCAGCGAAGCTCAATTCCCTTCATCCGGAATTGACGAGCCTTTCAGCACGGATCGAGGCCGTGTTCGGCAAACCGTTGTTTATCCATCTCACCCGGGACGACAAGGTTGCCCAGGCTGTCTCCTTCGTGAAAGCCAGCCAGACGGGGCTCTGGCACCAGGCGCCGGACGGGACCGAAATAGAAAGGCTGGCACCGCCGCAGGAACCAGCCTATGACCACGCACGGATCAGGCAGCACGTCGAAGAGATGATGGCATATGATCAGGCCTGGATCGACTGGTTCGAGGACGAAGGTCTGACGCCGCGGCGCATAACCTATGATGAACTCGCCCGTCAGCCCGTTGCAGCGGTCGAGACGATCCTCAGGGAACTTGGGCAGGATCCGAAAGCGGCTGCAGGCATTGAGCTCCCCGTCGCACGGCTGTCGGACAAGACCAACCGGGAATGGATCGAGCGTTTCAGAGCCGAGGAAACAGGCTCGTCATCCGGGTCCTGATGCGCCGCTTCAACCTCTACACCGGGGGTTTTCGATTCTGCCCTGATTTACCCATTTGCGCGGTGCAGGTGTCGGATCGAAACGTCCTCGTGGCATTCGGACTTAAAAATGTCCGTAATAAGCACTATATCTATAGTGATTTCCTGGTATTTTGGGGCTTGTCCTGCCCCGGAAATTCACCGGGTGGTTTGTATCTGTTTAGCGCAAACTTAAGCGGTTTTGCGATAAGATAGCGCCGAGTTTGATTCTAGGAGGTTGGAATGTCGAGTTCGTCCCGCCGGGAACGGCTTCTGAGGGAATTCAGCAAAGAATCAAAAGGTTCTTTTGCAACGGTGTATCGCGCCCTGTCTGAAGTGTCCGCCGAGGAGAACTCTTCTTCAATCAAGGAAGACGACGTTAGAAACAGGATTAAGAGCTTGTTGAAAGGCCAGAAGCCCGCGTTCGCAAGGTAATTGTGAGTGTCGCTAAGTAGCTCAACTTTATTGATTTTCCTGTTTTTGATACCTGGACTGATGTTCAGGTATTCTCTTTTTCAAGGATCGATTGTAAAGCGCCCCTTCGGGGCCGTGAACGTTGTCTTTTCCACGGTTTCAATACTGATCTATTCCGCAGGAATATTGGTTTCTTTTGTGGTGGTTCTGAAGGTGCTGATTTTGAGCATGAACCTAGTATATCCATACAAGTTTCCAATAGAATTTATCGATGATGAAGGAAAATTCTTTCTGATTTACGACGCAATCAGATACAGCTTGATCAACTTTATTTTCGAATTTCCGGAAAAGGCAGTTATTACCTTTTTGGCTATTTGTATCTGGGCGCTTGTCTTGTCTGAGATGGTCAAAACAATAGCGATGAGGGTAATGGTGATCGGGCGTCTGATGTACGGCCCGCTCGCACCGCTTATGTCTCGAGAGCAAAATAGAACCGGCATTTTCACCTGTTTCGTCCTGACGAAAATCGCAGATGGCAACAAGCGGATCATGTATGCCGGATATCCGGAAGAAGTCAGTCTCAAGGGGGCGAGCACGATAGATCACATCGTCATTCGCGAGCCGATCAAGTTCTACCTGAGGCTTGGCAGGGATCGGCCCCTGTCGACGCTGGCAACGTCGCAGCCTGTGTCTACGGCTACGTCAAGCAGCTACATTTATCTCTCCGGAGACGAGATCGAGAACGTCCACTTCGAAGGCTTTTATCTGAGCTGACTTCGACAGGCTGACAGGTTTCGTCTAGTGCCTGTCCAGTGATTTGACACCGATCATCACGCGTGCGACTGCCGAGACGAAGCAGACCGCGGCAAAGGCCCAGGCAAGCAAGGCAAACCATGACGGGAATAGGGCCATGAGCAGAAACAAGGCAATTGTTTCAGTGCCTTCCGCCAGTCCACCCAGATAATAGAGAGATTTCGCACCCTGTTTGTCGGTTGAAAGACCGCGTCGTTCCGCCATGATCGCAAAGGCAAGGAACGCGGATCCGTTGGCGTAGAAACTGCAAAGCAGCGCCGCAGCGGGCAGGGCATTGGCGGCGGGATCTTGGATTGCAAATGCCAGAGGGATAGCCCCATAGAAGAAGAAATCCAGAGTGATATCCAGGTAGCCGCCAAGATCGGTTTTTTGCGTCGCACGGGCCAGAGCACCGTCGAGCCCGTCGGCAAGGCGGTTCAGAGCGATCAGAACGAAACCGAGAAGAAAAAATCCTGAAGCGATCGCGACAGCCGCCCCGATGCCGATCGCAAAGCCGAAAAGCGTGACGGCATTCGGGCTGACCCCGGCTCTGGCAAGAAGGTGCCCCACCCGATTGAGCGGTGGGTCGATCAGAGGTCGTATGCGGGCGTCGAACACGGTATTGGACCTGGTTTGGGGAAAATCAGCGGCCTACATGCAAAATCCTTCCAGATTTCACAAGTAAGACTCTTTCACGCTTATGTCATTCGCCCTATAAGCGCTTCCTGAAGTTGCGGATCACCGCCCCTGGATTGAAGGAACTACCGTGTCAGGCAGCTACAGCGCCACAACGCAAGGGATCGAAGTCTCGGTCGAACCGTTTTATCTGGACGATGAATCGAAACCGGAAGAAAGCGAGTTCATCTGGGCGTATATGGTGGAGATCCATAATGGCGGCTCGGAACCGGTTCAGTTGAAAACCAGGTACTGGCAGATCACCGATGCTCTCGGCCGCCAGGAAGAGGTTTCCGGCGACGGTGTCGTCGGCGAGCAGCCGGTGATCGAACCGGGCGAAACCTACGAATATTCATCGCATTGCCCGCTGTCGACCGACAGCGGCATCATGGCGGGTTCCTACGCGATGGAGCGGCCCGACGGATCGCGGTTTGATGTTGCCATCCCTGCGTTTTCACTTGATCTGCCGGACGCCATCCGCAGCCTGAACTGAGTATTCCGCCGCGACCAATGCCAAAGGGATGGGCCGGAACGCAAACAACAGGGATTGAACGAAGCATTTCAGCTCACATTGCGCGAACGCGAAGTGCTTGGTCAGTTGATCCACGCAGAAACAAACAGGGACACCGCGCGTTTGCTGTCTATTTCAGCAAAGACGGTCGGCCGAAAGCTGGAAAACAGCTACCGCAAGCTGGGCGTCCCATCCTGGGCTGCGCCTGCCATCAAGTCGCTGAGATCCGGCATCGCCGGATCCCGCGACTGATCCTGCTCAAACGGTGCGGTGCCGCGCGATGGCGCCGCGCTCGATGGCGGCCACGGTGAGCTTGTCGAGGCGGAACCGGTCGCGCAGCATCTGAAGAATGCGCAGTTCTTCCTGTTCGACGTGAAGGTCTGCCGCAGCGACCTCAACGGCGAGGGCATAGGCCGTGTCGTAGAGCTTCGGCGGCAAGACGTCGCCGACGAGTTCCAGCACCAGCGACAGGCCGTTTTCTTCCTGAAGAATGTCGCCGCAGCGCTGCGCGGCGGGGATGATCCGGTTGCCGTCATATTCGCCGAACACCGGCAACATCTTGATCATGTCACCGATCGTGGCCAGTTCCTTATCTGTCATCGCGTTGTCTGAGGCAGACACAATCACCATCACGTAGATGAGGGCTTCCTGAACGCTGATCGGTTCATTGCTAGACACTATTCATTCTCCACTGCGCCGGTTAAAGGGCAAATCGAAGACACGATGTATAGGGTTGGCGGGAAAGCTTCAAGTCAACGAAATGCGACATTTGATTGACTGTTGGCCTGCGCTTTTCTAGTGTCGCGCCGCAACATGAGGCCCTTTGGCAATTTTGCCGCCGCAAATTGCACTGTTTCCATCCAAATCAACAGAATGAAACCCGAAATGACCGACCAATCCCTGCCTTTGCTTGACCTTTCGCAAGATTTTGTCGAGGCGGCCACGAAATCGAAAGCCTGGCCGTTCGAAGAAGCACGCAAACTGGTCAAACGCATCGGCAAGAGGGATCCGGAAAAACCGGTTCTGTTTGAAACCGGCTACGGTCCATCCGGATTGCCGCATATCGGAACGTTTGGGGAAGTCCTGCGCACCACCATGGTGCGCACAGCCTTCCGGCTGCTGACCGAAGACAAGATCCCGACGCGGTTGCTGTGCTTTTCCGACGATATGGACGGGATGCGCAAGATCCCGGAAAACGTGCCGGATCGCGCCGCGCTTGAACCTTATCTCCAATTGCCGCTTAGCGCCGTCCCAAATCCTTTTGGCGGCGATTACGAGAGCTTTGCCGCGCACAACAACGCGATGCTCCGCCGGTTCCTGGATACATTCGGCTTTGACTACGAGTTCGCGAGCGCAACGGAATACTACAAGTCCGGCAAGTTCGATGAGGTTCTGATCCGGGCAACGGAAAAGTATCAGAAGATCATGGACGTGATGCTGCCGACCCTTGGCGAAGAGCGTCAGGCGACCTATTCGCCCTTCCTGCCGATTTCACCGTCGTCGGGCCGTGTGCTCTATGTGCCGATGAAAGAGGTCAATCCGGCGGACGGTACGGTCACGTTTGACGACGAAACCGGCGAAGAGATCACCTTGTCCGTCACCGGCGGCAATGTGAAGCTGCAATGGAAGCCGGACTTCGGCATGCGCTGGGCGGCCCTTGACGTCGACTTCGAGATGTTCGGCAAGGATCACCAGACGAATGCACCGATCTACGACAAGATCTGCAACATTCTGGGCGGCAAGGCACCGGAACATTTCGTCTATGAGCTGTTCCTGGATGAAAAGGGCGAGAAGATTTCCAAGTCGAAGGGCAACGGTTTGACCATCGATGAATGGCTGACCTATGCCTCGCCGGAAAGCCTTGCGCTTTACAATTTCCAGAAGCCCAAGACGGCCAAGAAGCTCTACTTCGACGTCATCCCGAAGGCGGTCGACGAGTACTACACCTTCGTCCAGAAATACGGGCAAATGCCGGTGGAGCAGAAACTGCAGAACCCGGCCTGGCATATTCATTCCGGAAACATTCCAGCGATCGATATGCCGGTTCCGTTCGCGATGCTTTTGAACCTTGTCTCGGCGTCCAACGCGGACAACAAGGAGGTGCTGTGGGCTTTCATCTCCCGCTATGCGCCGGGCGTGACCGCGGCAACGCATCCCGAGCTGGATGCGCTGGTTGGGTATGCCATCCGCTACTTTGAGGATTTTGTCAGGCCGACGAAGTCATTCAAAGCGCCTGATGAGGTTGAGCGGACCGCTCTTGAGCAATTGGACGCCAAACTGGCGGAGCTGCCGGATGATGCCGACGGTGCTGCCATTCAGGACGCCGTCCTCGATGTAGCGCGGGCGATCGAACGGTATCAGGATCCGAACAAAAAGGGTCCCGATGGCGGGCCAGGCGTATCCGTCGCCTGGTTCTCAGCGCTTTATCAGCTGCTGCTTGGGCAGGAAAAAGGGCCGCGTTTCGGCTCCTTTGTCGCGCTCTATGGTATCGCGGAAACCCGAGAGATGATCCGCAAGGCGCTCGCCGGCGAATTGTCGGCTTAACGGCCGACCGATGGAATTGGAAAAAGGCGGAGACGTGGTCTCCGCCGACTTTCAGTTCTCAGCAAAGTCGGCAAGCTGCAAAAGTGATAAGAACTCGGCTCTGTATCCTAGCCTGTCGTCTCCGGCATGAGTTCGCGCCATTTCTGCCATCTCGCCCAACGTCCAGGCGCCCAGATAGCTGGATCCTTGCAGGTGCTGTGCAAAACCGGCAACAGCCGCCGCAAAGAGCGTTTCACTTTCCGGGATCTCAGACGTGGAGAATTTGACAGGTGTGCTGATCAGGCGGCTTTTGGTTTCGCCGGGGAGCTTGTAGCGGAGCTTAACGAAAGCCACTTCGTCGGCAAATTCATCGCTAACAGCGGTGGCGGGTATTGTTTCGCTTACCTGATATCGCAAATCATCAAGACGCATTGCAGGAGATCCGACCGGGGTGACCTCATAAAGCGCCGTGACGGTGTGTCCCGCACCGATATCACCGGCGTCTACTTTGTCGTTATTGAAATCCTCGCGTTGCAGCGCGCGCGTCTCATACCCGATCAATCTGTATTCGGCGATGGTTGCGGGATTGAATTCAACCTGGATCTTTACATCGCTCGCAATCGTCATGAGGGATCCGACAACGCTTTCAACAAGCACTTTTCGAGCCTCTGCAAGCGTATCGATATAGGCCGCAAACCCGTTGCCGTTCTGCGCCAGCGTTTGCATAAGGGCATCGTTGTAGTTTCCGCGCCCAAAGCCCAGCACTGAAAGTCCGATACCATTGTTACTCTGATTTTTGATGTAGTCCTTCAAAGCACTGACACTGGAAAGGCCGACATTGAAATCGCCGTCTGTCGCCAGGAGGATACGCGCGTTGCCTCCGTTTTCCCGCATACTGTCCGCAAGAGCATAAGCCTCCTGCAGACCGGCATGTCCCGCGGTGCCTCCGCCAGGCCAGAGCGAATTGACAGCATCTGCAATTGATATCTTGTCCGAAGCTGGTGTCGGCTCAAGCGCCACTCGGGCGTGCCCTGCATAAGTCACGATGGCAATCGTATCTTCCTCCCGCAAGGTTGCGAGCAGCAACCGAAAGGCCTGCTTGAGGAGCGGCAGCTTGTCGGGCCGGTTCATCGATCCGGACGTATCGATCAGAAACACGAGATGCTGCGGCGGCAGATCCGCAAGGGGTATCTTGTAACCCTGCAATCCGATCTGAAGCAGCTTGGTGTCCGCATTCCAGGGCGTGTCGATCATCGAAACATTTGTCGAAAACGGAACTTCTGGCGAGTCTGGAAGCGGGTAGTCGTAACTGAAGTAATTGATCAATTCTTCGGGTCTGACGGCTTGCGGATGCGGACGCGCGCCGTTGACGAGATTGTTCCTCACAAAAGAGTAGGAGGCGGTGTCGACATCGATTGAATAAGTCGATACCGGCGCGCTCGCAACCTTGTTAACAGTGCCACCGATCGCCTGCGGAAACCGCTCGCGGCTTAAGTCATGCGGCATCGCTGCGGCAGACTGCCGACGGGCCACATCAGCTTGTTTCCTTAACCTGTCAGAGCTTGGTGGCGCGAAAGCGGAGGAAGAAGCGGTCAGCCCCTGAGAGCTTACCCCGTCGAGCGACCCGGCTCCCAATCTGACTTGAGCTTGGCGTTCACGCGCTTCATTTGCGGCCTTGGCCGTCGGAACACCAAGATGCGACGTGTAAACCTGCCTTTGATCGGTGGATGCCGGCCTTGATGGCTCAGATTGCGCGAGCTGTCTGTGTTGCCGCGTTCGTGAAAACCGATCAGTCCAGTCGATCTCTTGTGCGAAAGGTTTCGAACCGGGAACGGCCGTTACAACCTCGGTGTCAGTACGAGCCTGATCAACGGCCGCTGCTTCGGAAACAGCCTCAGATTTATCCGGCATCGCTGCTGAGCCCGCAGCGGATTGGATCTTCTCCGTTTTGGGGGCTGCCAGACGTGATGCCTTTTCAGGAGGGTGAGCCTGACTTGAAGCCGGAGATCCGCGGTCATCCGGCTTTGCAAAGCCCTTTGCAAGATCAGGAGCATCCGACCCGCTTCCGTTCTCTTTATTGAACACAAAGACTGCAATAAAGACGGCAATGCAAACTACGGAAACAACAGAAACTAACTTTCCAATTTGTCTGATAGACATGATGAGCCCCTATGTCGCGTGTCAGACCCCACAACTCGTTGTGGGCAAAAAGACAACCTATAGGAGAGTGTAAGAAATCGCTGATTTTGTGAGTAAATTGGGAAGGAATTCGGACAATATTCCGGCACAATTATGACTGGTTTTTGTGGTGGTTTGCCACTTATTGCTGTGGTGCTTCTGCCGCCCTGTCCGGTTCAAATCCGAAGAACTCCTGGGCCGGTTGGTCCGTATCTGCGCTTTGGCTCCATTCGACGACCTCCGGTTCCAGTTCTTCAAGACCCGGCAGCGGAGCGTCGGGATCGGCTTCCCAGGCTGTCTTGGGCGCTGCGAATTGCCATTCATCCTGCCATTGGCCAAGCTTGCGCTGTTGTGCCAGAAGGGCAAAATCCTGATAGCCCTCCGGGGCGTCCGCGGTCGGTGTCGCCCAACCATAGCGCACCAGACGGGTGCTCAAGTCGATTTTGCCGCGCTTGCAGGAAGCCACGATCTGGTTTGGCCCGGTTTCCGCAAGCTTCTCGCAGGTGATCTTGTACTGCCGGATGAGGCCGCGAAGAAACGTCCTTGCCCGCGTTCCGCAGGGCCAGGCACCGCCCTGTTCGGCAACGCAGGTTTCGTCGATCTTCAATGGTTCGATATGGGCAAGTGTAACGACCAGTTTCTTGGACTTGATCCGTCCGCCATCCAGCACCTGAACGCGCCTGAGTTCCAGCGGCCCGTCCGGAACGGGGTCAACCGGTGGATTCATCAGCTCCTGAAAGCGCTCGGATGGCTCGACACGCTTCAGATCGCCACTGACCTCGGGGGCTGAAACACCGTCGGGTGACACATTGCGAATATCGACTGGAAGAGGCGCGTTGGCTTCATCAGTTTTTGCCGATGGTTGTTCCTCGGCGGCGCTTTCTTCTGGACGTGACGAAGGAACCTGTTCTTCGCTGATGCTCGGCCGGAGCGTTCCGGCGATTTGCCGCTCCGGAATCTCCGGCGGTTCTGCCAGCAACAGCCAGGCGACCAGACCGCCCGCAACGGTCAGCAAAAGTACAGGCACCAGGAAAGGCCGAAGCTTCATCGCGAGTCACTTAGTTGCTGCTGTATCGTGATCATAAGGTCCGAACACTAAAATACCGAGAAATTAAAACGGTATTATTTTGCATTTTCCCGGTCGAATTGCCATTCATCGGGAAAGTCCGTTTCTCCGGCTTGTTTGATGGCAGACCTGTCAGTAGTGTCCGCGCAATTTGAGGAAGCCACGTGTTGAGGCGACCGATGGCGCAAAGTGACGGAAACAGGAAGAAATGACGCTGATTTTCAAGATCGTCCCGAAGTCGATGTGGCAGGAAGCGGTAGTGGCGAATGTCTTCACAGGTGCTCCGGTTGACCTTGCTGACGGATTTATCCACTTCTCGACCGCCGAACAGGTTCGCGAAACGGCTGCCAAACACTTCAGCGGCCAAAAGGATCTTCTGCTAGCGGCATTTGAAGCGGACAGATTTGCAGATGCGTTGAAATGGGAACCCTCCAGAGGCGGGGCATTGTTTCCGCACCTTTATGCCACCCTGGATCCTGCAACAGCCTTATGGGTCAAGGAGCTGCCAGTGTCTTCTAAAGGAGCGCACGTTTTCCCGGAGCTTGGCGAATGACGGCAGGCTGGCTGGAAAGTCTCACGCTCAAGGGACTTCAAGCCCTTGAAGCGGAAACGGCTCATCGCGTCACGGTTCTTGCCATGAAATCCGGTCTCTTGTCCCGCGCTTCCGGGACGCCGGACCCCCGACTGGCGGTGCAGTTTTGGGATTTGCACTTTCCCAATCCCCTCGGGATAGCTGCCGGTTTCGACAAGAATGCCGAGGTGCCCGATGCCTTGCTGAAACTCGGTTTTGGGTTTACGGAAGTCGGGTCGGTCACGCCAAAGGCGCAACCCGGAAATCCGCGTCCGCGTGTCTTTCGGTTGCCCGCCGATGAAGGCGTCATAAACCGTTACGGCTTCAACAATGACGGCCACGATGCCATTCGCAAACGGCTGCTTTCCAGGAAAAAAGCGGGCGGTATCGTCGGTATCAATGTCGGTGCGAACAAGGACGCGACAGATCGCATTGCCGACTATGTGAGCGGCATAACGGAATTTGCCGATCTGGCCTCGTTTTTTACGGTGAATATCTCCTCTCCCAACACACCCGGCTTGAGGGATCTCCAGGCGCGCTCAGCGCTTGCCGAACTCCTTGAAGGCGTCTCCAATGCACGCCGCGAATGTGCGGACAGAACTGGCCGTAGGGTTCCGCTGCTCCTCAAGATTGCTCCCGACATTGTCGAGGAGGATCTGAAGGACATTGTCGAGGAGGTGCTTGAAAACGCCATCGACGGTTTGATCGTTTCCAACACCACCGTGGACAGGGACGGACTGAGCCGCTCGGGGCCGTACCAGGCGCTCGGTGGCCTGTCCGGAAAACCGCTTTTCAGAAAGTCGACAATCGTTCTTGCAAAGGCACGCAGGCTGGCCGGACCGGGTTTGCCGATCATCGGGGTCGGCGGCATCGACAGTGCCGAGACCGCCTGGAGCAAGATCACGGCCGGAGCAGATCTTCTCCAGCTCTATTCCTCGTTGGTTTTCAAAGGCCCGTCGCTGATTGGTGAAATTCTCTCAGGCCTTTCCGCCAAACTCGATCAGCACGGGCTGACGTCCCTGCGCGAGGCGCGGGACCGGGAGATGGAGTCCTGGGCATCTGAAGCCCATTAGAGTGCAGCAAAGGTTCTGTCCGCGCGCCGCCGGCACGCTGCCAGCAGAGTAATGCCTCGAAGTCCGAGAAAAATCCCCATGGCGAGCCAAAGACCATGGTTGCCAAGCAGCGGAAAGAGCGCGTAGTAGGCGGCAATGTAAACGGCCAGCGAAAGCAGCATCATGTTGCGCATCGTGTCGGACCAGGTGGCGCCTATGAAAACACCGTCCATCTGGAACGCCAGAACACCAAGCAGCGGCGTCAGAACGGCCCAGATCAGATATGTGTTTCCAATTTCCCGCACTTCCGGAGAGGTTGTCATGAACTCGATCATGGCAGGCCCGAACAGATAGAAGAGCGACGCAAGCACACCGGCCATGGCAAAACTCCAGAGCGCGGTGAGCTTGAGCATCCTGTCAAAGGCCGGGCGGAAGCGTGCGCCGACCGCACGTCCGGCGAGCTGTTCGGCAGCGGTTGCCAGGCCGTCGAGGAAATAGCCGGAGACCATAATGAATTTCTCAAGCACAGCGTTTGCGGCGAGTACAGTGTCGCCCTGGTCTGCCGAGCGCGCCATGAAGAACGCATATGCGTAAAGAAGTGCAAAAGAGCGGATCATGATATCCCGATTAAGGACCATCATGCGCATCAGCAGCCTCCGGTCGAACACGACACCAGGGGCCGGCCATCTGCCGCGCCCGGTGCTTGCCAGTACCAGAACGAGGCCGAGCAAAGTTGCTGCTATTTCGCTGAGGACCGTTGCGAAGGCGACCCCTTCCACGCTCCAGCCGAGGCCCATGACGAACCATATGCTGAGAATAATATTCAACCCGTTCAGGAACAGCTGAAGCAAGAGGCCTTTTCCGGCGCGTCCGAGACCGATGAACCATCCGAGGATGGCATAGTTTGCGAGCAGAAACGGCGCGCTGAGAACACGGATATCAAAGTAGCGGCGGGTGGCTGACTGAACATCGGCACTGCCGCCCAGGAACCACTGACTGGCATCGCGGATCGGCGATTGAAGCAATATGACGCAAAGCCCGCCGAGCGCGGCGATCACCAGAGCCCTTAAAAGGGTTGCCTTGATTTCAGGGTCGTTCCGCGCACCGAAAGCTTGCGCCGTCAGTCCGGTCGTTCCAGCGCGAAGGAAGTTGAAGACCGTAAAAATCAGGTCGAAGATGATCCCGCCAAGGGCAATTCCTCCCAAGAGCGTTGCATCACCAAGCCTGCCTATCACGGCCAGGTCGACAACCCCGAGAAGAGGCGTCGACAGGTAGCCGAGCGTCATCGGTACCGCGATCACGAGAACAGACCGGTGCGTCACCGTGAAGGCATGGTTCGTGGGGCTGTCCGCAGAACGTGGAGTGGACATGGAAGGCTCATCTCAATTGAAGAGCCCTTCTTGTCCACGCAAACCGGTTTCGTCAATCGCTTTCCTGACATACCCGGTATGAGCTGCTGATGCGCCGCGTAACTAAGGGTTCCTGTCTGCGTACGGTTTGCTATATGTCAGAAAATGTCCTTGCCGATTGTTCACCATCCGGCCTATTGCGCCAATCTTCCCGTAAATCACAGATTTCCGATGGACAAGTTCCGTGCCGTCGCGGATCTGATCCGCGCGGAAGGCCTTCTGGACGGCGGCACGTTCTTCCGCCCGAGACCGGCACCGTTCGAGTGGGTGTCGCTCGCCCATGATCCCGCCTATGTGGATCAGGTTTTCGAGGGGAACGTACCGGACGCCGTTGCCCGCGAAATCGGCTTTCCGATGCGGCACGACATCGCCCTGCGCGCGCGCTGCGCAACGGGGGGGACGGTGCTGACCGGTTACCTTGCCCTGGAGCATGGACTTGCCTGCAACACGGCCGGTGGCAGCCATCATGCGCGCCGGCTCCATGGCGCAGGATTCTGCGTTTTCAACGACGTAGCCGTTGCGGTCAGGGTCATGCAGGCGGATGGCGCCATACGCAAGGTGCTCATAATCGACCTGGATGTCCATCAGGGCGATGGCACTGCAGATATTTTCCAAGGGGACCCTGACGTCTTCACGTTTTCGATGCATTCGCAAAAGAACTATCCGGTCCGAAAGGTCCCCTCGCACATGGATGTCGGTCTTGCGGACGAAACCGCTGACGACGACTATTTGTCCGCTCTTGAGGAAGTGCTGCCAGCCCTGCTTGCCCGCGAGAAATGGGACATTGTTTTCTACAATGCGGGCGTGGACCCCTACGAACATGATCGTCTGGGGCGCCTGAAGCTGTCTCGTGAGGGCTTGCAGATGCGGGATCGATATGTGATCGAAACGTCCCGGCGGATGGGCTTACCCGTTGCCGGTGTCCTTGGCGGCGGCTACTCGACGGATATTGATGAGCTTGCCGATCGTCATGTCACCTTGCACAGAACCGCGCGTGACGTTTCAGCGCTCAGCTTCGTGTGAGCGCATAGAAGACAGACGGCTGAAACGAAAGGAGTTCTACCGCGTGCGGCCCATGGAGAGAATGCGTGTGATCAGCCAGATCGGCACCACGACAATTGCTCCGACGACAAGATAATTCCCGAGACGTCCGATGGCATTGAAACCCATGTCCCATAGCCGTTCGACAAAATTGACCGCCATGTTCACAAGATCGAGCGGGTCGAGATTGAGTGCCGACAGAATGATCCCGACAACAAAGGAAAGGAACACGAGGCGCAAAATCACCTGCGCGGGGGACCCGCCTAGAAATCGGCTCAGGCCGCTATCGGACATGCACGCCTCCGGAATGTCGTATCGATCTAACGTTCACGGGATAGTTAAGATCATTCGGCAGCAAATACAATGAGACTCGCTGAAGCTCCAGAATTGTTATGTAATATCAGTACATTGTAAATTCTTCCCATTTTCTTGACCCTGTGTCGTGATTGGTTAAATCCTAGCGTTCTCAGGTCAAAGACATAACCACTTCGCTGGCGTAAGAAGACTGTCGGGTATACGAAACTTTCCGCCTGCGGAATGCCCACTTCCAGGGCAGGATTGTCTACCCGCTTGCTGCAGCTAACGAAAAACCAAACCGGAACCCCCCGGAAGAGGGAACGACAAAAAATCACGCTGCAGGCTCGGTCCTAGTCTGGATGGAAATCTCTCAAGGTTTGAGGGAATCCGCCCGATATGCCGTGACGCTCGAAGGGAGTACCGGGCGTCGCGTGGACCTTTGAAAAATCTCTGGCGCGGCGGTGGTTCAGCCCGTAATCACCTCCGTGCCGAAATTCTTTTAATTTTAAGAAGGTTTGCCTGCCTGCAGGAGCCGCTGCGCCTACTCGGCGCGCGATGACGAGGTTTTTCGAAACGCTGCGTTCGGGTTGCTGCTGATTGGGCGCGCGGCCTTTGACAGGCGCACGTCACCGGTTTTTTTCCTTGAATGACCGCTTGCGACACCAGCTCTGCTTGACCCTTCCCTGAACTTGCGCGGCGACATGCCAAACCAGGATTTCACGGCCCTGGAAAAGGTGCTGAGTTCGGAAAATCCAATGAGATAGGCAATCTCCTTCATGGGGAGGTCCGTGCCGCGCAGGTATCTTTCGGCGGCAGAACGCCGGATTTCTTCACTTAACTTGCGAAAGCTGGTGCCTTCTTTTTCCAGCAGCCGTTGAACAGCGCGTTGCGACATGCCGAGTTTTGCAGAAATATGCGGCAATGTGCATTCGCCATGCGACAGGTTTGTCGCCACGGCATTGGCAATCCGGGTCAAAGGGGATTCCAGTTCCCCAAACCGGTCCAGTTCCTCAGACGCGGCCCTGGTAATAATCTCATAAAGGTGGTTGTCGCTCTGGCGCAGCGGGCTGGAGAGCAACGACTTTGGAATGAAAATCCGGTTGTGAGACGCTCCGAACCGGATACGTCCCTGATATTTTTTCTGGAAATTCGATGTGTTTTGTGGAGCCGTCGTGGCGAGCTCGATGAGGACCGGCGGCACTGGTGTGTCCAGAGCATGTTCGAACTGTTGAGTGGCCCACCCGACTCTTGCAAACATGTTCTGCCGCCATTCGCCGCGGCCTTCCAATATCGGCCATTCGACATATGCGCCCGTTTCAGTCTCTTCAAATGTGAGCCGGTAGGCATTGGTGCGTATCGGGATGAATTTCATCCAGCCAAGGCAAGCGTCCCGCAAGGTGGGGGCGCAGGAAAAAAGGTAGTCGAAGATTGAAAAGCAACCGATATCGACATTGTTAAAAAGGTCGAACATCACTGCGTCGTCGCCAAGCGCGCCGGCAACGTATTCGAAGACACCGTGCCAGGCGGTGACCGACACGGTTCCTTGTGGGTCGTCAAGACACGCAAGATCGAAGTCATAGAGTTCCGCGATATGCGGCCAGTTCAAATCGTAATCCGAACCGATTTCTCGCAAAACTCGGAACACGTCCGCGCGTGCCCATTCGCCTTCCAGCGGCATTCTTTTCTCCGGTCAGACCGTGCACAGTTCTTGTGCGAACTCTGCATGACTAGGCAGCAAGGATCAAGAATTGAGAGACGAGAACACTGTTATTTTATGCAGCGAAAGAAACCACGGCCGGGTAGGAGGTGGTTTCTGTATGCATTACGCAGCGTTTTTAGTCTTTTCTTCTGCCTTGGGCGGGAATTTGCCGTAGAAGGTTTCGCCTTCCTTGGCCATCTCGCGCAGCAACTTGTTCGGCTTGAAACGGGGGCCCCACTTGCGCGCGAATTTTTTGCACAAATCAACAAATTCAGTGGTACCCAACATGTCGATATAGCTCAGCGTACCGCCGGTATAAGGAGCGAAGCCGAAACCGAGGATTGATCCGACATCTGCCTCGCGCACATCCGTTAGGCATTGTTCTTCGAATATCCGCGCCGTCTCAAGCGCCTGCATCACCAGCAGTCTTTGCTTGAGTTCCTCGATGTTGAAGCTTTCGGCGGGCTTTGGTTGACCGGTGACATCAGGCAACCCGGGCCAAAGGCTCTTGTCCTTGCCCTTGTAGTCGTAAAAGCCCTTGCTGTTCTTGCGGCCGAACCTCTCGCGCTTGACGACCATTTCCTCAAGGATGTTGTCGAGCGGCCCCTCGACATACTTGACGCCAAGGTCCTTGCGGGTCGCTGAAACGATCTTCCAGGCAAGATCCAGCGCGACTTCGTCGCCGAGGGACAGCGGCCCAACAGGCATTCCTGCTATTTTCCCGGCATTTTCGATCATCGCTGCCGGAACGCCATCTGCGAGCATCATCAGACCTTCGCGAATGTAGGTCATGACCACTCTGGACGTATAGAAACCGCGACTGTCATTGACGACGATCGGCGTTTTCTTGATCGCCTTGATGTAGTCCAGCGCAAGAGCCAGAGCGCGATCGGATGTTCGTTTGCCGAGGATCACTTCCACCAGCATCATCTTGTCCACGGGCGAGAAGAAGTGAATGCCGATGAAATTCTTCGGACGCTTTGAGGCCTGCGCGAGAGACGTGATCGGTAGCGTTGATGTGTTGGAAGCGAAGATGGCGCGCGACTTCATCACGGCCTCGGCCTTCTCAGTCACCGTTTTCTTAATCTCCCGGTCCTCAAACACAGCCTCGATCACCAGATCGCAGTCGGCAAGCGCTTCGTAATCTGCCGTTGGTTCGATCCGCGCAAGCAGCTTTTCCTTTTGCTCTTCGCTTGCCCGGCCGCGCTTGACCGCCTTGCTGATCAGTTCATCCGAATGAGCCTTGCCCTTGTCGGCGGACTCCTGGTCGCGGTCGATCAGAACGACGTCGATACCCGCATTCGCGGAAACGTAGGCGATGCCGGCCCCCATGAAACCGGCACCCAGAATGCCGATTTTCTTGATCTTGTTGGGACGCTGGTCAACAGGGCGCCGCGCCAGTTTGTTGAGTTCCTGCATGGAAACAAACAGCGAGCGGATCATGTTCGCCGCTTCCGGGGTTTGCAGAACCTTGGCGAAATACCGGCTTTCCACCTGAAGCGCGAGATCCATGGGCAGCTGCAAGCCTTCAACCACGGCATGCAGCAGATACCGGGCTCCTGGATAGTTGTCGTGAGTTTCGCGGCGGTAGATAGCGTTTGCTGCAGGCCAGAACTGGAAACCCGCCGGAGAATAGATCTTGCCGTTAGGGAGCTTGTAGCCTTTTTTGTCCCAGTCCTTGACCGGATCGACACCGGCTTTCAACAGCTTCCGGGCTGCAGCAACGAGCTTCTTCGTGCCGGTCACCTCGTCGACGAGCTTCATCTGCTTTGCCTGTGGCGCACGCAGGGTGCGTCCCTGTAGCAGGAACTGCATCCCTTGCTGGCCATCGGTCATGCGCATGACCCTTTGCGTGCCGCCGGCACCGGGAAAAAGCCCGACCTTGACTTCCGGCAGGCCCATCTTCAGGCCTTCATCCGCAACACGCGCGTGGCAGGCAAGGGCAAGTTCGGTACCACCGCCCATGCAGGTTCCCGAAACCGCTGCGACAAAAGGTTTTCCGCAGGTTTCCAGCTTCCGGTAGACCAGCGTCAGCTTGCGGGAACCTTCATAAAGAGCCTTTGCTGCGCCTTCGGGATCGTTGCCGCGCTTGACGTGAAAGTCCTTCAGCAGGCCTTCCATCATGGTGAGGTCTGCACCGCCGGAAAAGGCAGCTTTGCCGGACGCAATGATTGCACCCTTGATGGCATCGTCACCAACGACCTGATCGATAAGCGAATCGAGTTCGTCCATCACCGAAAGGTCGATCACGTTCATCGACCTTTCCGGCATGTCCCAGGTGATGAGCGCCATGCCGTCGGCATCGGTCTCGATTGTGAAATTCTTGTAGCTCATGGGAATACCTCCTCGGTTCAGGCGCCACCGGATTGCTGGTCTTGCGACTGCAAATGGGCGCGCTGCTGCGCGGCCGACCTGGTGCCTTCGACGATCACTTCGCCCGTATGTTTTGTTTCTGACGGTTCAAACAGCATCACCCAGCATTCGTTTTCGGCGACCGGATTGTGTTCAATGCCTTTCGGAACGACATGCATGTCGCCTGCATTGAGGATCACATCCGCCCGGTCGCGGTATCGAATGGTGAGGCTACCTTTGACGATGAAAAAGAGCTCGTCCTCGTTCTCATGGTCATGCCAGACGAACTCGCCTTTCAGCTTGGCAAGCTTCACGGACTGGTCATTGACGTCCGCAACCACACGCGGTGACCAGTAGTCCGAAATTTCGGCGAACTCTTTTTCAAGATTACTGATCATGGATCAGACTCGCTCGATAATCGTTGCAGTGCCCATGCCCGCGCCGATACACAGGGTCACGAGAGCCGTGTTGAGGTCGCGCCGTTCCAGTTCGTCCAGCACGGTGCCCAGGATCATCGCGCCAGTTGCCCCGAGCGGGTGTCCCATGGCGATCGCACCGCCATTGACGTTGACGGTATCCGGATCAAGATCGAAAGCCTGCTGGTAGCGCAGAACGACGGACGCGAAGGCTTCATTGATCTCGATAAGATCCAGGTCCTTCATTTCCATCTTTGCGTTCTTGAGCAGCTTTTCGGTGACATCGACGGGACCGGTCAACATGAGTGTCGGTTCGGAGCCGATATTGGCAAACGCCCTGAGGCGCGCCCGGGGTTTGATACCGCACGACCGTCCGGCCGCGCTCGAACCGATAAGGACCGCCGCTGCACCGTCGACAATTCCGGAGGAGTTGCCGGCATGGTGAACATGCTTGATCGATTCGATCTCCGGGTGCGCCTGAATACCGACCGCGTCGAAGCCGCCCATGCTGCCCATGAGTTCGAAGGAGGGGTTGAGCGAGGCAAGCGACTGCATGTCCGTTTCCGGCCGCATATGCTCGTCGCGATCCAGGATCGTGATGCCGTTGATGTCCTTCACCGGCACCACTGATTTGGCGAACCGCCCATCTTCCCAGGACGCTGCGGCGCGTTTCTGGCTTTCAACGGCATAGCCGTCGCAATCGTCGCGGCTGAAGCCGTACTTGGTTGCGATCAGGTCCGCCGAAACGCCTTGCGGCATGAAGTAAGACGGAATGGCAACCTGGGGCTCGATCGGCCAGGCGCCACCGGATGCCCCGATGCCGACGCGGCTCATGCTTTCAACACCACCGGCAACGACAAGTTTGTGCTGGCCCGCCATCACCTGGGCCGATGCCATGTTGACGGCATCGAGGCCCGATGCACAAAAGCGGTTGATCTGCATGCCGGGAACCGAGGTGTCGTATCCGGCTGCAAAGACGGCTGCACGGGCAATGTCGCCGCCCGCTTCGCCGACCGGATCCACACAGCCAAGGACCACATCATCGATCTTGGCCGTGTCGAGGCCATTCCGGTCCCGGATCGCCTCAAGCGCCGTGGATGCGAGGCGCACGGAGGGGACTTCGTGAAGCGCGCCATCTTTCTTTCCGCGGCCCCGCGGAGTTCGCACATGATCGTAGATATAGGCTTCAGCCATCTCGTCCTCCTTCTGAGGGGGTTATTTCGTGGCATCCGGCAACGGGTGTCCGGGCATCAGGTCATAGGGGTGTTTCCAGCCAGGCAAGGCTTTGATCCGTTCAAGCCAGGCAATGACATTGGGGTAGGGAGCGAATTCGGTGCCGATCTCCTCGCGCACATAGAGGTATCCGCACAACGAAAAATCGGCAGTAGTCGGTTTGTCGCCGATCGCGAACGCATTTTTCTCAAAGTGCTTGTCGAGAATGGCGAGTGCGCCTTTCAGCCGGCCTTCAAGAAACTTAGTGACCTCTGTTTCGCCCGTCTTTGCAAACAGCCGCAAAAATCTGAGTGGTCCGGCAACACCTGAGACCTTCTGATTATCGAAAATCGTCCAGCGCAGGATCTCCCGGCGTTCGTCCTCGTTCGACCAGCCGAATTGATCAAACTGTTCAACCAGGTAATCCAGGATCACACCGGACTGGGTCAGGATCTTCGCGCCATGGACCAGCACCGGAACTTCGCCCATTTCATTCAATTTGCTGCGGAATTCCTCGGAACGCGTCTCGCCGTTGAAAAAATCCACCCATTTCGGCTCCCAATCGGCGCCGCACAGCTCCATCATCAAAGCCGCTTTGTAAGAGTGACCCGACTGGGCCATGCAATGTAGGACGTATTCGACCATGCTTTGTTCGTCTCCCTGGCAAAATCTGGCGGGTGGAGCCTACAACGCCATCTGCCGGTTTGCGTGGGTGAATTTCAGAAATCGCGGACTGCGCTTCACCGGTGATTAGAACGCCTCGGCATCCAGGGACATCAGCGTTTCCGAACCCGAAGAGATCCGGGCAAGATGCGCGGCTGTTTCCGGCATCGTCCGCTCCATGAAGAAGGTGCCGACCGCCAGTTTGTTTTCAAGCCAGTCGGTCTTGTCACCAGCACCTTCGGCAAGTTGTTGCTTGATGGTTTTTGCCATCCTGGTCCACATGTAGCCGAGGGCCACCAGACCGAACAGGTGCATGTAGTCGACCGAACCGGCACCTGCATTGTCCGGATTCTTCATGGCGTTGTTCATGAACCACATAGTGGCGGCCTGCAGATCGTCCGCGCCTTTTTTCAACGGCGCGGTAAAGGTTGCCAGATCCTCGTTGTCCTTGTTTTCCTTCAAAAATGTGTTGAGCTCGTTGAAGAAACTCATGACGGCCCGGCCGCCGTTTGCAGGAAGCTTACGGCCCACAAGGTCCAGGGCCTGAATGCCGTTTGCGCCTTCGTAGATCATGGCAATACGGGCATCACGCACGAACTGTTCCATGCCCCACTCGGCAATGTAACCATGGCCGCCATACATCTGTTGGGCGTCGACAGCGTTTGCAAAACCGGTGTCCGTCAAAACACCTTTCAGAACCGGCGTCATCAGACCCATCATGTCGTCGGAAAACTGCCTGTCCTTCTCGTCGTCCGAGCGGTGCGAAACATCGCCGTGAAGCGCGGTCCAGATGATCAGTGCGCGCGCTGCTTCGTTGAAGGCGCGGATCGAAAGCAATGTCCGGCGGACATCCGGATGAACGATGATCGGGTCCGCGGCCTTGTCCGGGCTTTTTGGGCCGGTGAGGGCACGCCCCTGCAGGCGCTCTCTGGCGTAGATCACCGCATTCTGGTAGGCGACTTCGGACTGCGAAAGACCTTGGACGGCAACGCCAAGCCGGGCCTCGTTCATCATCACGAACATGGCCTTGAGGCCTTTGTTTTCCTCGCCAATCAGCCAGCCGGTGGCATCGTCGTAGTTCATGACGCAGGTTGCGTTACCGTGAATGCCCATCTTATGTTCGATCGACCCGCACGAAACGCCATTGTTGGCACCGACAGATCCGTCTTCACCCACAGCGTTCCGGGGAACGACAAACAGTGAAATGCCCTTGACCCCATCTGGAGCACCTTCGATCCGGGCCAGCACGAGATGGACAATGTTGTCAGCCATGTCGTGTTCGCCGGCGGAAATGAAGATCTTCGTCCCGGAAATCTTGTAGGAACCGTCTGCCTGTGGAACCGCCTTCGTCCGGATCAACCCGAGGTCGGTGCCGCAATGGGGCTCCGTAAGGTTCATCGTGCCGGTCCATGTGCCGGCAATCATGTTCGGAAGATAGGTTTGCTTTTGCTCTTCGGTCCCGTGAATCGTGAGCGCTGCGACCGCACCGGCAGTCAGCCCCGGATACATCGAGAATGCCATGTTTGCAGACGATGCATATTCGTTGAATATGGTTGCCAGCGTGTGGGGCAGCCCCTGACCGCCGTAATCCGGATCTGCGGAGAGAGTTCCCCAGCCATTTTCGCAAAACGCCTTGTAGGCTTCCAGAAATCCTTTCGGTGTCGTGACGGTGCCGTCGTCATTGCGCGTGCACCCTTCCTGATCACCGGTCTGATTCAGCGGCTGGAGGATCTCCTCCGCAAATTTTCCACCTTCGCGCAGGATCGCTTCCACGAGATCAAGCGGTGCATCGGAAAAACCGGGAAGATTGGAATAGCGTTCGTAACCGAAAACGTCTTTCAACAGAAATAGCGTGTCTTCGACGGGCGCTTTATAGCTAGGCATGCATATCCTCCCAGATCTGCCGGAGTGCTTGAGTTTACGTTTCCGTAAACGTCAGGTTGATCATCTATATACGCGGCCTGATTTTGTCCGGCAAGTGGTGTCCCGACGTAAGGGATGTCAAAAAAATGTGCCCAAAACGCGTAAATGGGAAGCGTTTTTGAGAGTGATTGTCACGAAATCGTTTCTTAGCGGCGAAAAACGGGTAGATTTTTGCTGAAAATCAGTGTCGTCGCAGGCGACACTGCGAATGGTGAAAACAAAAAGCGCCGATCGCTTCCGACCGGCGCTTTTTGTATAGATTCGAATGGGCGCGTATCAGGCCTCTTCAGCTTCCTTGTGCTTCAGCATTCCGGAGACGATCTCGACGGTGCGCGACAATTCTTCAATCGCTTGCTCGATGTCTTTTCTCTGGTCTTCAAGGACTGCGATCTGCTCGTTGAACTTGGAGAGAGCGACACGCAACTGGGTGACTTGTCCGTCTCTCAGGTCGTAGAGATCGAGCATGTCCCTGATTTCGGTCAGGGAGAAGCCGACGCGCTTGCCCATAAGGACGAGCTTCAGGCGCGCCCGGTCGCGGCGATTGTAGACCCGGTTCATGCCGTCGCGTTTCGGGTTCAGGAGCCCCTTGTCCTCATAGAACCGCAGGGTCCGTAACGTGCAGTCGAACTCCTTCGCCAGGTCACCAATAGTAAATTGTGTTTTCTTGGTGCTGTCGTCAGAGGCAGACACCACATCAACTAGATCGTCTTCGTTCAGAATAGAAAGCGCTTCGCTCATGTTAGTCGGTACTCGGTTTCCAGCCGTTTTCCGGCAGTGTCAGATTTTTCGTAATGTCCGGACCGGTCTCAACACAGTGTTTTGTGCCCGATGAAGGGGGCAAATTCTGATGTGTTTCGATCGGCCTGACGCTGCCGTGTGTTTAGCTTACGCACGCGTAAAGGTCCAGAGTGCGGCACACGAACCGCGAAAATTGTTAACGCGCAACAGGTTGATTCGTGGCCGGACAGAGATATGAACAGGCGATATTTGCCGAAATGAAGCGAAATTCGCATTTAGCAACACCAATTAACGACCTGTTTACCCTAAGTCGACAAAGTCTCTTAAAACGCTGCAACTGTTCCGTCCTTTGCCGGAATATCAGGGCAGTCCGTTAAAACAGCGGTCGTCATGACCGTAAGTCCAGGGTCTAGATATGCCGGCTTGGAAGAAACACGAGGCAGGACGCCGCGGCCGTGATGCGTATGAAAGCGACGACTTTTACGAAACAGCAGGCAGAGAACCGGCTCGGGACCGCATAGAACGGTTGACGCGCACGGCGACCGCCCTGGGCGGTGGGTATGACTCTCGGATGCGCGACAGCCGTGACGACGATTTGAATGCCGTCGCGGACGAGCTCGACCGGATGTTGTCGGAACGGGGCGGAAATTCACCGTCACGGCCCAAGCGTCCGTCACGGCCTCAGCGCAGCGCACCTCAACGCCATGCACCGCCGCCATCAAGCGGTATCGAAGATGTTCTTGGTGCGCTGGATCGTCTGGACGAGCAGGTGCAGGGATTGGCGAGCGCGACATCCTACGACGATGTCGAAAGGCACGGCACGCACCGTTCGCACCCGCAGCCGGGACGCTATGCAATGGATGCTCTTGAAGAAGGCCGCCACTACGAAGCGCCTCCTGCAGCCTATGGCGACGCGCGTGAGCCTGGCGGATATGACGAAGATTACGGTTATGATACTCGTTCGCCCCGCGGTCCTATGCAGCACGCGCACAACGAGGCATCGCTTCATATCTACAAGGACCTGGGACGTCGTATCGATGCCCTTCGCGCACCGCAGGAAAAGGCATTCATTCAGGTTCGCGAGGAGCTCGGCTCGCTACGTGAGGCGCTCGGTGGTATTTCCCGCGGAACCAGTGAAACAGTCGGCCGGCAGAACGCTGAACTTCGCCGTCTTGCGGATATGGTCGAGCGTCTGCGCGCCGACAAGCGCGGAGAACAGTTTGCTGCAGAGATCCGTAAGGAAGTCGCAGACCTGAAATCCATGGTCGGGCGCACGAATGTGGAAGGTGCTCTGCAAACCCTTGAGCATGGCTATTCACACATTTTGCAGCGCCTGGACGAGCTTTCCAGGGCCGCGTTGGACCCACGTGTCCTGCACGGCGTCACCGTCCGTTTGAATGAAATCGAAGAAGCGTTCTCAGCATTGCCGCGTTCCGAGCATCTGATGGTGCTTGAAGACCGCGTTGCAAACATCGCAGAGCGGATGGAAGAACTCCTTCAGCGCGAAGGTCAGATGGAAATCGAGCCTCTGCGGGCCGAACTGCGTGAGGTTCGCGGTTATGTCGAGCAGATCGACATCAAGGGGCTGATTGAGGGTATCGACGACCGCATGAAGTTTGTCTCCGGACGCCTGGACGATCTGGAGGTGCTGGCACGCGAACAGCGCGGGCTCGACACGCGTCTGTCCGCTATGGAAGAACGCATGCCGCAACCGGAGACCATCGCGCGCCTGCAGGGGCGCCTGGAAGACATCGCCGGGATGATGGCCGACGATCGTCTTGCGTCCGGTGACAACGAGCACTTGTCACAGGTCGACAGTCGCCTCGATGATATCGTCGACCGTCTTGACAGAATTGAACAGGCTGCTCCGCTTCCGTCCGCCGATGCCGGCGCCTTCAAGGCACTGGAACAGCGCCTGGAGGGCATCTCCGGCAAGATCGATGTCATCGAGAAGAAAGCATCACGTCCGGCTCCGGTGTTTGATGCAGCCGCCGTGCGCGCTGCAACAGGTCCGGACGCAAAGATCCTCGCACAGGTCCAGGAAAGGCTGAACCACTTGTCCGCGCGGCTCGACGAGCCCAAAGACACGGTCACCACTTCCGATCTCGATAAACTGCGTGAAGAGATCGGGTCCATGCGTGACAGCGTGGCGGTCCCGTCCTCGACGGAGAACCTTGAAGCCCGGATATCCGATCTTGCACAACTTGTGTCCAAGGGAGCGGAGGCGACCGACGATGACCGCTTTGAACAGTTGGGTGAGAAGGTTGCCGCGCTCGCTGCCCAGATTGAAAGCAGTGCCTCCGTTTCGCCGCAGGGTCTTGGCGACGTGGGTCCGGTTCTTGAGCGCATCGAGCGCGGACTGGAACAAACCAGAACGGATGTCACCGACATAGCCAGAAAAGCGGCGTTCGATGCGGTGGCAAACGCGCCAAGCCCGCGCTCCGAACAATATGACGAGGCCATTTCCGCGCTGCAGGGCGACCTGAAACGTCTGCTTGATGCTGCTGAAGGAGGTGAACAGCGCACGCGAAACACCTTTGAAAGCGTCAAGTCCGTGCTGGGGTCCTTGACCGAGCGCTTGGACAACCTCGAGCGTTCAGATGTCAGGGCGCAGCCGAACGCATCTGCCAAAACACCTGTTACCGACAGCGCGCAGGCCTTCGCCGAACAACCGGCACCGGTGCTGAGCCAACCGGCTCAACCGGCCCAGCCAACCCGTGAAGCTTTGAACAAGGCAGCAGCGGCTGCCGATCCGCGGTCGGACAGCCCGGAAGACCGCTCGCGTGCGCGCAAGGCCGATTTCATAGCGGCAGCGCGGCGCGCCGCACAGGCCGCATCGGTGGAAGCTGAAAAGCTCGAAAAGTCGCAGGCGTCTGAGCTGGAAGAAGGCAATGCCGGGCGCGGTAAGGCGCGTGTTGGCTGGCTCCGGAATGTCTTGAAACGCGACGGTGCATCGAAATCCGCTGAAGACAGACAAGAGCCGAGCGACGACCTGGAGCTCGGCGCAGACGACCTTGTCGAAGACTTTCCCGAAGATCCACAGGCGCAGGTTTTGCCGGGAGATCGTCCGGCACCTGAAACCGCGCAACGCGGTGGCAACCGGCGCCGGGTCATTATGCTGGCAGCCGTTGCGGTCGTCCTCACCCTGGGCACACTGACAGCTTACAAGTTCGTCGCAGGATCGGGTGACAGTGCTCCCGTCGCCTCCGCTGAGCCGGAAAAATCGAATATTGTTGATGCTTCTCCAGCGCCGGTTGGCAGTGATGCGGCTCTGGCGACCGCTGCCGGTGCCAGTGGAGCCGTCAGTTCACAAAGCGGGGCTGTCGAGACTGCTGGCGCTTCGGCAGTATCCGCACCACGGGATACGGGAACCAATCCGGTCAGTGCAGCGCCACCACCGACAGTGGCGGCGAATACCAGCGCGAGCGAGCAGGCGCCGGTAACGGAGCAGGCCGCGGCGGCGGCGAACGTTCGCGCCACACCGGCGACGTCCACGGAATCGCCAGCGCCCGAAGTCGCATTTGCACCACCTGCCGGCGCTGCCGGCAATTTCGGACAGAGCGCAATCGATGATGGCGTAACACTTACCGCGCCGGGCGCGCTGACGACACCGCAAAGCGGAGCCGGTGGCCTGATTGCCAATCTGCCGCCGGAGGGTGTTGGCCCGATGGCATTGCGCAGCGCTGCTGCTGGCGGCAATCCGGCAGCGGAATTTCTTGTTGGCGTCCGATACACCGAAGGAAAAGGCGTTCCGGCTGATCTGGCCAAGGCAGCCGTCTGGTATCAGAAAGCGGCCAACAAGGGACTGCCACCCGCGCAATACCGGCTCGCAAGCCTTTATGAAAAGGGCAGAGGAGTCGACAAGGATGTCGCCAAGGCAAGAGCCTGGTATTCGCAGGCCGCGCAGGCCGGGAATGCCAAGGCCATGCACAACCTGGCGGTATTGTTTGCGGAAGGTGGCGGACAGGAGCCTGACTATGCCAAGGCCGCAATGTGGTTCGAGGCAGCCGCCAATTACGGTGTCAAGGACAGCCTCTTCAATCTCGGTATCCTTTATGCCGGAGGGATCGGCGTCGATAAGGATCTTGTTGCTAGCTACAAATGGTTTGCCATTGCAGCCGACAAGGGCGATCCGGAAGCTGCAAAGCGTCGCGACGACGTTGCCAACATGATGGATCAGCAGACGCTCGCCAACGCACGCCTGGCGGTGGAGGGTTTCTCGCTTCAGGAACCGGATCCGAAGGCGAACAAGGTGACGCTTGAGCCGAGCTGGGCGGACGAAGCCGCATTGCCTGCGGCAAATGTTTCGGCCGCGGCGCCAGCCGGCAATACGGACATGATCCGCGAAGCGCAGGACAAGCTGAATTACCTCGGCTTCGATACGGGTACGCCGGATGGGCAAATGGGGCCGCGCACGCGCAGCGCCATCAAAGCTTTCCAGCGTAGCATCGGGATGGCAGAAACGGGAGAAGTCGACCGAAAGCTGATGGACGAGCTGAAGAGCCAGGCAATTTGAGCGAAAGTCGTTTTTCCAAAGAGAAGTGACGTGCCTGCTGGTTGACACTTTGGCAGGCACGGGTTTTTAACCAGTCCAGTTTAATTTTAACACGATCCAACCCGTAGTCTGTCCGGCGTAACCCAGTGCAACTCTACCTGCCCATAGCCGAAATCCCGGTGAATATCTTCGTGATTTTTGCGATGGGCGGCGCTGTTGGGTTCTTGTCCGGTCTCTTCGGCATCGGCGGTGGATTTCTTCTGACGCCGCTTCTGATCTTTTCCGGTATTCCACCCGCTGTATCGGTGGCGACCGTGACCACTCAGGTGGTCGCGTCCTCTGCGTCCGCTGTCGTGACCTATTTGCGACGAAAAGCCATCGACATGAAGCTTGCAACCATATTGCTTGCCGGTGGTGTGTTCGGATCGTTGATTGGTGTGATCCTGTTCGATGTGCTGCAGTCCGTGGGACAGCTGGATCTCGTGATTTCGTTGTCTTACGTGACGTTTCTCGGTGCAATCGGCGGGCTCATGCTGTTTGAATCCGTCCGGGCCATTCGCCGGCGAAAGTCCGGCGCTGCGCCAACGGCCCGCAAGCCCGGACAACACAACTGGATTCATGGTCTGCCGCTGAAAGTCCGGTTTCGACGCTCAAAGCTCTATGTCAGTGTCATCCCGGTTGTCGGGCTGGGCGCGATAATCGGCTTCCTCGGCACCATTCTGGGTATCGGTGGCGGCTTCATGATGGTGCCGGCGCTGATTTACCTGCTCCGGGTTCCGACCAACATCGTGATCGGCACGTCGCTGTTTCAGATCCTCTTCACAATGGCCGCAGCAACGATCTTCCATGCCATGGGAACGAAAACCGTCGACATCGTTCTTGCGATGACGCTGATGATCGGTGGGGTCATCGGGGCGCAATTCGGCGCGCGCATGGGCCAGAACCTGCGCGGTGACCAGCTGCGCCTTTTGCTGGCTCTGCTTGTCCTGGGCGTTGGCCTGCGTTTTGCCGTTGATCTGCTGCTGGTGCCGGAGGATCTTTACTCCATCGCGATCCGCAAGGGGGCAGGATCATGATCCGTCCGGTTCTCCTCCTTGTCTGCATGGTCCTCGGTTTGACGGCGAGTGCTGCTCAGGAGGAAGAACAATCCAAGGATCTGGTTACCGCGCTTTCCTCCGACATGGTGTCCATCCAGTCGAACTTCACTGGCACGGAAATCGTTATTTTCGGGCAAGCGAGCGATATCGACCGGCAGACCAGCGAACCGGACGACTTTCAATTGGCGATCGTGGTGGAAGGACCGCCACAGGACATCACGACGCGCCGCAAGGGCCGCTTTCTTGGCGTTTGGGTCAACCGTGAAGCGGAACGCTTTCAGAACGTGCCGTCCTTTTATGCCGTTGCAAGCACTGCCGACATCGGCGAGATTGCCCACCGTACAGTGCTGGACGAATACAGCATTGGGCTCCATCACATAAATCTGGCGGTTTCGGGCGTTTCGAACGTGCCGCTGTCCGACCGAGACGACTTCAGAAGAGCCTTTATCCGGCTGCGCCAGCAGATGGGTCTCTATTCGGAGCGTGAAGCATCGATCGAGTTTCTGACCGACACCATGTTCCGGACGACGATACCGTTGCCTGCGAATATTCCCGTCGGTGATTACAGGGTGAAGAGTTTCCTCTTCAATCAGGGTGAGCTGATTTCCGAAACCGAGCAGACACTCGCAGTTGCCAAGATCGGCTTTGAGCAGGTGACATTCGAACTTGCCCAGAACTATCCGCTTGTCTACGGCGTCCTTGCCGTGATCCTGGCGATCTTCACCGGGTGGCTCGCCGGCGTAATTTTCAAGAAAGACTGATCCTTTTTCGCTCAGCACTGGTCTCGGCTTTGCCGAAATGCATGGGGCGAGGATAGCGTATCAACCTGCGATATTCTGCTGGTGCTTCCACGTCCTGCGGCTATTCTGCCGTAAAGGAATTTTCCGGGAATCACAGGGTGGGGCGCCATGACTGATCAGTCCACTTCCGAACCGTCTGCCGAAGAGCCTCCTAAGCAAGAACCAACACTGGATGCAAAGGTCATCGACATTGCGATCCGCCTTGGTGTTCTTGGGCTTTTTGCCTATTTCTCATTGCAGCTGATCGCGCCGTTTTTCCTCTTTCTCCTCTGGGCCGTGGTTCTCACCGTTGCGCTTTATCCCGCCTACGACTGGCTCGCGGCGAAGCTGGGCGGGCGCAAGGTCTGGTCGGCAATCCTCATCACCCTGCTGTGTCTTGCAATTGTTATCGGTCCGGTGGCGGTGCTCGTGGTCAGTCTTGTCGAGACGCTGCAAGGCTGGTTCCAGGGGATTACGGGAGATGGGCTCAAGCTGCCGCCACTGCCGGAAAAACTCGCTGCACTGCCTGTCCTGGGCGACAGGATTGCAGAACTCTGGGCCCTGGCCACCCGCAGCCTGGAACTTTTCTTCACGAAGGTCGGCCCGATGCTGGTCCCGGCCGGCGGCCGTATTCTGTCCATGCTCGCCTCGCTTAGCGGCAGCGTCCTGTTTTTTGTCATCTCCATCATTCTGGCTGGTTGTCTCTTTGTGCCCGGCCCGTCGCTTGCCAGGGGCGCCAAGAGATTTGCCGACCGGATCATCGCGCCGCGCGGGGCCGAATTCGTGGACCTCGCCGGCGCGACCATCCGGAACGTGTCGCGCGGCGTCATTGGCGTTGCGGTCATTCAGGGCCTTCTGACCGGGGTCCTGCTGATTGCCTTCGGCGTGCCGCTGGCCGGAATTCTGACCTTTATCGCGTTGATCCTCTGCATCGTCCAGATCGGTCCGGCACTGGTGATCATTCCAACCATCATCTGGGCCTGGAGCTCCTGGGATCTGGTGCCTGCGCTCCTCTTCACCTTACTGATGGTCCCGGTCATGCTGGTCGACAATGTCCTGCGTCCGATCTTGATGTCGCGCGGCCTCGATGTTCCCATGCTTATCATTCTTATCGGTGTTCTCGGCGGCACCATCGCGCACGGCCTTCTCGGTCTCTTCCTCGGACCGGTGATCCTCGCGGTCTTCTATGAGCTGGTGATTGCCTGGGTGAAGGTGGGCGAGGAAACCTGATCCGATTGCGCATTCCCAGGCGACTGGTTCTTGGCTGCTGATGCGCAGGTGTTGTTGCTTTCGCAAATAACAGGCCTTGAACGCGGCACCATGCAAAGTGGCCGAACGGTCATCGGTACCAATATGTGCGCGGTTTTCCGGGAAGTGGTTGCAAACTCAAGTTCAGCCACCACCTGAAGTTCAAGCTGCTGGTGCGCACCGGCGCGGCTGAAACGTTGGAAAGGGCTGGAGAAGCGCTTGAGTGTAAACAGGAAACTTGATCGTCTGATGTGGGCGGAACGCATGCGGAATATGCTGATTGCCGCCGTGATCGGCGTTCCGCTTGCCATTGCAATCACCCTGTTCATGCTGTCCCAGAGCGGCGTCAGTCGTCATAGCGGAGAGCCGATCAGCGGTGTGCTGCTTGATCATTCAATCGATCAAAGGGACGATGGATCCTTGCGCACGACTTTGCGCGTCCGATTGGAGGATGGCAGCGAAGTCACCGTTCGCAGTGGGAATTCGGATATCGCTGCTGTCGGCGAAGAGGTCGTTTTGATGAAACGAAAAGGCACGAACGGCCGCGATTTCTATTTCATGCCCCAGCCGGAAACGGCGAGCGATTGACCGGAAACTCGAAACGCTCCGGCCTTTGTTTCGATAATGTGCCTCAGTCTCCGACAAGCCGGCTGGCCGTGAACGGAAAGAGCCGGTCATTGCCGAGCATGAAAACCGAGAATTGGCGGCGGCTAAAGAGCGCTGAGTAGGCACGGTCCGTTACGTTAAGGCCGCCGGTCAAAGCGCCAAAGGCGGGCAATACCAGACGGGTGCCGTCGGTGATGAAGCAGGCGCGGCGGATTGAACGGCCGAAGCGGCGGACGCGGGCAACCGGGTGCAAATGCCCGCAAATCTCACCCAAGGCGCGCTCAGCGCCGATTTCTTCCACGGGCTCGTGTCGGAACTTTAAAGGGCCGACGGAGATTTCTTCGACCGTCTCCCCGCACAGGCGAACAGGTGCAACCGGATCGTGATTGCCGGTCACCCAGATCCATTCCCGGCCAAGTTGGAGAGTGGTCAGCATGGCCCGGTAGGGGGCGGGCAGCCGGTCCGACCCGTCAGCATCATGGAAGCTGTCGCCAAGGCAGATCACGCAGGCCGGGTCGAACGCATCCATCACACCGGCGAGTTTCTCCAGCGTCGCCCCGGTGTCGTAGGGCGGCAACATCACACCGCGCCGTGCGTAGCTGGAGCCTTTTTCCAGGTGCAGATCGGCAACCACAAGAAGAGATTCCTCCGGCCACCACAAGATGCCACTGTCGTGCAGGCCGACAAGCTGGCCGTTGATCTGAATGTCGTGACACACAGGCGCAGCTTCGTATTTGCGCATATGCGAAGTCAGAACATTCATTCCATAGCCTCCTGAACCAAAACCTCAGCCGCGTCTTCAAGGAGTGAATCCATTGCCTCGCCATAAACCGGTTCTTTTCCTATTTCCAGGAGGATAGGGACCGCAAGCGGGGAAACGCGCGTCAAGGTAGTATGCGTGATTCTCCCGCGAATTCGGGCAAGAAGTTCACCGAGGCGCGAGATATCCAGAAGTCCTTCGGCAGCATCGCTCCACGTTGCCTTGAGCAGGATATGGTCGGGCTCATGCGCCCTGAGAACATCGTAGATCAGGTCGGAGGAAACCGTCATCTGGCGCCCGGTTTTTTCCTGACCCGGATGCCGCCGTTCAATCAGTCCGCCAATGATGGCGCAGTTGCGGAAAGTGCGTTTCATCAGGCTTGAATCGGCCAGCCAGGCGTCGAGATCATCGCCGAGAATGTCTTCTTCAAAAAGCGCATCCAGCGAAATCTTGCCGGAGGAAAACAAAAGCGACAGGTCGCCGAGACCCCAGACCGACAGCGCATAGTCGTTGGCCACAAAGCCCATCGGCCGCGCCCCTAACCGTTCCAGGCGTTTGGTTAAAAGCATGCCGAGCGTCTGATGCGCAAGGCGCCCCTCAAAGGGGTAACAGACCATGTAATGCTTGTTGGAACGGGGAAAGGTTTCGACCAGAAGACCATCGCGGGCCGGCAGAACGGATTTGCTCTTTTGGATCTCCAGCCATTCGCGCACCTGGCCGGGCAGATGTTTCCAGCTTGTCGGGCTTGCCAGCATCGCCCGCACGCCTTCTGCCAGATAGGTAGACAGTGGGAACTTGCCGCCCATGTAGGAAGGTATCATCGGATTGTCGGTCTTGGCCCGCGAGACAAAGGCTTCGTTTTCGCGAATGCCTTCGAAACGCACGACTTCGCCGCCGAAGAGAAACGTATCCCCCTGAACCATCTGGTCGACAAAATACTCCTCGATTTCACCAAGAACACGTCCACCGCGCCCGACCGGCGTCCGCCGACCGTCCGCCTTTGAACGAACGAGGCGGACCTTGAGCTTGGGGGCCTCGACGATCGTGCCCACGTTGAGCCGGTACTGCTGCGCGATTTTCGGGTGGGCAATCCGCCAGAGGCCGTCTTTGCCCTTCCGCAGCTTTGCGTATTGATCGTAGCTCTTCAGCGCATAGCCGCCGGTGGCGACAAAATCGACAACCCGCTCGAAGGTCTCCCAGTCGAGCGACCGGTAGGTTTCAGAGGAACGGATTTCATCGAAAATCGCGGTCAGATCGAGTGGATCGGCGCAGGCAAGGCCAAGAACATGCTGGGCCAGAACATCGAGCGCCCCTTTTCGCAGCGGTGGCGTGTCTTGTTCGCCTCGCCTGGACGCGGCAAGGGCGGCCTGGCACTCGAGAACCTCGAAACGGTTCGACGGTATCAGCACGGCCCTGGACGGTTCGTCCATGCGGTGGTTCGCACGTCCGATCCGCTGCGCCAGACGGCTTGCGCCCTTGGGTGCGCCGATATTGACGACAAGATCGATGTCGCCCCAGTCAATGCCCATGTCGAGTGACGATGTTGCCACCACGGCGCGTAATGTGCCGGACGCCATGGCCGCTTCCACTTTGCGCCGTTGCCCGACGTCGAGCGAGCCGTGATGAAGGGCGATCGGCAATGTGTCTTCATTAATGCGCCAGAGTTCCTGAAACACCATCTCCGCCTGGCTGCGCGTGTTCACGAAAAGCAGCGAAACACTATGCGCCTTGATCAGGCGATAAATGTCTCCGATGGCGTAGCGGGACGAGTGACCGGACCATGGCAGCCGCTCTTCTGAGTCCAGAATGGAGATTTCCGGCTGCGCTCCGCCGGAGACCTGGACCACATGTGAAAGAGACCTTCTGTCGGCGTCGGGCTGCTCGACCAGATAGGCGCGCAGATCGTCGGGTTCGGCCACGGTCGCTGACAGGCCGATGGTTCTGAGATTTGGCGCAAGCCGGCGCAAGCGCGCCAGTCCGAGCGCAAGCAGATCTCCGCGCTTGGAGGTGACCAGGGCGTGAAGCTCATCGAGGATGACCGTCTTCAGCGACGCAAACAGTCTTGCAGACCCTGGATCCGACAGCAGCAGCGCAATCTGCTCAGGCGTTGTAAGGAGCACGTCCGGTGGGTTGAGTTTCTGGCGCTGTCTCTTGTGTGAGGGTGTATCGCCTGTGCGTGTCTCCAGCCTGAGCGGTAGGTTCATTTCAGCAACGGGCGCTTCCAGATTGCGCGCAATATCGACCGCAAGCGCTTTCAGGGGTGAAATGTAAAGCGTGTGGATACCGTTGCCGGGCTCACCGGGTTTGCGCTTGCCGCGTCGCTCCAGCTCCACAAGCGACGGCAGGAACCCGGCGAGTGTCTTGCCCGCACCTGTCGGTGCGATCAGCAAGGTGGAGTGCCCCTGCGCCAGATGATCGATAAGCTGCAGCTGGTGCGCCCTTGGGGCCCATCCTCTTGAGGCAAACCAGCTCTGAAAGCGATTGGGTAGCAGCGCAGCGTCCATTAAAGGGTTTTAGGATAGCCGCTGAAAAAAGGCGAGGGCAGTATGTCAAAAATGTTCACTTTGTGTTCCTGTTGGCGCGAAGAACGCTATACCTCTTGAATGCCTTATCAATTCAGGAATAAATGCTGCTGATGTCCGATCTTTTGACGATAGCACCCGAAGGTCTTTTTTGCCCGGAAGCCGGCGCTTACATCGACCCGGTCCGCCCGGTTGAAAAAGCAATCGTTACCCACGGCCATGCAGACCACGCACGTGCGGGGCATGGTGCGGTTCTGGCCACACAGCAAACGCTCGACATCATGGCGATCCGGTATGGCGAGAATTTCTGCGGTGTCGCCCAGCCCATCGACCTTGGTGAGGTTCTGAAAGTCGGAAGCGTCGATGTTTCGTTGCATCCAGCAGGCCATGTTCTGGGTTCTGCGCAGGTTTTGATTGAGGCCGGCGGCCAGAGAACCGTCGTGTCGGGAGACTATAAACGGCAGGAAGATCCGACCTGTGCTCCCTTTGAACTTGTCACCTGCGACACGTTTGTTACTGAAGCGACTTTCGGTTTGCCGGTTTTCCGCCACCCGCCAGCAGGTGAAGAAATCAGGAAACTTCTGTCCTCAGTGGATCTCTTTCCCGAACAAACGCATCTTGTCGGGGCTTACGCACTCGGCAAGGCGCAACGTATAATCGGCGAGTTGCGCGCTGCGGGCTATGACAAAGTCGTCTACCTTCACGGCGCGCTTGAGAAGCTGACGGCCTATTACCAGTCTCAGGGCGTTGACCTTGGCCCGGTCGAACCCGTTGGCAAGCGCGGCAAGGAGCTGCAGGGCGAAATCGTGGTGTGCCCCCCAGGGCAGTTAAGCGACCGTTGGGCACGACGGTTCGGAGATCCGGTTGCCGCAATGGCCTCCGGGTGGATGCGCGTCAGGGCGCGCGCGCGTCAGCGCGGTGCAGAACTGCCACTTATCGTGTCCGACCATGCCGACTGGGACGATCTGTGCAGAACCATTCTTGAAACGCAGGCGAGCCAGATCTGGGTAACCCATGGAGCTGAGGAAGCTCTTGTGCACTGGTGCGAATTGAATGGACGAAAGGCCCGTCCCCTCAATATGATAGGCTACGACGATGGCGAGGATACCGACAGCGCACAGGTCTCAGGGGCATGAATTGAGCTCTGTGTGTGTAAAGGTCCTTTGGGGAGGCGGTCATGGCGGACGACGGTGGTATTGAGAAAAGCCGGAACGGTCATACGAACGGGGCAGGTTCCGGCTCCAACGGGGATGCCGAAGAGGCGATTGCCCAGCTTTTCGATGATTATCAGGCCGGTTTCAATGACTATGACATTGACCGGATCTGCGATTGCTTCGCGCTGCCCGCGGTCATATGGCAACACGAAAAAGGCCACGTTTTTGCAGATGATGAGGAATTGATCGAGAACGTCGAAGCGCTTTTGAAAGCGCTCGAAAAAGAAGGCGTCACGCACTCGGATTTTCAGGTTGTTTCAAGTCATGTCAGCGGCTCGTCCGCGCTTGTGACACTCGACTGGACGCAGGAAAGTGCCGATGGCGAAGCTGTCCTGGAATTCACCTGCCATTACCAGCTGATCCAGGACGGCTCGGATTGGGTGATCTCCGCAATCGTCAACGAATAGGCAAGGGTTTTTGCGACTGACGGGAGGCGACTAGCGGCGTTCACCCGTTTGTTCTGCAAGGCACCCCAGGATCCCGACCGTTAGTCTGTCAACAATCTGGTCCCGGTCCGGAACGGAGTTGCAATCCTGAACCGCCGCGTGCATCACCGACTTGACCATATTCATGATCACGAAAACGGCTGTTTGCAGGTGCGCGCCTTGAGGGACATCCGACCTTTGTGAAAGAAAGGTCATGACGGTGCTTGCCATTTCCTCTTGAAAACCGGCCCGGTCAACCAGCTTGGAATTCGCTGGGATCCACGCCTCGATCGCGGCATGAAGCCGCCGCTGTTTCAGGTGCATATCCAGATTTGCCCCGATTATCTCGCGGATTGCGTCTTGCAGCGGGAGTTCCTGCGACCTTTCCATGGCTGTTCTGACCACGTTGAGAACCTCGTCGTGGTGCTGCCGTTGCACTGCCAGGATGAGGGCGTCCTTGTTCGGGAAATACTGGTACAGCGAGCCAATGCTGATACCGGCCCGCTCCGCGATCTGGTTTGTGCTCGCTGTTTCAAAATCGCTTTCGGTAAAAACCTGTCCGGCTGCTTCGACGATCGTCTCGACCATAAGACGGGAACGCAGCTGTTTCGGGTGGCGCCTTTGGCGCGGTTCCGTATGCAAGGGCAAGAAAAACATCCTTCATTTCTGTAACGCACGCCAAAAAGCAGACGAGATGGGACAGAAATGTGACCGGAACGCGAGTAGGTTCGTCGCTCTCATTTGCACCTCGCGGATGGAGAAGAAGTTTCTCTATAAAAATCAATATCTAAAGTGCTCAAGAGATGTCCAAAAACGGATTGAGATGCCCGTTTCAGACGCGAGTATCTAAAAAACGCGACCGCAGCCAAAGTCCTCCTGCCGCCGGCCAAATCTGAGCGCCGGCGGCAAGAACCTGACTTGAACGGAGGTCATAGCGTTGCGTAATTTCAGGTATCCCACATGTGTGGGCAGTTGGTCGCTCCTCATCTTGTTTTGCTCGGCCGGGGCAGCAACGGCCGCGGATGTGCCTGCACCGCAAAGCGAGCCCGGTGTATTTGAGGACGATGACGACGGCTGGATTGACGGGATTGTCGTTCTGGGCGCCGGAGTCCAGCCGGATTTTGACGGGGCAGCCGAATACGCGGCCGTTCCTTTGCTTTATCTCAACGTTACGGCATTTGGCCTCGGTCTGGAACTGGAAGGTCCTGAGGCATCCTTGAACATTCGGCCGGAAGCAGCGTTTCAGTTTGGTCCCTCAATTGCCTATGAAATGGGTCGCGATGGCACGTCGAACAAAGTCGTGGATCGGCTGGACAAGATTGACGCCGCATTCGAAGTGGGGGGATTTGCCGCCTACCAGTTCAATGCACTTCTCGCGCAATCAGACATTCTGGAAGTTTCAGCGGATCTCATGGCCGACGTTTCCGGTGTTCATGACGGCTTTAGCGGGTCTGTTGGGGCATCTTACTCGATTGCGGCAACCGAACGATTGCGTCTTGGGACCGAGGTTTCGCTCGGGTTCGCCAATGACAGCTACATGGATACCTACTTCGGCGTCACCAGGGGTGGTGCGCAGCGCAGCGGTCTTGCCGAATATTCTGCTTCTGGCGGATTGAAGGACGTCAGTCTGGGCGCGACAGCAAGTTTCAATGTAACTGAACGCTGGGGAATTGTCGGCCGCGCTACCTATTCCAGGCTTCTGGGTGATGCCGCCGACAGCCCCATCGTCAAGGACGAGGGATCTGCGGATCAGTTCACCGGAGGGCTCGGTATTTCTTTCTCGTTCTGATGTCGTCGCGACGCGGCGTCACAAATCTCATGTGTCCGCTGTTTGTTTCAGCGGACACCCGGATCAGTTTGCGTTTTCGGAGCGAAACTGCTTTTGGAAAACAGGTTGGGAACTCAGGCGTTTTTCGCCTTCGCTGCCTTGCGCGCGGCACGTGAGGGCTTGTTCTTTTTCGGCGCCTTTTTAGAAGACTGCGTCCCCTTGGAAGCGGCCATCGCTTTCGGTTTGCGTTTGCGCTCGCTTTCTCCCGGCTTGCCGCTCTTCGGTTTGCGTGACGGCTTAGCATCCCCGGTATCGGATCCCTGCGCCAGTGCAGTCATGTCGAGCGGCTCATAAGCGGGATGATGCGGCTTGGCCTCGTCGTCACCATGTCGGCGACGCTTTTTCCCGCGTCCACCGTCAAAGTCACTCTTCGAACCGCGCTTCGGCCTATTTGGTTTTAATGTGTCTTCGGGGCCGAGATTTTCATAATCGGGAGCATCGTCCCTGCGCGCTCTGCGCTTTGGAGCGCCACCTCGCTGCCGGCGGTAGTCATCTTCTTTGGGCGCTGCCGGGATCTTGCCGCCACGCGCATCCAGCAAAGTGATCTCCACGTTCTCTTCGCCGGAGCCTTCGCGTTTGATCACGTCGGCAAAACGTTTGCCGTGGCTGCCCGCAATCTCGAAGTAAAGCTGGTTCTGGAAGATCTTGATTGCGCCCACTTCCTTCTTGGTGACATGGCCTGCCCGGCAGATCATCGGCAGGATCCAGCGGGGCTCTGCCCGCTGCCGATGCCCGAGGGACAGTGAAAACCAGATACCATCTTCGAACTTGCCGGTGATTTCCGCGCTGCGGCCACCGCGCGCGCCCGCGTCGCGTCCACGCAACGAGGTTTCGTCCAGTTCGGAAATCTCTTCAGGCGCGGGCATGCGTAACTGGCGCAGTTTCACGAAAGCCGATGCCAGTTGCTCCGGACTGTGAAGCGCTAGAAGTTCCATCGCGATGTCCCGGTCTTCGTCTTCAAGCTCGACGGAAAGCGCGGGGTCGGCCAGAAGCCGTTCCTTGTCCTTTGCACGGATTTGATCGGCGGTGGGCGCACCCGTCCAGGTCGCCTTGATACCGGCAAATTGCAGAACACGTTCAGCCTGGCGGCGGCGTGGGAAGGGAACCATGAGCACGCAGGTCCCCTTGCGTCCAGCCCGGCCGGTACGGCCGGACCTGTGCAAAAGCGCCGCCTTGCCGGTCGGCAGGTCCGCATGAATGACAAGATCCAGATTTGGCAGGTCGATACCGCGCGCGGCGACATCAGTTGCCACACAAACCCGGGCGCGGCCGTCCTTCATGGCCGCAAGCGCGCTTGAACGCTGTTCCTGGCTCAGTTCACCAGAGAGCGAGACGATGGAGAACCCACGGTTCGCAAGCCGGGAGGTCAGCCTGCTCACGGCCTCGCGGGTGGAGCAGAACACGATTGCCTTTTCCGCTTCGTGCAGCCTCAGCACATTGATGATTGCGTTTTCGCGCTCGTTTGGTGCGACGGGATGCGCGACATAGTCGATGTCGCCGTGCTGCTCGCGCGCGTTGATCGTTGAAAGACGCACCGCGTCTTTTTGAAACCGCTTGGCCAGTTCCGCGATCGGCTTGGGAACCGTTGCGGAGAACATGAGCGTGCGGCGTTCTTGAGGTGCGGCATCCAGGATAAATTCCAGATCCTCGCGAAAGCCCATATCGAGCATTTCGTCCGCCTCGTCGAGGACGACGGCGCTGAGACCTGACAGATCCAGCGCACCGCGCTCGATATGGTCCCGAAGGCGGCCGGGCGTTCCAACGACGATATGTGCGCCGCGTTCCAGTTGGCGGCGTTCGGTGCGCGGATCCATGCCGCCGACGCAAGACGCCGTGACGGCACCCGCTTCCCCGTAAAGCCAGGCCAGTTCTTCCTTGACCTGTAATGCCAGTTCGCGCGTTGGTGCGATGGCAAGTGCAATGGGAGCACCTGCCTTGCCGAGTTGCTCCTCTTCACCAAGGATCGTCGGGGCAAGGGCAAGCCCAAAGGCAACCGTTTTGCCGGAACCCGTCTGCGCAGAAACAAGCAGATCGGCCTCCGGCGGCGCGTCATTCAGGACGCTCTCCTGCACAGGAGTGAGGCTTTCATAGCCCCGTTTCGCCAGCGCGGCCGACAGGGCCGGGGCGAGAGACGTGAAATCAGTCATAGAGATCTTTCAACTGCTCCGGATCATCTGCGTGCCAACCAGCAGTCTACCGGACCGGTCCGAACTAACAGCGGACCATGATTGGGCGGCTTATAGCGTCGAATCACAGCGCCGTCCACTGCGTTCCACTTTGAAGGTTTTGTTAGCATCGGCAATGCTGCCAATGGCGTTAGCGGCAGATCGTTCGCACAACCGGAAATTATACCTAGGGTAGTTTTTTGTATGCGGATTTGAGCCTGAACTAATCAATTTCTTAACTTCACTCGCCTCTAGATTGCAGAAATTTCTGCACAATAGGGGTGTGCCATGCTGAAATCGATCCGCGCCCAAATAGCTCTTCTGGCAATAGTGCCGCTGCTGGCTTATGGGGTCGCAAGCCTGATTGCACTGAACGAGGCCCTGAACGAGAGCAAAATAGCGTCTGACATCTATCCGACGGCGCTGGTTGCGGAAAAGTCCGAAGCCGTTCTGCATGAGCTGCAAAAGGAACGCGGCAGGACAGCCGTATTGCTTGCGTCCGGGTTCTCTTCCGGTCCCAAGGATCTTCTTGCAAAGCAACGGGTCGCTACGGACGCCGCCCTTGCGGACCTGCGCGAGACCGCTGCGGACCTGGACATTCGCAATACGAAACTGCTGGAAGAAATTCACGCAACGGTCGACGGCCTGAACGACGTTGCAAGGCACAGAAACGGGATTGATGGCCAGTCCGTTACAGGCAAGACAAACCTGGCATTCTACTCCGGAAAGATCCGTGACCTGATCACGATTGCGCAGGCGGCCCAGAACGCGAGCGCGGACCAGATCTACGCAGAGCAAATGACACCGTTCCTCCTGCTGACCGAGGCTGTTGAAGCCGGCGGCCTGGAGCGTGCGATCGGCGCTCAACTGTTTACGATCGTCGCTGATACCGGGGCGGTGCCCAACGACCGGTTTCTGGCCTATTTCGACCGCCTGTCTGTTGAAACCGCATTTTTGAGCAACTTCCGGCGCATCGCCACGCCCAAGGAGCTTGAGGCGTACAATCAGATGGTTTCAGGTGCGAGCGTCGATCAGGTGATGGCCTGGCGCGATATCCTTCGCACGCTCCCCGAAACAAAGAACGGCCAGGGCGTTGAAGGATCGGTTTGGTTCGGCAAGGCAACCGAGCGGTTGAACCTGATCCGGGATTCGTCCATCGGCATGTTGAAAGCAGCAGAAGCAAGGGCACAGGAACTCGCCAATGCGGCGAACACGCATCTTTATTACGTTGTGGCGGAAACGGTCGGCGTCGTGCTGGTGACCCTTGCCATCTGTGTCTGGCAGTTGCGCAGCGTCAACGGACTGTTGGCGAACTTAACCGGAAATCTTGTAAGGATCTCGCAAGGGGACCTCGACTTCAAAATGCCCTACGCCGAAAGAACCGACGCTGTCGGGGATCTGGCTCGGGCTGGTGCCGTTTTCCAGGAAAATGCGCGTGTCCGCCAGAAGCTCGAAGCGGAAGCCGCCAAAGAACGTGACCGTGAGCGCATGCGTCAGAACCATGTTGAAAACCTCATCAACAAGTTCAGAGACCTCATGGCAAGCGTAACGGGTGAGGTTCATGACAAAACCTCGTCAATGACGGACATTGCCGCCCGCGTGCGTTCTATTTCGCAGGAAGCGTCAGGCGCTGCCGGTCAGGCCCGAGATGCTTCCACGTCTTCATCGAACAATGTCCAGACTGTTGCTGCAGCCGCAGAAGAAATGTCGGCCGCGATCCAGGAAATCATGAACCAGGCCGAACGGGCCAATGGTGTCATAGACGAGGCGACCGCCGTAGCTCATAGAACAGATGGCAACGTTTCCAGCCTCGCCGACGCCGTTGAGAAAATCGGCACGGTCGTTGAAATGATCCGCGCCATTGCGGAACAGACAAATCTTCTCGCGCTCAATGCGACGATCGAGGCAGCGAGAGCGGGCGAGGCCGGGAAGGGATTTGCCGTCGTTGCTGCCGAGGTGAAGGAACTTTCAACGCAGACTGCGAAGGCGACGGAGGAGATTTCAAACCAGATCTCCTCTGTCCAGGGACTGACGGACGAAGCCGTTGAATCCATCCGCAAGATCTCTGGGTCCATCGAAATGATCAGCGAAGTCACCGGCGCGATCACGACTGCCGTCGGCGAACAGAGCGTCGCCACGCAGGAGATTTCGCAAAGCATCACGATGGCGGCAAGCGAAACGGGAAATGCGGTCAGCAGCGCGGAGAGCGTTGATGAGGCGATCCAGGCGACGGCCGGTGAGGCTGAAACCGTCGACACCATCTCCAGCGAGGTCAAGGAAGTCGCGGACAAGATGGCCCAGGGTATTGAAGGGTTCCTGGAAGACATGGCGCGCGATGTCGACGAACGGCGAAGAGCGTCCCGTAAACAGGAAACTGGACAGGGCGTGAGACTGATTTATCAAGACGGCCGTGAATTCCAGGCCAATCTGGTCAACAGTTCCGATGGCGGTATCGCTGTGACAGAGTTCGAAGGCGCTTCGGTCGGGATGGAAATCACCTATGAAGACGAGTCCGGTGACCGGTTCCCGATGGAAATCAGGTGGGTCAAGGACGGAACGGCGGGGCTCAAGTACCGCGCGAACGAGATGCAGCAACCTGCTGCTGCCTGACGTGCAGACGCCTTGACATTGTCGGGCTGACGCACATTTTGCCGGGAAAGACTTGCCCCTCCAGTCTTTCCCGGCTTTTTTTAGATCATGCGCGCGTTTTCCCAACTTCTCGACAGACTTTCACTTGAACCGAGGCGCCTTGCGAAGGAAGCTTTGCTGGTTCGCTATTTCCAGGAAACAGCAGATCCCGATCGCGGTTACACACTGGCGGCGCTGACAGGTGGCTTGAGCTTCAAGAACGCAAAACCTGCGCTCCTTCGCGCGTTGATAAGCGAGCGCACGGATCCCCAGCTGTTTGCGCTCTCCTATGATTTCGTCGGAGACCTGTCTGAGACGATCGCCCTCATGTGGCCGGAAGCTAGCGAACGGGGTGCGGACACGAAAACCGACGCTCCGACGCTGACGGATGTCGTTGCAAAACTGGAAGTCGCCGGAAAAACCGATGTCCCGAGGCTGCTGACGGCCTGGCTTGACCATCTGGACGAAACCGGCCGTTGGGCTCTCTTGAAGTTGGTAACGGGAGGTTTGCGTGTCGGTGTTTCGGCTCGCCTTGCAAAAACATCGGTTGCCCGTCTGGGTGATCTCGATGTTGCTCAGGTCGAGGAAGTCTGGCACGGCCTTGAACCGCCCTACGAGACATTGTTTGCCTGGGCAGAGGGCAAGGGGGAACGCCCGGATAACACGGATCCGGCCCCCTTCCGGCCCGTCATGCTGGCTCATCCGCTTGACGAAGCTCGCGACATGGCCCAGCTCGAGGCTGCAGACTTTGCGATTGAATGGAAATGGGACGGCATCCGGGTCCAGGCGGCATCGGGAACCGCTTCGGACGGTGAAATCGTCCGGCGCCTCTATAGCCGCACAGGTGAAGACATATCCAGGTCTTTCCCTGATGTCATTGATCTGCTGGACTTTGATGCCTGCATAGACGGTGAACTTCTGATCATTTCCGAGGGCAAGGTCAGACCGTTTTCCGACTTGCAGAAACGCCTCAATCGGAAGACCGCCGGCCCAAAGCTCATTCGGGACTATCCGGCGGCCATCAGGGCCTATGATCTGCTCTATGTGGACGGAGAAGACTTGCGCGAGATGCCTTTCATTGAGCGGCGCAAGAGGCTGGAAGATCTAGTTGCCTCCCTGGCAATCCCGTCGATCGACCTTTCGCCGATGTTGCAGGCGGCGGATTGGGATCAGATTTCCGCGGCGCGCGCAGAGCCGCACACGCTTCTCGAAACGGCCGATGCTGAGGCCGTCGAAGGGCTGATGATCAAGCGCCGCGATGCGGCCTATGTGAGCGGACGGCCGCGCGGGTTGTGGTTCAAGTGGAAACGGGAACCGTTCCTGATCGATGCGGTGCTCATGTACGCACAGCGAGGGCACGGCAAAAGGTCGTCCTTTTATTCCGACTACACATTCGGCGTCTGGCGCGCCGGGGCGGCCGGTGACGAGCTTGTACCGGTAGGCAAGGCGTATTTCGGTTTCACCGATGAGGAACTTCGTCAGATCGACAAATTTGTTCGCAACAACACCATCAACCGGTTTGGACCGGTAAGAGAAGTCAAGCATGGCCTGGAAGAGGGCTTGGTACTGGAGGTCGCGTTTGAAGGTTTGAACCGGTCGACGCGCCATAAATCGGGTGTTGCCATGCGTTTTCCCCGCATTTCAAGGTTACGGTGGGACAAGCCGGCAAAAGAAGCCGACCGCATTGAAGTTCTCGAGGCTCTGCTGCCCTCGTAGGAGCCTGCTCCTCGAAAAACGCTTGTTAAGTCGTTGCCGAAATTTGTGTTTGTCGTGCTTTGGCCATGGAATTGTGGCACTCAACTGATTCAAAACATGCCGGATGCCTCGTGCACGGCATTGAAGCGTGGAGATATTCGATGCCGATACGCAAATATTGCTTCTTTCTTATTGTTGGTGCCGCGACGGTATTGATGTCCGCCGTCACCGCGCAGGCGCAGTCCGATATCTCTTCGGAAGCTACCGAGGCGGTTTCAGAGGGGCAGCCAAAGCGCTTTTCGCTGGTTGCAGTCGATGGCGACATACTGAGGGTCGACAGGCAAAATGGCACGATAGCGATCTGCCGTGAGCGAAACGGGTCCTGGCGATGCAATCCCGTTCCGCTTGCCGAGGAAGCTTATCTCGCCGAGATCAACGAACTCGCCGCCGAGGTTGACCGATTGACAGCGAAACTTGAGCAGCTTGACAACGTTGAAGGCGGGAAAAAACCGACATCACCTGGCTCGGCCTTGAAGCAACCCGGCGACGATAGCGGCAGTGGCGATCAATCTTCGAAATGGGCTGAAGAAGACGAAGAGCTCGAGCGGATGCTCACCTTTACGGAAAGCGCGATGCGACGCTTTTTCGGGATGGTGCGCGAGTTACAGCGCGACTTCGAAGGCGAGGGGAACTAACGCTTTTCTGACGCTTACGAAAAGCACATGACCACCCGCCTGCCGAATGCATTCGTCTTAGTCGATCAGCATTTTCGAAATCGCACCATGAGCTTCTTCCGGCAAAGCGACCGCGCTGCGTGACGACAGATCCATCGTTAGGGCAACGACATCGAGAGTTGCCGCGAGTCGCGCCGTCCTGCTTTCAAAAATATGGTGGCGCATGTTGAACGTGCTTTTGCCAACATGCGTGAAGCCGGTCGCAACAACCACCGCGTCACCCGACTTGAGCGGCGTTGACCACGTCAGCTTCATCTCCACCGCAACGCGCCCGAACCCGTGCTCAAGGAGATAGGCGTAGTTCATCGGTGTGCGTTGCCAGACATGGGCAACACCGTCCGTGCAGCAGGCCAGCGCGTATTGATCATCCGCTTTGCCGTCCGGGCCGACGTCCCGGGGCATGACAGTGCCTCTGAAGCAGACTTCAGCGCCCTGGTTCAAAAGACTCTGTAGCGGTGCGCGAATGCCTGCGGGACCGGACTGAACGCCGCGTGGCGCGGCCTCCGCGATCATGGGTGTCTGGAAATCCTTGAACCGCTGCCGCAGGGATTTGGCTGAATTCGGGCTTGGCTCGTAACCGTCCAGAGCCGTTGCAGCGAGCGTTCCCGTGCTTCCGTCGCGCATCTCATGCACCACAGTCAACATATGCGGGCCGTCGAAGGCGATGCTCGAATGAACCGTGATCAGGTCGCCGGTCCGCAGTTCCTTGTGATATCGCACATGGCGGACGCGTCTTGCCCCCACAAGCGTCTCGCTGAGCCCGCACATTAGTCGAAACTGGCGGTCAGCTTCTTCAAAACGGCTGAAATAGAACTGGACATTCAGGTGATCGTTCTCGTCACATTCCCAGCGATTTACAAATGAAAAAAGTGTGGCTTGTATTGTCATTCTAAAATTTCATGAGTTTGAGATTTACTAAATGTTCGCGAACGCTTGAAAGTTCATTTGTTGCCTTCTTTCGGGAAATTATCAATAAGAAATGTAGTCTGTGGAAAAAATAGTCATAATATGATGAGAATTATTTTCGAGATTCAGATTGCTACTGCGGAACTTTTAATGAAACTCATGGTTGTGCGAATTTGCATATAGTCAATAAGGGTTTTATATTTGCGGATACCGATTCTGTAGGTTGAAATTCTAGGGCTCAACCGTATGTCGGGTGACGAACAAGTGCATATTCCAACCAAAACCATTGTTTGACTTGCACGCAACTCGTGATGCAAACATACTTCCTGAGGGCCGCTTTACTGGGACTGAAGCGAACAAAAATGCCTGGCAGCGCACCTTTGTGATGGAGCGCTCGGCAAAATGAGCCAGTAAAGCGGAGGTAAGACCGTTGAGGGAGGAAAAACAACGTGTCGTCCACTTCGTACCGGTTTATCATAGCAGATGATCACCCGCTCTTTCGTGGAGCTCTGCGCCAGACACTGGAAACGCAATACCCGAACGCGTCTATCGAGGAGGCTGGTGCGCTCGAAGACGTGACAGTGCGCCTTGAAGAAGATGGTGATGCGGATCTCATCCTGCTTGATCTGACAATGCCAGGAATGCGCGGGTTCTCGGGCCTGATGTATCTGCGCGCGCAATATGCCGGCGTCCCGGTCGTGGTGGTATCGGCAAACGAAGAGCCCCAAGCGATCCGCAGAGCAATGGAATTTGGAGCATCCGGCTTCATTCCGAAATCGCACGGCATCGAAGTGATCCGGCAGGCGATTTCTGAAGTCATGTCCGGCAATGTCTGGACCCCACCCGATGTTGATCTGAAGGCGGATGACGGCAGTGACGATCTTGTTCAGCGCCTCTCCACACTGACCCCGCAGCAGGTTCGGGTTCTCATGATGTTGTCCGAGGGCCTGTTGAACAAGCAGATTGCGTATGAATTGTCGGTCTCCGAGGCAACGGTCAAGGCGCACGTTTCCGCAATTCTGCAAAAACTGGGTGTCGAAAGTCGGACCCAGGCCGTGATCGCAGCGTCTAAAATCGAAGCCGGTCAGTGGCAAATCGGCGGCGAAGCACAGGAAGCCGCTGGCGCATAGCTGTGTGATCGCACGGGCCGGCAATCCGTAAAAGTGCCGATAATCTGCAGTATATGCGGCTCCCTCATCAGGCGCGCGGTCTGCATGCGGATGTACGAATGATTTTGTTAACGTAAACGCGCGTTAGGGCTAAATTCTTTAAAAGATTCAGAAATTTCCGGAAATCGGCCAGGGCTCTTTACCGGAATTTCAGGGAATGCATGTACCTCTTTGTCTGACTGAGCTGTGACGCACACAGTATCGAGTATCAGATGCGGAGATGAGATGCGGCCCGGCGCCAATTGGAAATTGATCCTTAAAACGATCTTTGCGGCGCTTGTGTCACCCGGAGCGCGAATGAAGTTCGCGGCGGTCAAAGCGGACGGGCAAATGGATTCCAGCCCGGAACGGGCCTTGCTTCTTGCCTTCGGCCACCCTGTCGTCGATCAGTATCTCGCATGCAGGGTACGCGCCGCACAGATCTCCAGCATCGCGCGGTTGACCCCGCTCACTGTGCTCGCCAACATCGTCAACGTTGTCGTTGTCACGCCAGTTCTGGCACAGGTGTTTCCACTCACTTATGTTTTCGTCTGGGTGGCCCTGGTGATGAGCCTGATGGCGCTCACGACGATTAAGTGGTTCTTGTCAAACCGTTCACCGGTTGAACTTGCCTCTCAACGCGCGCTTTCGGCAGCATTGCGCCACGCAACGTTGCTCAGTGCCCTTTGGGCAGTGGTTCCGGTCGCCGCATTCGCAAGTGGCAACGTCAATGGCATTTGGATCGCCTCCTGTGTCACGACGGGAATGATCTGCGGCGGTGGTTTTGCACTTGCGACGGTCCCCCAGGCTGCATTCAGATGGGTTGCGATCCTTTACTGCGCATCCGTTGTCGCGCTGGTAATCGATCAGGGGGTCATGATGTGGCCGCTCCTGTTCCTGCTCACGAGCTACACCTTTGTCGTGATCGGCAGTACCACTGCAGCGGGCTGGCTGTTTGCATCGCATTTTCTCGCCGAAGCGGAACTTGAAAAGCATGGCGACGTCATTGCGTTGCTTCTGAACGAGTTTGAAGAAACGTCGAGTGACTGGATCTGGGAAGCCGACAGCAGCGGGAACTTCCGCAATGTTTCGGACCGCTTCTGCCATGCAAGCGGACACAGCCGTTCCGAGCTGGAAACCATGCGCATGGTCGATCTGGCTTACACCCTCGAAAATGAGGAAGCACGGACAAGCGTTGCTGACCTGGAAAACAAGGTAGGGCTTCAAAAATCCTTCCGTGAGCTCGTGATCGGATTGGCGGTCAATGGCGAGGAGCGCTGGTGGTCACTGGCGGCAAGGCCGGTCTACGACGACCATGGCTCCTTCACCGGCTATCGTGGCGTTGCCTCCGACGTGACCGAGGCTCGCAGGGCCAGCGAACTCGCCTCGCATTTGGCCGAACACGACTCGCTCACCGGTATCGGGAATCGCAGCTGGTTCCTGAAACAGGCAGAAACGCTGCTCGAGGAACAGTCCCGATCCGGGCAGAACACACTGACGCTCTTTCTGATCGATCTTGATAACTTCAAGGTTGTGAACGACACAAGCGGTCACCCGGCCGGCGATGAACTTCTCAAGCAGGTTGCCGCCAGGTTTACCGACATCAGTGAAGGTAGAACGTCTTTGGCCCGCTTCGGTGGAGATGAGTTCGCAGCGCTTGGCCGTTTCGTCAGCGACCAGGCTGCAAGTGCCTTTGCGGAGGAACTGGTCAACGTTACGCGGAAGCCTTTCCGGATTGGCAGTCGGGATTTTGCCATAGGTGCAACGGTCGGATTCACGAGGCTCCGGGACAATGGTGATACTGTCGATGACCTGATGCGCAAGGCCGATATCGCGCTCTACAAGGCCAAAGAAAGCGGCCGTGGCCGGGCTCTGGCGTTTGAAAGCGAAATGGAACGCGAGGTGCGCGAGCGCCGCGAGCTGGAAGCAGATCTTCGCGAGGCCTTCGAATACGGCAAGCTCAGTGTCGAGTTCCAGCCGATCGTCGATGCACGCTCGGGCCTCGTCGTCTCAAGTGAAGTCCTCGTGCGCTGGTTCCATCCGACGCGCGGCGAGGTAACACCGGACACGTTCCTGCCGATCGCTGAACATGCAGGCCTCATTCTGCCGCTCGGCAACTGGGTTCTGCGGAAAGCTTGCGCTGCGGCCGCTCAGTGCCCCGACCTCGAGAGCGTCGCGGTCAATCTGTCGCCTGTGCAATTCATGGATCCCAATTTTGTGAGCCAGATCACTTCCGTTCTGGACGAAACCGGATTCCCGCCGGAAAGGCTTGTTCTGGAAATCACCGAGTCCGTTTTCCTGCGCGACTTCGGATCGGCTTCGGAGAAACTGCAAAAGCTTCGCAATCTCGGGATCAAGATTTCGCTGGACGACTTTGGAACGGGATATTCGTCGCTCTCCTACTTGCGCAAATACAAGTTCGACAAGATCAAGATCGACAAGTCGTTTGTGGACGAGATCGGCGAACGCAGCGATGGTCTTGCCATTATTTCGGCGGTTATCGCGCTGGCACACAATCTTGGTCTGGAAGTCACTGCGGAAGGTGTTGAACGCCAGTTTCAGGTGGATGCCCTGCGCACGCTCGGGTGCGATACCCTGCAGGGGTATTTCTTTGGAAAGCCGCATGCAAACCCGATGAAGATTACCGAAGTCAAGATCGACGCCTGGAATGAAAGCGACTCTGAAGCATCGCTGAGCGATGGACCAGACAGCGCTCACGCCTCAAATCTGAGATCCGGCACCTGACACCTATTCGGCCGCCTGTCCTGCGTGACAACGTGCCAGCTGGGCCCGCAAGGCGGCCGGTTTGACCGGCTTGTTGAAGAAGGCAATGTCCTTCTCGTTGGCCTCTGAGCGAACCGGTCTGCTGCGGTCGGCGGTGATCAGGATGGCTGGAATGTGAGAACCGAATTTCCATCTCAGCTTCACGATCGCATCGATGCCGGTGCCCGAATCGAGATGGTAGTCGGCGAGAATGACGTCCGGTACCACCCCCGCCTTGTTCAGACGCGCCGCCGCTTCCTGATCGTCGGAAGCCGTCACCACTGTGCAGTTCCAGCTCGACAGGAGATGGTGCATCCCGCTCAAGATGTCCGGTTCATTGTCGATCGCCACAACGCACAGACCGTCCAGATTGCCAAGCGAGGCGGGCGCGTGCTTCGCCGGTGCAATGTCCGGAACGGCCGCAGAGCGCGGCAATTCGACCGAAAAGCAGGATCCCTTGTCCGCTTCCGATCTGAGCGCGACAGGGTGTTTCAGGACGTGGCTGATACGCTCGACAATTGAAAGCCCCAGTCCGAGACCCTTGGCGACGCGCATGCCGTCGTCCAGTCTGTGGAACTCGTGGAAGATCGCCTTCTGTTTGCTTTTCGGGATCCCCATGCCCGTATCGTGGATTTCGACGATGACGCGATTGCCGCGGCGGCGGCACCCGACGAGAACCTTGCCCTCCTGCGTGTATTTCAGGGCATTGGACACAAGGTTCTGAAGCAAGCGTCGAAGCAGCCTGCGGTCGGTTCGAATGGAAACCGACGTCGGTACGATTCGCAGTTCAAGTCCCTTTTCCTGGGCGACCGGCTGGAAATCAAGCGCCAGCCCTCGAAGTATTTCATCAAGGCGGAACACAGTGGGTTCAGGTTTCAGGGCGCCGGTGTCGAGCCTTGAAATATCCAGGACGGCACCAAGGATATCTTCAACGGATTCAAGCGCTGATTCCACGTTGCGGACAAGCTCGCCATCGTCACCGGCCTGAAGCTTGTCAACGAGAACAGACGCGTAAAGGCGTGCGGCGTTGAGCGGCTGCAAGATGTCGTGCCCGGCCGCAGCAAGAAACCGCGTTTTGCCGATGTTCGCTTCTTCAGCTTCCCTTGTTGCCTCGACAAGTCGTTCGTTGACGTGGGTGAGCTCTTCAGTTCGTTCCCTGACGCGCCGCTCAAGCGTCTCATTGGCGCGCGCAAGCGCTTCTTCCGCCATGACCCGTTCGGTGATGTCGGTATAGGTCGTCACGATTCCGCCATCGGGCATCGGGCTGACCCTGACTTCGAAAACCGTGCCGCTGGACTCCAGCCGCTCCTGGAACGTCTCCTGAACCAGCACCAGTTTTTCAATGCGGTCGGCGACCATTGATTCAACCGGTCCGGGACCATGTTCGCCGCGTTCAATGTTGTATCGCAGGATCGCGTCGAGCGTTGTTCCAACCTGCCCGTATTCGGCTGGCAGACCAAGCAGGTCCCGGAATTGACGGTTCCAGCAGATCAATCGCAGGTCAGGGTCGAAGACGCCGATCCCCTGGCGAACCTGATTGAGCGCCGTCTGCAGAAGGTCGCGGTTGTACTGGATGGCAATTGACGCATCGTCGAGCAGTTTTACCGCCCCTTTTGTCGATGGGTCATGGCGCTTCAGCATCAAGGTCAAAACGAGGCGCGAGGACGCCGCACCGATCGCGCTTGCAAGAAGCTGTTCGGAGAAACGGAGCAGATTGGCGTCTGCAAGCGTGTTCGGATCAAGCGGAATGCCGCGCTCGCTTGCAAACCGGTGAAACGAGCGCTCGGTCCGCTCTTCGCCAAGATAGCGCGCGACCGTGGATTGAAGGTCGCTCGCGGTAACGGACGTTCGCCAGTAACGCAGGCTGGGCGTCGGTGTGAATTCGGCAGGCACGAACACATTGGCCTGAAGCGTTTCGGCCGGCAGCGGCTTGCGGGCGAAGGAAACGCCGACAAAGAGGAGGATGTTGACCAGCAGGCTCCACAATGTTCCGTGAATAAACGGATCTATGTCGATGCCGAACAGGGATTGCGGGTTCAGAAAACCGATGCCGAAGGGACCGGTCTCCAGGAAACCGGCCGATATGAGCCCAGATTGCGCGAATGTCGGTAAGAGCAGCGTGTAGCCCCAAAGAAGAAATCCGCTGCTGAGCCCGGCGAGCGCGCCAAGGGAAGTGGCCCGCCGCCAGACAAGAGCTCCGATAAAGGCGGGTGCGAATTGTGCAATCGCGGCAAACGACAAGAGCCCGATGGAGACAAGCGCTGCCGTGTCACCCGCCGCCTTGTAATAGGCGTAAGCCAGGAGCAGGATGGCAAAGATCGCCAGTCGACGGATCGTCAGCAACTGACGGCTCATGTCGCGCCCGCTGGCATTGACAAGATCGTCTTCGCTGTGCCGGCGCAGCAAGAGCGGCACGACGATGTCATTCGAAATCATGATCGCAAGCGCAACCGTTGCCACAATGACCATCGCGGTAGCCGCGGACAGCCCTCCGATAAACACAAACATTGCAAGCCAGTCGTGGCCCGCATCGATTGGCAGCGCCAGGACATAAGTGTCCGGGTTGATGTCCTGTCCGAACCGCAGCATGCCAGCTGCCGCGATGGGAATGACGAACAGATTGATCAGAACGAGGTACAGCGGAAACAGCCACGTTGCGCATCTCAGTTCGGCGTCGGAATTGTTTTCCGTCACCGTGACGTGGAACTGGCGCGGCAGCATGAGAACCGCAAAACCTGACAGGATCGACAGGATCAGCCAGTTGCTCACATTGATCGGCTGCTCAAAGACTTCTGCGACCTCCGGTGCTTCCGAGATGGCGCGCACGAGGTCGAACGGTCCGTCGAACAGCCAGTAGGTGACCCAGACACCGACGGCCAGAAAGGCAAACAGCTTTACGATTGCTTCGGTCGCAATCGCCAGCATCAGGCCTTCCTGGTGCTCGGTGGCGTCAATATGACGGGTTCCGAAGGCCCAGCTGAAAATGGCCATGCCGAGCGCAATGAGGAGCGTGATGTCGTTGAAGAACGGCGCGAAACTGAAGCCGGGAGAAATCAGGGGGCCGACCATTGTGGTAACCGAAAAGGAGACGGCCTTCAGCTGGAGCGCGATATAGGGAATGACGCCGATCACGGCAATCAGGGTCGCGAGAGCGGCCACCGATTGGCTCTTGCCGTATCGCGCACCTATGAAGTCCGCAATCGAGGTAATGCTCTCGGCTTTTGAGATCTGGATTATTCGCCTCAAGAGTGGATATCCGAGCGCGAATACCAGAAGCGGCCCGATATAGATGGTCAGAAATTCCGCACCGTTTCTGGTGGCGTTGCCGACCGAGCCGAAGAATGTCCAAGATGTGCAGTAAACGGACAGCGACAGGGCGTAGATAAAAGGACGGCCACCCGCGCGAGAAGACGAGCGGTTGGACAGGCGATCGCCGTAGCTGGCAATCGCAAACAGAAGCAGGATATAGGCCGTTGCGACCAGTATCACGAGCCATCCGTGCAGCATCTTGCGGCGACCGTCCTCCCGACCGGTTGTTGCAGAAACCCGTTCCGCTGCTTTTTCCAGATCGGACCATAGCGGAACCGTTCTGTCTATTCACCTTGCGACCAAGGCGAAGAAGACACTTATGACCCGGTTTGCAATAGGTTGGAACCGATCAACGATGGTGAAGTCTAGTTCACATCGTTTCATGAAACATTGGATTGCGGACACGCTATGGTGCGGCGACCATGTGTGAGGAGTATACGATTTGTCCGACCTGATTGCGCGATTGAGTACTGGTGCCCGTAACGCGCCTGAAAGCGGAATAGTCGAAGTTGCCAATGCCGGTCGTCACCACGAAGCTTTGATACCCTTGTGGGTGGGCGAGGGGGACCTGCCGACACCGTCCTTCATCAACAGGGCCGTCAAGGCGTCGCTCGACCGTGGCGAAACCTTCTACACTTATCAGCGCGGTATTCCGGAATTGCGCGAGGCATTGGCAGCCTATCACCAGGATCTTTACGGCAGGCCTTTTTCGCCCGAAAGATTTTACGTGACGGGATCAGGCATGCAGGCGATCCAGCTGACGGTCCAGGCGATCGTTGACCCGGGCAAGGAAGTGATCGTTCCGTCGCCTTCGTGGCCGAACATCGCGGCATCCGTGGAAATTCACGGCGCAAAAACCGTTCCGGTTGCAATGCGCGAATCAAACGGCGGCTGGTCTCTCGCCTTGGAAGATATCGAGCGGGCAATCACCTCGGATACGGCCGCTCTCTTTTTGAACACGCCCAGCAATCCGACCGGATGGGTCGCGTCCGAGGGACTTTTAACAGCGTTTCTGGATCTCGCACGCAAGCATGATTTGTGGATCATCGCCGATGAGATCTATACGCTTTACTTCTATGGAAACGGCAGGCGCTCGCCGTCATTTTACGACATTGCCGACGAAGACGACCGCATCATTTTCGTGAATTCATTTTCGAAAAACTGGGCCATGACTGGATGGCGGGTCGGTTGGGTCTCCGCACCGCCAGTCATGGGTCAAGTCTTTGAAAATCTGATACAATATTCAACATCTGGTGTGCCCGCCTTTTTACAGTGGGGCGCGGTTGCGGCGCTCACAGAGGGGCAGGAGTTTCTCGAAAGCCAGATCGAGCGCGCGCGCAAAGGCAGGGAGGCCGTGCTTCAAGGCATTCGCAAAATCGGGCGCATTTCGGCCGCGCCGCCGGAGGGCGCGTTCTATCTCTTCTTCAAGCTCGAAGGCATCACGGACATGCGCAGCTTCGCGCTTGATCTTGTTCGTGAAACAGGTGTCGGTCTTGCGCCCGGAACGGCATTCGGTCCCGGCGGGGAGAACTTCGCCCGGCTCTGTTATGCACGCAAGCAGGACCACCTGGAAGAAGCAATTCGGCGAATTAATGCTTGGCTTCCAGAGATTTAAGACTCTTGACGGGTTGCTGGACTACGTGAAACCCCTTAAACCTGAATGGACGTGATTTCCAGTTAGGTGCGGGGATGGCAGACGACAGCATAGCAGATCGAAATGCGGACTCCGCCGCGGTCTCAGAAGCGAGACTGGTAAGTGTTTTCGATACGGCTGTCGACGGAATAATCGTGATCAACGAACGCGGCCTGGTACTTGCTTACAACAAGGCCTGCGAGCACCTGTTCGGATACGAAGCCGCAGATCTTCTCGGGCGTAATGTGAACAGGATCATGCCGGAAACATATGCCCGGTCACATGATCACTATGTTCAGAACTACATCAATACCGGCCACAGAAAGATCATCGGAATTGGCCGCGAGGTTCAGGCCCAGCACAAGGACGGAACCGTCTTTCCGATCGAGTTGTCGGTCGGCGAGGCGAATACACCTGACGGGCGTCAATTCATTGGCATTCTGCGGGACCTGCGGTCACGAAAGCAGATTGAAGACCGGCTGGCGAAAACACAGGCGCAGTTGTTGCACATGACGCGTTTGAGTGCGCTTGATGAGATGGGTGCGGCGATCGCACACGAGCTCAATCAGCCGCTGACAGCGGTTCTTCTTTACCTGCAGTCGGTCTCGCGCAAGGCCAAAACCGACGATTCGATCGATCCGCTCATCCTTTCCGTCATTGAAAAAGCCGTTCGCGAGGCCGAACGGGCCGGTGAGATCATCCAGCGCATGCGCCAACTTGTGGAAAAGAAAGCGCCTGAAAGACAGACTGTCGACGTCCCCGAGCTTGTACGGTCCTGCCTTGAGATGGCGGAACTCGGAAGCGGCGGACAGCAAGCTTATTTGTCTGCAAGTGTCCAGGAAGGGCTGCCCTCGCTTCAGGCGGATCCCGTCCAGATCCGTCAGATATTGATCAATCTTCTGCGAAATGCGCGTGAGGCGGTTGCCGACCAACCGGAGAAAAAAGTTACGTTAAGCGTCCGTCTCAACGAAGACCTGCTGGAATTTAGGGTAACGGACAATGGACCCGGTGTACCGGTCGAACTGATTGACGGACTGTTTCGCGCTTTCACCGGTGTAAAGCACAAAGGTGTCGGTCTCGGTCTGGCCATTTCGCGTTCGATAGCCCAAAACCACGGCGGCGATCTGAAGTTGGAAACGTCGCCTGAGGGCACTGGCGCATCGTTTTTGTTGACCTTGCCTGTTCATCCAAGGGAAGAACGATCGGATAATGATCTTTAAAGCAGACAACGCGAACAACGTATGGGGACTGAAAGATAATGGAAGCTGACGCAGAGGCCGTATATATCGTTGATGATGACCCTGCGGTGCGGGACGCGCTGTCCGTTCTGTTCAACATGGAAGGTTATGTCGTCGAGACATTTTCAGACGGGGATACCTTCATCCAGTCCGCAAGCAAGTCAGCGCCCGCATGCGTCATGCTGGACGTACATATGCCCGGCAGGTCGGGGATCGAAATTCTCAAGGCTCTGAATGCCGAACACTACCCGGCCCCGATCTTCATCATTTCCGGCCAGGGTGACATTCCCATGGCAGTCGAGGCGATACGCAACGGGGCCCATGACTTCATTGAAAAACCGTTCTCGGCCGAAACAGTGCTGGAAAGGGTGAAGGAAGCCATCGCTGCAATGAGCACGCGGCAGGAAGCCGACACAAGCCAGACTTTTCAAGGGGCCGATCTGCTCACGCGCCGGGAAATGGAAGTTCTCAAGGAAATCACCGACGGTGCGTCGAACAAGGAAGCCGGGCGGACCCTTGGCATCAGTCCAAGGACTGTCGAGGTTCACCGGGCGCGTATCATGGAAAAACTCGGCGCAAGAAACGCTGCCGATCTTGTGAGGATTGTCCTGGGGCATCCGACGGCGGACTGAGGTTCGAGAAACGGCGCAGTTTTCTGCGCCTGAGACCTGGATCAAGACAGACGTATTTCTGCGTACATTCGCCGCGGCTTTTGTGGCGTATGCTTCACGGGTATCTGGGCGGTAACGCTGGAACCCGGGATAGTATTGAGTGGTCGTTCATATCATCGAGGATGACGAAGCTGTTGCAGATGCGCTGGCACTGGCGCTCGAACATCTGGATCATTCGACACGGATATACCTGGATGGGGAAACATTCATGGAGCAGGCCCATGTGTCTGACGGCCATTGGGTAATTGTTGACCTGGGCTTGCCGGGTATCAGCGGAGCGGACATTGTCAGGGAATTGAAGCGATTGGCCATGCCGCCAAACATAATTGCGATTTCCGGCAAATCACGCGTAAAGATCCTTCAGAGCCTCAAGGAACTTCGCGATCTCACGATTTTGCGCAAACCTCTTTCCATCGACATGCTGACAGCCGCAATGGCCTGAATGTGCGCGCAGCTGCCGGTCACCTTGATCTTGGCAATGTGGTCGCACGCCGCGACACTTGGAACCCTTTAGGGATCAGACCGCACACAGCGCTTCATGAACACATGGCAGGAAATTCCCATGATGCCCTTCTGAAAATAAAGGGTTTTTGTCTCTGTTCATCGGACCTAAGGTACAAGCCAATGCCGGTGGCAGCTACAGGATTGGAATGGTTCGCAAAAAGATTGTCAGGTATGTCACGCTGGCTTGGGCGATAGCCATTGCGGCAGCGCTTTTGCTTGGGTTCACGGGCCGCGTATTCCCACCTGGCGACTCGCTGGCGGTTATCCGCCCACTTCTTGCGGCCTTGCTTGTCCCGACAACACTTGCGCTGTGGGTGCTTGGCTTTCAACGTATGGCCATCTTTTCTCTGATCATTTCAACAGCTGCGACAGGGTCCTTTATTTCCGGGTATTTTCGCCCGGAGATGTCGTGCAGCAACAACTGCCTAACGCTTTATCAAAAGAACCTGCTTTCAAGGGCCTGGCCACGTTACTCTCTAGCAGATGACATAATCCTGTCCTCTGCCCAGGTTGTTACCCTTCAAGAAGTATCGGACCACAATCGCCGCTTCATGGCGAAGCTGTTCGATCATTACTCTTTCTCTGTGTTCTGTCGGTTCAGGCCCAGGCAGGACGTCGCCATCCTGACGTCCTTGCCGACGATTGTCGGATCCGAGTTCTGTCTGCCCGAGGGCGGACTTGCCGGCGTTAAGGCAATTCTCCCGGACGACCGCCGGGTTTGGATCGTTTCGCTACACCTGGAATGGCCATTTCCCTACCGGCAATATCAGCAGAGTAAGCAAGTTTCCGAGTGGATCAGCAAGCTGGACGACCCCGTCATTATCGCTGGCGACTTCAACATGGTGCCGTGGGGAGAGAGTGTGCGGGAAATAAGCAGGGCCGCAGGCAACAAGATACTGGGAAAAACACGTAACTCATTCAAATTCGGGGCGTGGCTGCTACCGTTGCCTTTGGACAACGTGCTTGTTCCCAAGGGTACGGAAGGATCGGTTGAAACACGCCCCTATATGGGTTCAGACCATCTGGGCCTTCTCGTTCGCATGGACGTGAGATGATGCAAGGTAAGCCTTGCCCGCGTTGAAAAAACTGGCCTGAAGCGGCCCTTGATAAGGCCAATCCCTGCCTCACGGAGTGCTCTGTCTGGAGTGCAAAGCTGTGCGGGGAGCCATGAGGTCTGTGAAAGCGAGCGGGCCCTGGAGCGTCTACTGCGGCGTTTCCGCCCATATGTAATTCCTCTTACGCAGTCGACCGAATTCCTTCAATGGTTTCCACGTTTTAGAGTGATCATTGCGGGTTGCGAAAACGTCGGACGGGGCGTTTTTGCAGCACGGGGCTCTCTTGGGCAAAACGTCTTCCTGCTGTGGTGGGGTGATGGTGCCAGGAAGTGTCGTTGCGGGCTTAAGCCGCGCTGATCTGCGCGAAGGAGGGAAAAATGGCATATCTTGAAGCTGGTTTCACAGGTCACGGTGCTGGATCACGGTCAGACCGCACGGCGTTTTGCGAAGCGCCCAAAGCGGGATTTTCCAGCTTTGGCGGCAAGACAACCGAGTATGAAACACATGCTGTTGTCTACTATGAAGGCGACCCTGCTAAACGGCTTTACGAGCTCGTTCGCGGATCAATCATGCTCTACAAACTCCTTCCCGATGGCCGCCGCCAGGTGGTGGAGGTCCTGCGTCCTGGTGACATCTTCGGCCTTTCCAATAGCGACGAGAACGACTGCACGGCGGAAACGCTCACGCATTCAATCGTCCAGGAAATCGACCTGAGGCACGTCGAGCGATCCGATGAATTGCAAAGAACGCTCGCAAAGTGTCTGACGAACCAGATGCAGGTTCTGCATGAACATGCCGTTCTTCTTGGCCGCAAATCGGCAGTTGAGCGCGTTGCCAGCTTTCTGATGCATCTTGTGCCTGATCGCGGTGGACTGGGCTGCGTTGGTCCAACCGACGAAGACGACGACAGTTTTGATCTGCAGCTTCACATGACACGGCAGGAAATTGCGGACTATCTCGGGCTCACGATCGAGACTGTCAGCAGGGTTGTTTCCGACCTGAAACGCCGCGGCGTCATCCGCGTCGACAAAGCGGACAAAATTCATCTCAACAAGGTTTGCGGCCTCTGCCAGATGACCGGTATTCACTGATCGAAGGCAGATCGTATCCCTGAGGCCGGGCTCATGCTCGGCCTTTTGTCTGTTCAAACGGACTTTTGGATGCAGGTTGCAAGTGTTTCTTAGGCATGTTTGTCATTCTTGAGGCGTCTGGATCGCCACAAGCCCAGAAGCGGTCATTTATTAAGAGTTGAAACTGCATAAATTTGCCAGGTTTCCTTGTAGATCGGACGGTCCGTGATGCAGATAGATTCTCTTCGCTTTGTGAAAACTTCAAATCCCGATTGCAACGCGGACAAGCAGTACAACGTGCTTGCCAACGAGGAGGAATTCGTCCGATGCGATCTTACAAAAAGGACGATTGCAAAGCCAATTGAGCTATTCAACGTCAATGACGGAATGACCCGTACGCTGACGCCTGAAAAAAAGTTTCTGAACACGCGTTGGCATCTCACGTCGCAGGATGCTGGCGAAGCGGGTGAAATCGCCTTAAAGGGAACCGACGCCTGGCTTGCGCGCGACATGATGCAAAATGAGCTGTTTCGTGTGGTCGACCCGCGGAAGTGGTCTGAAAAAACACTCGAGGCCGCGATGGGCAGTTGGCCGGACAGTTACGCCTTGGTTGTCGATGGCCGCGGCATTGGCATTATCAGGCGCGCCCTGAGGCCGGGAGAAGAAGAGCCCAAGACCAGGCTCCAAAAACTCACCGGCTTGTTCAAAGATCGTGACTGGTTTCTCGAACTCAGCCAGCCGGCACCGATGCAATCGGCCTACAGGATGATTGCCTCTGTTCTGCTTCTGGTCGAGGTTACGGTGAGCGGCGCGCGCGCGGGCTGAGCGGCGCTCTCTTTCATCTAGACGGCAGCGGAGTGTCTCGCCTTGCCGGTCGCCTGACTTTCGGCAAGATAGCTGTCGAATGCAGCCGCTGCCAGACGTACATATGGCCGTCCGCTTTCAGTGACTGAAACCCTCACATTGTCATTGTCGCCGAAATCGAGTGTCACCAGACCATCCGCCGCCAGATCTTCCAATGCTCGGATGGCATCGCTGAGATCGTTGACAGTGAGTCCGAAGCCTTTGCAGACCGGAGTGAGATCGCAGGCATAGTCTGTCATGAGCTCTTCGATGATACGGCCGCGCAGCCTGTCGTCAGCGCTGAGTGCCAAACCCTTGGAAACCGGAAGTTCACCGGCAAGTATCTGGCGTCGCCAATTGCCGACATCCGGCAGGTTTTGAATGTATCCATTGGACAGTTTGCCGATCGACGATACGCCAAAGCCGATAAGCTGTTCGCCCTGGTCTGTCGTGTAGCCCTGAAAATTCCGTTTCAGGGAGCCGTCTGCGAGGGCGTGTGCCATGCTGTCATCGGCGTGCGCAAAGTGGTCGAGGCCGACCGCCACGTAGCCGGCTTTCAGCAATTCGGAGCGCGCAAGATCGGCAAGTTCAAGCCGCTCGGCTGCGGACGGTAACGCCGTTTCGTCGATCAATCTCTGGTGTTTGCGCATCCAGGGAACATGCGCATAGCCGAACAGGGCAATCCGGCTCGGCGCGAGTTCCAGTGTCTTGTCGACGGTATCCAGAATTGTTTCGCGCGATTGACCGGGAAGTCCGTACATCAGGTCGAAATTGAGCGCATCAAGCCCGTTCGCGCGCAACATCCGTGTCGCTTTTGCAACGACTTCAAAAGGCTGAACCCGTCCGATTGCCTTTTGTACGTTGAGGTCAAAATCCTGGACGCCCAGGCTCGTTCTGTTGATGCCGACAAGCGCGAGCGTCTCTGCCAGGTCTTCGCTTACAAGCCGCGGGTCGAGTTCGATTGCATGTTCCAGGTCCGGTGAAAACTCGAACAGGACACGCATCAATCCGGTCAGATCGGCGAAACTTTGCCGGGGCAGAAGACTGGGGGTACCGCCGCCCCAATGGATATGGCGAACCGGTCCGGCGTCTTTAAGGTGTTCGCCAACCAGCCCGATTTCCTGTTCGAGTGTCGCCGCATAGGTTCTGATCGGCGCATCCTGACGCGTCGCTTTGGTATGGCATCCGCAATAATGGCAGAGCTCCCGGCAAAAGGGCACGTGCAGATAAAGCGACAGACTGTCCTCTGGCGTGATCGCGCGTAACCATTCTCTATAGGTTTGGGCGCTCACACCGCTATGGAAATGTGGTGCTGTCGGGTAGCTGGTATAACGCGGCACGCTGCGCAGCGCATAGGAGAGCGGATCGTTTGTCATGACGGTATATTTCAGAAAATCGCCGTCTCGAACCTTGATATCGCTCAATTCCGTGAACGGATGACTGGAGAAAAATGTGAGCGGCTTTGAAGAAACGAAATTGGAGGAGGCGGCTTCGCGTTACCGCCTCCACGGTGCGCCTGACAATGCCAACCTTGTTGTGCGCATGTTGCTCGAGGAATTGGGCGTGATCTATGACTTCGTCCCGGTTGATCGAAAGACTTCGGCTCAAAAAACGCAAGCCTATCGAAGGCTCAATCCTCAGGGCCTGATCCCAGTGCTGGAGTGTCCGGGACAGGATGCTCCCGTGTTTGAAGTCGGGGCTATCTTGCTGCTGCTCGCCGACCGGCATCAATCATTCGCCCCGCCTCAGGAGCCTCGGGTCGGGGGCGCTTTCTGAAATGGCTGTTTTTCCTTTCCAACACGCTTCATTCCGACTTGCGCATTTCCTTCAAGCCGCACAGATATCTGTCAGGAGACCGGGATTCGGCCGCTTTTTCAGAAGGTCTCAAGAAGCGCATCTCGAATAGTTTTCAGCTTTTGGAACAGGAACTTGCCGTTTCAGCAGGCCCTTACCTGATCGGCAAGCAGGTGACCTGCCTCGATTTTTACACAGCAGCCTGCGCAAGATGGGCACAGATTTATGGTACAGCTGGAAGATGGCCGGTCGAGGACTATCCCCGTCTGTTACAGTTGCTTCAACGGCTGGAAGAGCGGCCTGCGATCCGGAAAGCCTGCGAACTTGAGATGATCGAAGGAGCTCCCTTTACGCAACCCGTAGAAGTTGCCATGGCACGGGAGTTTTGAGGTCTTTTATGTTGATCGATGCAATCAACCATGACGATCATAATCAACTATATTAGTCCGGGAGACAGAGGACCTCCAAATCTGCCAGACCCAAATGACTTCTGACAAATTGACCAAAACCGCCGCGCACCTGTCGCTGACAATCCTGATCGCAGCCTGCGGAGGCGGCTTGTTCTATCTCGCGGGCCTTCCCGCCGCCTGGTTGTCTGGCGCGATGGTTTTTGTAGCCGTTGCGACACTCGCGGGCGCGCCGACAATCATGCCTGATCCGCTGCGTGACGCGCTTTTCGTCGTCATCGGTGTCTCGATGGGCGCCGGTGTCCGGCCCGATGTCGTGGAGCGGATCGCCGAGTGGCCGGTTTCCATGGCGCTTCTGCTTGTCGTGGTCGTTTGCGTTACCCTGGCAGGGTATCTGGTGCTGCATTTCGGGGCCAAATGGTCTCGGGAAACAGCGTTTTTCGGAGCGATACCAGGGGCTCTGTCCTATGTGATCGCGCTTGCGACAGACCGTGGCGCCGACCTTCCCCGGATTGCGTCCAGCCAATCGCTGAGATTGTTCGTCCTCGTTGCCATTCTGCCTTTCGCCGTTGTGTCGACAAGTGGAACCGTTGACGGGGAGGGCGGCATGATCGAGGCATCCAGCTGGTTTGAGATCATCATTGGCTTGCCACTTTGTTTGCTTGCCAGCCTGGTGGCGCATAAGCTGAATGTGCCGGGGGGGCTGATGACCGGTGCGTTTTTCATGAGTGCCGGGCTGAATGCCTCGGGCGTCTGGACACTCGTGCTCCCCTTCTATCTTGTTCTGCCATGTTTCGTCCTGATGGGAGCGATGATCGGCTGCCGGTTCGGCGCGATGACCTTCAGGCAATTCGTCTCTGTTTTAGGGGCTTCTATCGCGGCTTTCAGCGCAGCATTCTTGATGTCTATTCTCGGTGCGCTGCTGATTTCGTCCCTGGTTGACATTCCATTCGGTCAGGCCCTTTTGGCTTATGCGCCTGGCGGACTTGAGGTCATGACGCTTCTGGCGTTCATTCTCGATCTGGACCCGGCCTTTGTCGCGGCACACCAGATTGCGCGCTTTACGGGCATGATACTTTTGCTGCCGCTGATCACAGGGCTCGTGCTCGGACGACCGAAATCGTGAAAGCATCGGATGAACCGGTGTCTGCCGGATAGGGCCCTTGTGAGTTCGTCTTTAAAGGGGAGCGGGGACCGTTTCGAACTTTCGCTCGCACCCGGCAATAGAAAACGGGACGCCCTGGAACCATTGCGAAGGTCCTGGGCGTCCCGGTGTGTTTTTGCCTCTGCTCAGGCAGCTGATGCCAGGCCGCGTTGTTCCAGCTGGGTTCTGAGATCGGCAATGTGATCCAGGTTCAGCGGGAATTGCAGGGTTGTCGTGCCATTCTCGGTCACCGCCACGCGTGCTTCGATCGCCGCAGTCAATTCACTGCACTCGAACACCACACGTGTGCCGGGTGTTACGTCGAGTTGTTCGGAAACAGTGCAGAACGCAGACGAGATTTTCAGAGTGCGCGCGCTGATCAGCCTGCCGCCTATTTCCAGCGTTGCCGGCCAGTCGACCTCGTAGATCCGGTAAGTCTCGTCGTCGCCACGGTTGGCAATCGCATCGAGGAAGGTTTCCACCTCGTCACCCAAAAGCACGGCTTCGTCATAGACCACCGAGCTGCCATCCTTCACCAACTTGGAGGAGTTGGCTGTGTCTTCGGAGTTCTGCCGCATCACAGAGACGCTGTCGCGCACGCGCGCCGCACTGCTTGAAACAGTTTCCATGCTGCGTGCGATTTCAGACGTGGCACTTTCCTGTTGCGTGACCGACGATGCGATGCTGGTGGCGACATCGTTGATCTCGCGGACAGTCCCGTAGATCTCACCGATCGATTGTTCAGCGCTTTGTGCCGTGCGTTGGACTGCTCCGACCTGGTTGCTGATTTCACCTGTTGCCCGGGAGGTCTGCGCCGCCAGTTCCTTGACTTCCGAGGCCACCACAGCAAAGCCCTTGCCCGCCTCGCCGGCGCGCGCAGCTTCGATCGTGGCGTTGAGAGCCAGGAGATTGGTCTGATCGGCGATTTCGCGAATCAGGTCGACAACACTGGTGATCTGGTCCGACGCGGTGACAAGTTCACTGAAGTTGGACTTTGTTTCTTCCGCCCGATCCGAAGCTTTGGCGGCGATTTCTGCCGAGTGATCCGCATTGCGCCGGATTTCCTGAATGGAGGAAATCAGTTCTTCCGCAGCCGAGGACACCGTTGCCACCATGGAGGAGGTGTCGCTTGCCTCCTTGTCAAGCACGGTCGCCTGATTGGTCGAGTTCTCGGAGGTTTGCGTCAGGGTTTCCGCCGTGTCGGACATTTCGGTGGAAGAGTGCGACATGCGCTTGAAAATGCCGCGGATCGTGTTGCCGAAAATGCCGATCATCTGATCCAGTTCGTCCCGGCGGCGGTTCGTCTGTTCGCGGTTCTTTTCCTGCGCCTCGCGCATGGCCTGACGCTCAACCAATCCGTCACGGAAAACCATGACGGCACGGGTCATGTCGGCGATTTCATCCTTGCCTTTGAGCGCAGGGATCTCGGTGTCGAGGCGATTGCGCGAAAGGTCATCCATCGTCCGGGAAAGCCCGTTCACCGGACCGCTGATCATCCGTCCAAGCGCGATGGCTGCGGCGAGCCCGACCGCAAAGCCGATTGCAGTTCCTCCCAGCGAGAACATGATTGAACTCGCGGTTTGTTCATGAACCTTCGCTTCCAGCTTGTGTTCCGCGTCGATGGCAAACTGCTTGATCGCGGCAAGGTCGTCAGCAACAATTTTTGCCTCGCTGGACATAACGTCTTGTTCCAGGTGCCTGATGTCCTGTTCAAGCGTGCGGAACTCCATGAGAGCGCTTACATAGACCTCAATCTGACCAAGCGCGTCGTCGACCAACTTTCTGTCCTCACCGTCCAGCTTGGCCATGGCATCGCTGGTCAGATCCTTTTTGACCCGGTCGATTTCAGAGAGTGCATAGTCGAGTTCAGATTCCATACCGGAATAGACGAACCGGTTGGCGTGGTCGCGTGCGATCAGGAGATGGATCATCGCATCCGTCACGAGTTCAACTGTCTCGGAAGGTTTACCGTTCTTGGAATCCTGCTCCTGCTTGTGCTTGAAGACCGTCACGATCTCATATTGAAGCTTGTCGCCGGCCTTGTGCAGGCTGTTGTCGACAATATCCTTCTGCAAAGCACGCTCGTGGGCAACCTTCTGGAAATCATCCCAATAGATTTCAACGTGTTTGCGCGCATCTTCGAGGCGCTCGATCTCTTCGGGAATATGAAGCTTCTTGATCTTTTCGTCGATCGCCTGAACCACGCTCGTGTGGGCGGCATCAACTTCCTGAAGCTTTTCATCCGATGAATCAGCAATGAACTCTATTGCTTTGATCTCCATTTCGGAGAAAGCCTGCGTGATGTCGGTCGCCGCGGCAAGCGCATTGCCGTGTTCGGTGAACTCGGTGAATTCATGATCCAGCGTGTTGAACATCATGGCGGACTTACCACCGAGAAATGCCATGATGAGCAGTAAGACGCCGAAGGCGAGCAGAAGTTTCTGCGTCAGCCGCATATTGTAAAACCAGGCCACGATTATCCCCTCCGAAAGCGTGGATGACAGTCCGATCAGTTCGACGTGAGCCCGCTCACCGTCTCGATCAGGTCTTCATTGGTGAACGGCTTCTTCAGGACCGCGTCCGCCTGAGATGTCGAAAGTTGCAGAGCCTCTTTTGCCGGAATTCCTGCCCCGCCGCCCGACATCGCGATGACTTTGGGACCGGTATTGGCCGTCTTGAGTGCAAACACCACATCCGTTCCATCGGAGGCCGGCATCATGATGTCCGTGATCACAAGGTCGAATTGTTTCTTGGAAACAATTTCGAGCCCCTTGTTGCCGTCATCGGTCTCAACAACCTCGTGTCCTGCTTTGCGAAGCGTTGCCGCAATCGCGTGCCGGACGGGCTGCATATCGTCAATCAGTAGAATCTGACACATTATACCGTCGCTCCCAGATCTACCGAAATACAACCTTACGTAATTTTCTGTAGATCTATAGTAAACATACAACCAAATCCGTCTCCATCTGGTTGTATGAGGCCGTCACTGATCATAATATTTCCATCAAACTTATTAATAATTTGCAAAACGACGGAAAGCCCAAGACCTGATCCGTTTTTTTCTTTTTTGCTAGAGTAAAAAGGTGTGAATACTTTGTTGCGCTGCGATTTTGGTATACCTGGGCCGTTGTCGGCAATCGAAATTTTCAGTCTTGAACTCTCGGGTTCAGCGAGTTCTATACGTATTATCCCGGTATTCTTGGTTGCCTGGGCGGCGTTGGTGACGATGTTAATGATTACTTGCGCGAACAAGGTTTCATTAATTGGAACTCGCAGGTCTTTAGAGACCGTCGCGAAGTCGGTTTCGATGGTGATGGTCGGCGGCAGCATCAAACGCACAAGTTCGACGGCACGGACAAGACCGTCGGGCAGCTGGGTGACGTCCGAACTATCCTGAAAATTTCCGCGCGACAGCCCCAACAGATTGTTTGACAGGTCCGCGGCTTGCCGCGCGCTATAGAGCGACATTTCCAGGTCTTTACGGATCACCGGGTCGGCAATGTCGGGCAGATGCAGGGAAATGAGGCTCGTGATCGGGTGCAACAGATTGTTGAGCTGATGGGCGAGTGCGCCGGATGCCGTTCCCAGAGCTTCCAGCCTGTTTTGAGCCATATCGCTTTCGGCGCGCAGCCGCTCCTGCGTAATGTCCTTTTGGATTCCCAGGAACGCGGCAAGGTCTCCTGATCTGTCGAAAATCGGCGCCATCCGAAGCGCGTTGATAAAGGGTTCTCCGGATTTCTTGTAGTTCAGGAGAACAACATCGACAGGCGCGCGATCGGCGATGGCCTTGCGGATTATTGAAACGTCGTCCGGGTTTGTATCTTCGCCCTGCAGAAAACGGCAGTTCCTTCCGAGAGCTTCATCGGAAGCATATCCGGTTGTTCTGTGAAAGGACGGGTTTACATAGGTCAGCGGCAGATCCGGCTGCCGTGCATCCGAGATGCTGATCGTGTCGGGTGATCCTTCAAGCAGTGACTTCAGCAAATCGGGGGCGTTGCCGAGTATGGTCTCCAAAGCCTCATATCCATGATCTGACTGCTTCTGCATATCCGCCTCGCCCCTCCATGCGTTGGTGACATCGCCATGAAAGGGTAGGCACAGAAATGCAAAAACGGAAGACCGGATCAGCCGTGGCGCACGAAGTGCAGATCCTTGAATGAACGCCGCCATTCGCTTACGCGGCCCGCCATGGCGTGCGGGTCATTGGAACGCAATGCTTCGGCGATCAGGCGGGCGAGTTCCGGCATGTCTGCCTCGCTCATGCCCCAGCGCACGAGCTCTGGCGTGCCGAAGCGCAGCCCGTTCATGTCGCCATTGACCTCGGTTATCGGGAGACCGATGCCACAGGCAAGAAAACCGGCCTTGCGAAGTTTCTTCGAAGCCGTTTGCCCGCCGCCGAATGGTGCCGCCTCCAGAGCAAACTGATGAGATGCCGTAAAGCCCTTTTTCGTTGAAAGGACCGGCAGTCCTTCCTGCGCAAGGGCGGACGCGAGCGCTTTTGAAGTAGAAACCATCTTTTGCGCGTACGCTGTGCCGAATTCCCGCCAGTCCAGCAGAGAGACGGCCAGTGCTGCCGATTTGGCAGCATCGAAATTGGCCGTCAGGCCCGGAAAGGCGATGGCGTCGAGCTTTTGCGAGAGGTCTTGGTCGTTGGTTACGATCAGCCCACTGGCCGGTCCACCCAGGCTCTTATACGTGCTCATTGTCATCAGATGGGCGCCTTCGGCTAGCGGATCGGCGAAAACGCCGCCCGCGATCATCCCGCACTGATGCGCTGCGTCGAAAAGGACAAACGCGCCGACCTCGTCCGCTATCGCCCTGATCTCTGAAACCGGATGCGGGAAGAGATTGAGGCTCATCCCGATCGTGATCAACTTCGGCTTCAGACGGTGCGCCATCTCGCGCAGACCTTCCACATCAATGGTATAGCCATCGGCGTCCACCGGAGCCTCATGGATTTCAAGACCGTAGAGACCGGCGCAGCCCGGATCGTGATGGGTGACATGACCGCCGACGGAAGCGGGCGGGGCTATGATGACGTCACCGGGCTTCGTTGTCGCAATGAACGCATAGAGATTTGCCATCGCCCCGGACGCGACCCGGATTTCGGCATGTTGCGCGTTGAAGATCTCGCAGGCGAGATCCGCCGCGATCACCTCGATCTCTTCGATGGCTTCAAGACCCATCTCGTATTTGTCACCCGGGTAGCCGAGCGAGGGCCGGGATCCCAGCCCGCTGGCGAGAAGCGCTTCAGCTCTCGGGTTCATGACGTTGGTCGCCGGATTGAGGTTGAAGCAGTCCCGCTCATGAATTTCCCGGTTCCTGTCGGCCAGGTCATCGATCGTTCGCACGATCTGATCGGACGACAGCGAACGGGTCGCCTTGACGATACCGTCGATCCGCTCTGCAACACCGTGCGGCAACCATGGCCGGAGCTCATGTACTGACATACGAAACCCTCCAAAGGACGTTGGGTTGAACGTGCCTGTCAGCTTGCGCTTTGGCAAATCAGAATTTAGAAAAAAAAGGGCTAGAAAAATTAGGTCTCAAGATGTCTGTCTCACCACCAATGCCGCGTATTCCCTCGCTCAACGCGTTGCGCGCATTCGAAGCGTCGGCGAGACTGGGAGGTTTTGCGCTCGCCGCAGAGGAGCTTAACGTGACGTCAGGAGCTGTTGCGGCGCAGGTCAAAGCGCTTGAACAGGAGATCGGTGCTGCCCTCTTCGTCCGCAGCGCCCGGGGTGTGGAGCTCACTCAGATTGGACAAAGGTCGTTGCCCGCGTTTGTGAAGGTTTTTGATCTGCTGGGCGGGGCGGTGCGTGATCTCAGGCAGGACGCCGCTCCGCGGAAGGTCCACATAGCAGCCCTTCCGGCCCTTGCGCAGCTCTGGCTCGCGCCGCGGCTGCCAGGGCTGCGCGCCAGAATTCCCGATCTCGATGTCTCCGTCACTGCTCTGGAAACCCCACCGAACCTGAAGCGCGTTCCATTTGATCTTTGCCTGTTCTACAGCGACGTCATTCCGCAAGGTGGCGTGCAGCTCCAAAAGGATGAACTGCTGCCGGTTTGTTCGCCCGAATGTGCGCGTCACCTCAAACAGCCCGCGGACCTCAACAAGGTTGCCTGTCTGACGGACACCGCCTGGGTAGACGACTGGGCCATTTGGGCAGCGCATGCATGTCCGGGGATCGGGCTCGTACCGCGCGGACCGGTGTTCTCGCTGTATTCACTGGCGGTCGAAGAGGCCATCAGCGGCGCTGGGGTCCTGATGGGCCACACATCCCTGGTCGAGCAGCATTTGAGATCCGGCGCACTTGTTGCCCCTTTTGCGACAAAGGTGCCGTTGCCTCGCGCAATTACAATGTGGCGACTACCGGAAGGGCGATGCAGCGAGGTCGTGGCGGAGCTGCAAAGACTGTCGGGCAACGTCGATTGAACGCCCTGATCCTGACTTACGACCGGGCCCTGTTGCTGCGCCACAGGATAAACAGGCCGGACGCGACGATAACACCGCAGCCGATCAGCATCTGAATGTCGACCGTTTCGCCAAACCAGACAACGCCGAGCAGTATGCCGAAAAGCAGCCGTGAATAGCGGAACGGCGTGACCGCAGCCACCTCTCCGGTGCGCATGGCTTTCATGAGTGAGGTATAGGCGACCACACCAAGGACGACTGCTGCCGCGAGCGCCTGCAGATGGGAGGGCGTGGGCACAATCACGACCGGCTGCTCCCAGAAACTGAAGAGCACACCTGCGATAATGATTGTTATGAACCCGTAAAACCCAAGGACGTTCGTGCTCAGGGTCGCAGGCGCTGCCCGGCTGGCCAGGTCCCGGCCCGAAAACCCGAGCATGCCGATGACTGCAAGCAAGGACAGCAGCGAAAAACTGTCTCCAGTCGGGCGCAGCACGATCAAAACGCCGATCAATCCGACAAAAATCGCGCTCCAGCGGCGCCAGCCGACACTTTCTCCAAAGAAGAGGGCAGCGCCAAGCACAACGAAGATGGGTGTGGCCTGCAGGATAGCCGTGGTGGAAGAGAGTGGGGTCAACGCAAGCGCCAGGATATAGAAGAGACGCCCGAGAAGTTCGAAAACGAAGCGGACCCTCATGACCGGCGACAGGACGTCCGGGTGAAAGACGGTTTCACGCTTCAGTCTTGCCAGAACCCAAAACGTCAGTGCCCCGCCGAATCCGAACAGCATCAGGACCTCGCTCACTGGCAGATCCTTTGCGGCATGTTTGACGAACGCATCCTCCAGCGCAAAGGCCGCCATCGCTGCGACCATCCATAAACTTCCGGAAAGATTCGGCGAAAGAAGTGCTGATTTAAAAGATCGAACTGTCAAAGGCGGGCCCGAATGGAAGGGGGTCGGTCACAGTGCGGTGTGAGTACGTCCGGGATTTGGGAGAACCCTGTTACTGCGACGCTTACCACGAAATACAGCTCTTTCCTTCAGAAAACGATCGTGCCATCAGCCCTTTGTGGATCGTTGAAAGCACTCGGTATTTATACTTCCTGGTGAAGTTGAAGACCGAACGAGAGCACCTCACGGCAGGCCGAATACGCAAAACTACGTTGCGACACTCTGCCTGCCGTGTGCGACATTGTGCATGCAACTTTCGCATCTTCGAATGCAGTATGACCCCTCTTGATATGAATCAACGCGGCTCACAGGGAGTCGTGTGCATGGTCGTGCCATCGTTGGCACCTTGCATGGATTCTAATAACTGGGGCGCTGAAATGGCACAAAAAAGGACCGGTCTGGTCTCGCTCGAGGAGGGTGGGTTCGCCATCTTTCTCGTGTTGCTTGCATTCGTCTGCATCATCATTGCAGGCAAGACCTTTGATCAGGTCATGGCTTTTCACGCTGGTCTTGGCGCGCTTTTCGCCGCCGTCAGCGTTTTCATGATCTTCAAGAACTACTTTGATGACGGCGGGGAACCGATCCCGGCGGAAATCAATGGAAAACCGAACTACAATATCGGGCCGATCAAATTCGGTGCGATTGCCGCTATGTTCTGGGGCGTCGCCGGATTTCTGGTCGGGCTGATCATCGCCCTGCAGCTTGCCTGGCCGGCCTTGAACTTCGATCTTCCCTGGACGAATTTCGGCCGTCTGCGTCCGCTGCACACCTCGGCGGTGATTTTTGCGTTTGGCGGGAACGTTCTATTGGCAACGTCGATGTATGTTGTCCAGAGAACCTGCCGTGTTCGCATGCCCGGAAAGATCCTGCCCTGGTTCGTGATCCTCGGTTACAACGCTTTCATCGTCATCGCCGGAACGGGCTACCTGCTGGGCGCGACCCAGTCGAAGGAATACGCCGAACCGGAATGGTATGCCGATTTGTGGCTGACCGTTGTCTGGGTCCTCTACCTGCTTCTCTTCCTTGGTACGCTCTGGAAGCGCAAGGAGCCGCATATCTACGTGGCAAACTGGTTCTACCTTGCCTTCATCGTCACGATCGCTTTGCTGCACGTGACCAACAACCTGACGATCCCGGTTTCGATCTATTCGACCAAGTCCTACATCGTCTGGGCAGGCGTACAGGATGCGATGGTTCAGTGGTGGTACGGCCACAACGCTGTGGGCTTCTTCCTGACCGCCGGCTTCCTGGCCATCATGTACTACTTCATCCCGAAGCGTGCTGAACGGCCGGTCTATTCCTACCGGCTTTCGATTGTGCACTTCTGGGCGCTGATCTTCATCTACATCTGGGCCGGTCCGCACCATCTGCACTACACGGCGTTGCCGCAATGGGCTTCGACGCTCGGTGCGACCTTCTCGATCATTTTGTGGATGCCCTCCTGGGGCGGCATGATCAATGGTCTGATGACGCTCTCCGGCGCGTGGGACAAGCTGAGAACCGACCCGGTTCTGCGCATGATGGTTGTGTCCGTCGCCTTCTACGGAATGTCGACCTTCGAAGGCCCGCTGATGAGCCTGCGCTCGGTCAACTCCCTGTCGCACTATACGGACTGGACCATCGGTCACGTTCACTCCGGTGCACTCGGCTGGGTCGGATACATCTCCTTCGGTGCGCTCTACTGCCTGGTTCCCTGGCTTTGGAACAAGAAGAGCCTCTATTCGCTGAAGCTGGTGAACTGGCACTTCTGGCTGTCGACGCTCGGTATCGTTCTCTACATCACCGCGATGTGGGTGTCCGGGATCATGCAGGGTCTGATGTGGCGCGCCTACGACAGCCTCGGCTTCCTGGAATACTCCTTCGTTGAAACCGTGGAAGCGATGCATCCCTTCTACATCATCCGTGCTCTCGGCGGTGCACTCTTCGTGCTCGGCTCCCTGATCATGGCCTACAATCTCTGGATGACCGTCCGTCATGGCGAGGCTGAAGAAGCCGACACCACGCCGGCAGGCTCCCTGGCTCCGGCCGAATAAGGGAGGGACACGAAATGTCTGCATGGAAAAAACACGAAATCTTTGAGAAGAACTCCTTTGTCCTTCTGGTCGGCATTCTGGTCGCGGTCTCCGTCGGCGGTCTGGTAGAAATCGCTCCGCTTTTCTATCTGAAGAGCACGATCGAAAAGACCGAGGGGATGCGTCCCTATACGCCGCTGGAGCTGGCCGGGCGCGACATCTACATCCGTGAAGGCTGTTATCTGTGCCACTCGCAGATGGTCAGGCCGATGCGCGATGAGCTGGAACGCTATGGGCACTATTCACTGGCGGCGGAAAGCATGTACGACCATCCGTTCCAGTGGGGATCCAAACGGACGGGTCCGGATCTGGCACGGGTCGGCGGGAAATACTCCGACGACTGGCATGTGGAGCACTTGATCGACCCTCGGTCGCTGGTGCCGGCCTCCATCATGCCGGGTTATCCGTTCCTGGCTGAAAACAGGTTGGAAACCCGCGATATCAAGGCGTCGCTGTCGGTCAACTCTTTCATCGGCGTTCCCTACACGGACGCACAGATCGAAAACGCCGCGTCGGATGTCCTTGGCCAGGCTATGCCGGATTCGGATGCGGCCTATGATTTCGAAGAACGCTGGCCGACCGCAACGGTCCGTGATTTCGACGGCAATCCGCGGGAAGTCACCGAGATGGATGCGCTGGTCGCGTATCTCCAGGTGCTCGGCACCATGGTTGACTTTTCCATCTACGATGATGCGGCAAACTCGAGGTAAGAGCCATGAACGAGACGTATAGCGCTTTCGCCGGCTTCGCTCAGACCTGGGGCCTCATCTATTTCATGATCCTGTTTGGCATCGTTCTGGCCTACGCCTTGTGGCCGAAGAACCGCAAAAAGTTCGACGATGCTGCTCAGATCCCGTTCCGCGAGGACTGATCCATGTCAGACACACACAACAAGGAAGTCGACCAAATCTCCGGGGTCGAGACCACGGGCCACGAGTGGGACGGCCTCAAGGAATTGAACAATCCGTTGCCGAGATGGTGGCTCTACATCTTTTACGCCACCGTTGTCTGGGCGGTGATCTACTGGGTTCTCTATCCCTCGTGGCCACTGGTGTCCTCATACACCAAGGGCGTTTTGGGTGCGAACCAGCGGCAGGAAGCGACCGCCGCCTATGACAAGGGCGTCGCGGACCGGGCTCAATTCGCCGACAAGATCGTTGCAACTTCTCTGGAAGACATAACGCAGGATCAGGATCTGCTCCAATACGCCCTGGCTAATGGCAGGGCGGCATTTGGCGACAATTGTGCGCCGTGCCACGGTTCCGGTGGAACGGGTGCGGAAGGCTATCCGAACCTGCAGGACGATACCTGGATCTGGGGCGGTACGCTGGACGACATCCACACGACGTTGCTTTACGGCATCCGGACAGACAACGACGATGCCAGGTTCGGTGACATGCCGGCCTTCGGCACCGACGAGTTGCTCACCCGCGAGGAGATCGATCAGGTGTCGAACTTCGTTGCCTCGCGTGCAGGCGTTGAAACGGATGCCGACGTTGATCTGGCGGCCGGGCAGGTCCTTTATGAAGACAATTGTGCCGCGTGCCATGGCGACAATCTGGAAGGTATCCAGGAAGTCGGCGCACCGAGCCTGATGTCAGCCAACTACCTTTATGGAAATTCGCTGGACGACATCAAGGCGCAGGTGGCGGCACCGCGCAATGGCGTGATGCCGGGATGGGTTGAGCGCCTGGATCCGGCGACCATCAAATCGCTTACGGTCTATGTCCACTCCTTCGGCGGGGGGCAGTAAGCGCACGAAAAAGGTGCGGCAAAAGCGCCGGACCAGACGAAAACTTTGATCCGGCGCAAGGTGTGACGCTTTGCGCCGGGTTAACTTCACAGGACGCTGATTAAGATCGGCACCCGGAAGCGGGCTCGACCCGCTCCGGAACTCAATGAGATCCTATTGGGGCAGGATCGCGTTAAAGAGGACGGACGGTATGTCTGCGGACACCGAAACGCATGAGGGCGGACACTCGGAAGAGTGGTTTGCGTCGGCCAAGAAAATTTACCCCATGGCAACCCACGGCCTGTTCCGCAGGATCAAGTGGACGTTGCTATTCATCACGCTCGGCATCTATTACTTCCTGCCGTTCATCCGCTATGACCGCGGACCGGACGCGCCGGGACAGGCGGTCCTGATCGATATGGATCATACCAGGGCCTACTTCTTCTTCATCGAAATCTGGCCGCAGGAAGTTTATTACCTCACCGGCCTGCTGATCATTGCAGCCGTTGCGCTCTTTCTGATGAACGCGGTCGCCGGACGCGTCTGGTGCGGCTATCTGTGTCCGCAGACCGTGTGGACCGATCTCTTCCTGTGGGTCGAACGCAAGGTCGAGGGTGACCGGCGGGAGCGCATTGCCCTCGACAAGGATCCCTGGACATTCGGCAAGATCCGCAAGCGCGCCACGAAACACTTTTTCTGGCTGATGATTGCCTGGTGGACGGGTGGAGCCTGGGTGCTTTACTTCAACGATGCGCCCACGCTTGTCTGGCAGTTGCTGACGTTTCAGGCCCCGATGATCGCCTATGTGTGGATCGGTATTCTGACCACAACGACCTATCTGCTCGCGGGTTTCATGCGTGAGCAGGTGTGTATCTATATGTGTCCGTGGCCGCGCATTCAGGCGGCCCTTACAGATGAAAAGGCGCTCAACGTCACGTATCGGTGGGACCGGGGCGAACCACGTGGTTCGCTGAAACACAACAAGGAACTCGCCGCCCAGGGCATGCCTGCGGGCGATTGCATCGACTGTTATCAGTGTTTTCAGGTTTGCCCGACAGGCGTCGACATCCGAAAGGGCATGCAGCTCGACTGCATTCAATGCGGTCTTTGCATCGACGCCTGCGACAACATCATGACCAAGATCGGCAAGCCGACCGGTCTGATCGCCTATGACACCGACGAAAACATCGAGCGCCGGATCGAGGGGAAAGAACCCGTCTACGAGATCGTTCGCGTGCGGACGATCATCTATGCGGCGATCATTGCGGTTGTCGGTGCCATCATGCTGTTCACGCTGCTCAATCGCGATTTTGCCGACATCAGCGTCCTTCACGACCGCAATCCGGTGTTTGTTGAGCAATCTGATGGTTCGGTGCGAAACGGCTATACGGTTCGCCTGTCCAACAAACGGCGCCACACGAGGGCCTTCATGCTGCACGTAGAAGGCATGCCTCCGAACACGCAGGTTGAGGCCGTCGGTGCCGATTCAACCTTCGCCGGGCGCCCGATCATCGAGGTTGGGCCCGACACCACGCGGGAAGTGCGCGTGCTGGTCAGCTCGCCGCCCTGGGAAAAGATGCCGCAATCAACACCGGTCACTTTCCGGATCACCGAAAGCGTCATGGGTGAGGTCGTGACCACCAAAGACACGTTCAAAGCACCTGGTGAGCCTTGAGGAGAATGAAATGACGATGGTCCAGTCGAACATGAAAGATCCCAAGGCAATTACGGGCAAGACCGTCCTTGCGTGGCTCGCGTGTTTCTTTGGAGTTATCTTTGCTGCCAACGCGATCTTCATCTACCTCGCCCTCGGAACGTTCCCGGGCGTGGTCGTCGACAGCTCCTATGAGGCGGGGCAGGCCTATAATCAGGAGATTGCCGCGGCGAAGGCGCAAACGGAACGTAACTGGCAGATTTCGAGTGACATTTCGCGTTCTGGGAACGACGGTGCCAGGCTTGTTGTCACCGCTGCGGATGCTGAAGGCTCACCTCTTTATGGTGTCGAGATCCGTGCGTTCTTGCGGCATCCGGCCCAGGCGAACCTGGACAGGGAAACGGTTCTTCGCGCCGACGGTGGCGGGAAGTATGTCGCTGACGTGGAAGGGCTTCCGGCCGGAAATTGGACCCTGGTCCTCGAGATCACAGAGGACGGAGCCCGGAAGTTCAGGTCGGAAAACCGGATTTTTCTGGCCAGCGAGTGAGATGATCCGGTGACAATACATCAGCGAGACTGGCAGGCTTTCGTTACGCCCGCAAAGGATGGCGCGGTCCATATGGACCTCGCGGTCGACGGCATCACCTGCGCCGCCTGCATGGGCGAAATCGAGCGCGGACTGAAGCGCTTGCCGGGTATTCGCAGTGCGCGTGTCAATCTGACCAGTCAACGGCTCGCAGTTGACTGGGTTGAAGATCAGACAGGCGCGGAGGAAATCGTCAGGGAGCTGTCAAAGCTCGGTTACACGGCTCATCCCTTCGATCCGGCGAGCCAGAAGGAGCGCCAGGACCAGACCGGCAAGCAGCTTTTGCGTTGCCTGGCAGTCGCCGGGTTCGCAGGCATGAACATCATGCTGTTGTCAGTCTCCGTCTGGTCCGGCAACGCGACGGACATTACCCCGGAAACGCGTGATTTCTTCCATTGGCTCTCCGCGTTGATTGCGCTTCCGACAGTTGCCTACGCAGGGCGGCCCTTCGTCAGGAGCGCCTTTGGCGCGCTTGCGGCCGGGCGTTTGAACATGGATGTGCCGATTGTGATCGGTGTCTTCCTTGCCGTTGCGCTCTCCGTCGTGCAGACGCTTCAGCACCATCACCACGCTTATTTCGAGTCAGCGGTGATGCTGCTGTTCTTCTTGCTTGTCGGCCGTTATCTCGATCATAACATGCGCGGGCGTACCCGTTCTTTCGCGGAGAATATTGCAGCACTGAAAGCCGAGGTTGCCGCCCGCATCGGCGCAGACGGCAGTGTACGCGAAGTACCTCTTTCCAAAATAAACACCGGCGATTTGGTTATGGTCGCTGGTGGTGAACGCGTTCCGGTTGACGGTGTCGTTGAAACGGGTCTGTCTGATATCGATCAGAGCCTGGTTACAGGTGAAAGCGTCCTTGTGCCTGTCAAACCTGGCCAGAGGGTCTATGCTGGCACCATGAACGGTTCCGGCGCTTTGCATGTCCGGGTCGAAGCCGCTTCGGGTGCAACGCTGCTTGATGAAGTCAACCGGTTGCTGGAAACGGCCTCTCAGGCGAAGTCTGCATATGTGCGCATTGCCGACCGCGCTGCCCGTCTTTATGCGCCACTGGTTCATGGAGCTGCCGCCTTGACCTTTCTGGGCTGGTTGCTGGCAGGAATGGCGTGGCAGCCGGCGCTGGTGATCTCGATTTCGGTGCTGATCATCACATGCCCCTGCGCATTGGGGCTTGCGGTTCCGGCGGTGCAGGTTGTTGCCTCCGGTCAGCTGTTCCGGTGCGGAATTCTGCTCAATTCCGGCGATGCGATCGAGCGTTTTGCCGACATCGATACGATCCTGTTCGACAAGACCGGAACGCTGACGCAACCCGAACCGGAACTGTTCGAAAAACTAGATCCGGAAGACAAGCTGGTAAGCCTGGGCGGGCGCCTGGCTCTTGCCAGTCGGCATCCGCTCGCAACCGCCCTTGTCAAGGCAAGCGGCGCGATCGTTCCGCTGCCGCATGTGGAGGAAATTTCCGGCGCGGGGCTCCGGACACTTTATGAAGGCGAAGAGCTTCGCCTTGGCAGTCCATCGTTCTGCGGCGTGGACGAGGTCGAAACCGAGCAGGCGCTGAATTTGGTTCCCGGCGCTTCGATGCTTGCAATACGCCATGGCAACCGGCCCGCACGCCTGCTTGCGTTCCGGCAAAAACTCAGATCCGACGCCAAAGAGGTGATCGACGCACTTCGAGATCAAGGCTACGCGATCGAGATCGTTTCCGGCGACACGAAGCCGGCGGTCGCCGATTGTGCGCGTATTCTGGATGTGCCTGCATGGCGCTCAGGCATGAAGCCGGCGCAAAAGATCGCACGGCTGGAAGAATTGCAGGCCAAGGGACGCAAGGTACTTATGGTTGGCGATGGCTTGAACGATGCGCCTGCACTTGCTGGTGCTCACGTTTCACTCTCACCCGTTTCCGCTGTCCATCTCAGTCAGGCTGCCGCTGACGCGGTTTTCCTGGGCGATCGATTGAGGCCAGTCGTCGATGCGCTTCGACTGTCCGGGAAGGCGCGCGCGGCGATTGAACAGAACCTCTGGATCTCCGCGCTATACAACGTGGTGGCAGTGCCTATTGCGGTCGCCGGGTTCGTGACACCGCTCATGGCTGCCGTTGCGATGTCCGCGTCCTCGCTTGCAGTGACGGCAAACGCGCTCAAACTGAAGTGGGGTGAGAGAAAACAGCTATCGCGGTACAACGAGGATGCCGGCTCAAACAATCCAGCATCGGGAGGCGATCGCTAATGGATGTGCTCATTTTCCTGATACCCATCGCGCTCTTCCTTGGAGCGCTCGGACTGACAGCGTTTTTATGGTCTTTGAAAAGCGGTCAGTACGACGATCTTGAAGGCGCTAAATGGCGAATTCTTGATGATGACGATTTGCCCGGAAACAACCGCTGACGCAAAGAGGCAGGGCAGGCCGAAGAGCTAGACCAGAATGTTGGACAGTGCCATGGCAACCGCCAGAAGCACGAGCCCAATGCCGGAGAACAGCAGGATGTTTTCGCGCGTTCCGTTCGAGCCCGGTGCGGACGGCTTGTGATTTCCCGCGAGCGGCTCGTCCTGTCTGCTCTGGTCCGGATCTGTGGTCATTAGGCTCGTGATCATTGATGAATGGCATCTCATTTTTGTTTCTGCCTTCAGGATGACCGGGAGCTCTGAAAGTCGCGTTAATCCGGAGCGCGCAAAAGGATTAATTACGGGCAACATTACCAAGTCATGAAAGCAGCCGTCGCATTAAACCTTTCAAAGGGTTACCTTTCTTAACGCAACCCGTTTTCCGCTTCTGCAACCGGCGCTACGGGAGATAACCCATTCTTCAGGATTTTGTGGCAAGACAGTCACAACAAAGGAGGAATGGGTGAGCCTGGATCTTGCCTCTTTGACGTTTTTGCTGGTCGAAGACAGCGCGTACATGCGTACGATCCTGCGCACAATGCTGCAAGGATTTGGCGCACGTCGCATTGTTGAAGCCGAGGATGGCGCATCCGGCCTGGAGGCCATGGATCGTGCAAATCCTGACATCCTGATCCTTGATTGGGTGATGCCGATCCTTGACGGCGCCGATATGGTCCGCATGATCCGCAGCCCGAACAACCCGTTCGCTTACATTCCGATCATCATGGTGACGGCCCATACGGAGCGGAGCCGGATCGTCGAGGCCCGCAGGCTGGGCGTACACGAATTGCTGTCGAAGCCGATCTCCGCGAAATCGCTCTACCAGCGCGTTTCCAGTGTCATCCTGCATCCCCGTGATTTTATCAAGACGGCGACCTATTTCGGACCGGCGCCGCGCGAGATCAGGAACAGGCAGAAGATCTGGCAGGGCGGACCTCCGGGACAGGGCCAGCCAGGCGGCGAAGCGCCTGAAAACGTTACCGCAATCGGCTAAGCTTTTACTCTACTGTGATGAGTGTCAGGCAGCCGACTGGGCTGAAGAGCCGATTTCGTTCGCGACCTTCAGCGTCCCGGCCGTTTTCGCTTCGAAAGCATCGGCAAACTGGGCCAAAACATCCAGGTCCACGGTATAATTGTCCAGAAGAAACTGGGACAGGATCTCAATCGGAAGATGCTGATAGCCCTCTATTGCGGCCATCAGAGCTTCGGGTGTATCCAACCGTTCACGCAGCTTAATCATTTTTGTCCGCTGAATTGAGTTTCCGCCAGCATGAAGATTTATGGTTAATACTGCGTAAATCTGACAGGCGCAAGAGTGAGGAATGCCCGTTTAACGGACGGTTTCGACAGTCCACAGTCTTCTGGGGAAGACTTTGCGTAATAACTGGTAATTATGACAAACGGACCGCATTTTGCGGCGAGGAAATCAAGGATATCTCATGCCAAATGTTGTCTACATCCTGAACGGACCGAACCTTAATCTTCTGGGCAAACGGGAGCCGGAGATTTACGGTCATCAAACTCTGGATGATGTCCGTGACTTGTGCGTGGCAGCGGCTGAAGAGCATGGATTGCAGATCATATTCCGTCAGACCAATGCCGAACATGAGCTCGTCGACTGGATCCAGGAAGCGCGCGAGGCCGCCCATGCCGTTGTTATCAATCCGGCTGCGTACTCACATACGTCAATCGCCATTCTGGACGCGCTGAACGCTTGTCCATGTCCGGTGATCGAAGTGCATGTTTCAAACATTCACGCGCGGGAGAGTTTCCGGCACCACTCCTATGTGTCGCATCGTGCCGATGCCGTCATCGCCGGGTGCGGTGTCGAGGGTTATCTGCTTGCGCTCCGACGCATCGCAACCCTTCTGGAAAGCAAGTGAGTTGAATTCCTGACCGAGTGGCCTGCGTCAGTAGCCGTTACCGCGGAAGAATTCGCGGATAAATGTTCTCGCCAGGATCTTGAGGTCGAGCGTGAGACTTTGCTTCTCCAAGTAAGCGAGATCATGCTCCAGCCGCATCCGCGCGGAAAGTGCGTCTGCGGTTTCTCCACGATACCCGTTGACTTGCGCAAGACCCGTAATGCCGGGGCGCGCCAGATGGCGATCCATATATCTTGAATCGAACTTCTCGTAAGCTATTCCCGCTGCCAACATACCTGGTACATGGGGACGTGGACCGACCAGCGACATATCCCCTTTCAGGACGTTCACCAGCTGCGGCAGTTCGTCGAAATTGCTGCGGCGCAGAAAATTTCCGACGGCCGTCACGCGCGGGTCATTCGAGACGGTTTGCGAGACGCCCGTTCCGTCGCACATATGATCGTGCATTGTCCGGAATTTGAAGATCGTAAAGCGCTCGCCGTTCAAGCCGTATCTTTCCTGGCGGAAGATAATCGGGCCCCGGCTTGTGAACTTGACGGCAACGGCGATCATAGCAAGAAGCGGTGCCAGAAGGATCAAGCCCGTTCCTGCGCCAACCACGTCGACAAATCGTTTCAGAACAGACGGTTTGCGGGCCTCGACCCGCCGAGATATCTGCGGGGCGTTGTCCTGGCCAAAATGGAATGAATTTAATTTGATATTGTTTGTTTTATCGATATTACGGCACTGGTTGTCACCGGCATATCTAAGAGTTTTGTTCGCCAAGCGTCGCAAGCCTCAAGCCTATGATTGTGGATCGATAGGTAGCGCCCAAACAACCTAGCGGATCTTTTTTGCGTCACCGCCGCATCGTTAACGGATGGTGAACGAGAAACGTAAAATCCCTGCTTATTGCTGGACTTGTTAGCATCTCGATTCAGCCGCCGCAACGCCCGAGATCGCTTCAGTTGTTAAAATTTATGTAATAATTCGTTTAACAAGTTTGACTTTGAGCGCCGCATTCAGCTGCGGCGCTGATCGCAATGGCGGCGTTCAGTAGCTGCGTCCGACGCTGGTGTATTCAAATCCACGCGTCAGCATATAGTCGGGTGTATAGATGTTCCGCAGATCCACCACCTTGGGGGCTTTGAGCAGCGTCTTTACCCGATCGAGATCGAGTGCACGGAACTGATCCCATTCGGTGACAATAACGACAACGTCGGCGTTTTCGATCGCGTGGTAAGGACCGTCGCAGAACAGCACATCGGACATCATGCTTGCCGCTTCATGCATGCTTGCTGGATCGTATGCACGAATGGTCGCACCGGCCGCCTGCAGTTTTTCGACGATGTCGATGCTCGGCGCTTCGCGCATGTCATCGGTATTCGGCTTGAAGGCAAGACCCAGGAGCGCGATCGTTTTGCCTTTCACATCACCGCCCATGAAGTTGATGACTTTGTCAGCCATCTTCTTTTTGCGCTCTGCGTTCACCTCGATGACCGAATCGACGATTTTCAGATCCGATTTGGCATCTGCGGCGATCTTTGACAGGGCGAGGGTATCCTTTGGGAAGCAGGAGCCGCCATACCCCGGACCGGCGTGAAGAAATTTCGATCCGATACGATTATCAAGACCTATACCGCGGGACACTTCCTGGACGTTCGCGCCAACACTTTCGCACAAATCGGCAATTTCGTTGATGAACGTGATCTTGACCGCAAGGAAAGCGTTCGAGGCGTACTTGATAAGCTCGGACGTCCGTCTCTTCGTAACGATAATCGGCGTTTCGTTGAGATAAAGCGGGCGGTAAAGCTCGCGCATCACTTCAACGGCCCTTTCACTTTCCGTTCCAACGACAACCCTGTCGGGCCGCTTGAAATCGTTGATTGCAGCGCCTTCGCGAAGGAATTCCGGATTGGAAACCACTGCAAATTCAGCGTTCGGATTGGTCTTGCGAATGATATCCTCAACCTCGTCGCCGGTGCCGACCGGAACGGTGGATTTGGTGATAATGACGGTGAAACCTTCGATGAGACCCGCGATTTCCTCCGCTGCCGCATAGACGTAGGAGAGATCTGCGTGCCCGTCGCCCCGGCGCGTCGGAGTTCCGACCGCAATGAACACTGCGTCGGCAGTTCGGATTGCTTCGGCTGGGTCTGTTGTGAAAAAGAGCCGCTCTTCGTCGACGTTCTTCGCAACAAGCTCCTGCAAACCCGGCTCGTAGATCGGAATTTGACCGTTGTTCAGGGAGTCAATTTTTGTCGTGTCTTTATCAATGCAGGTCACGACGTGACCAAAATCGGCAAAACATGTTCCGGATACGAGACCGACATAACCGGTCCCAATCATTGCAACGCGCATATCAAATTTCCAGTTCTAAATGCAGACCCGGCAAACAGGGGATCAAAAGCATCTCGATTTGTTGGGCAGCTTTAAAGCTGCACAGCCCCTAGCACGACTGGAGATCCCATTTCTACCCATAAAGGGGGCTGGAACCGCATTGCTGCGCCTTATGGTTTCCAAGGGTTCGCTCTGGCGGAGTTAAACCGTGAGGTAGCGCCGGACCTCGTTTTCCGAAAGGTCGGTGCCTGTACCGGAAAGAACGATCTCACCGCGATCCATCACAGCATAGGTATCGGCCAGGTCGCGCGCGAACTCGAAATACTGTTCAACGAGAACGATTGCCATCGTGCCCTGATCCCGGAGCCAGGCGATTGCGCGGCCGATGTCCTTGATGATGGATGGCTGAATGCCCTCGGTCGGTTCGTCCAACACGAGCAGCTTTGGCCGGGTTACCAGGGCGCGCGCTATTGCAAGCTGTTGCTGCTGTCCGCCGGAAAGGTCTCCTCCACGACGGTTCAACATGTCTTTGAGAACCGGAAAAAGCTCATAAATCGTGTCGGGAATGAACCGCTCCTTGCGGCTGATCGGGGCAAACCCCGTCTCGAGATTTTCCTTGACCGAAAGCAGCGGGAAAATTTCGCGTCCCTGAGGAACCACCGCAATCCCCTTGCGTGCGCGTGCATGTGCGGGCAGGGAAGAGATATCCGCTCCGTCCCACATGATTTTCCCGGCAGAGATGCCGTGCTGGCCGGCAACAGCCCGCAGGGTTGATGTCTTGCCGACACCGTTGCGGCCCATCAGACAGGTTACCTTGCCGGTTTCAGCAGTCAGCGAAACACCCTTGAGCGCCTGCGCTGCCCCGTAATAAAGGTCGATTTGTTCAACGTTCAGCATGGCTCAGCGTCCCAGATAGACTTCGACAACCCGCTCATTTGCGGACACATGATCAAGCGAGCCTTCGGCCAGCACGGAGCCCTCGTGAAGAACGGTGACTTTCACACCGAGCGAACGCACGAACACCATGTCATGCTCGACCACAACAACCGAATGATCCTTGGCGATATCCTTCAGGAGCTCTGCTGTCTCTGCGGTTTCGGCGTCCGTCATTCCGGCGGCGGGTTCGTCCACCAGGAGAAGTTTCGGATCCTGGGCAAGCAGCATGCCGATCTCAAGCCACTGTTTTTGCCCGTGGCTGAGATTTGCGGCAAGTTCGCTGCGTTTGTCGCTGAGCCTGATCAGGTCCAGGAGTTGGTTGATGCGCGTTTTTTCGCCGCCTGTGATCACGTGAAACAACGTTGCGAAAGGACCGCGGGGTGCCTTTAGAGCCAGTTCCAGATTGTCCCAGACCGTATGGCTTTCAAAAACGGTCGGTTTTTGAAACTTGCGGCCGATGCCGAGTTCGGCGATCGATGCCTCGTCTTCGCCTGTAAGATCAATGGTGCCGTTGAAGAAAACCTCGCCGCTGTCGGGCCGCGTCTTTCCTGTAATCACATCCATCATGGTTGTCTTGCCGGCGCCATTGGGTCCGATGATGGCACGCATTTCGCCCGGGGCAACGGTCAGCGAGAGTTCGTTGAGTGCCTTGAAACCGTCAAAGGCAACCGAGACGCCGTCGAGATAAAGCAGGCTTGTTGCTCTGGTCATGATCTCACTCCGCAGGCTGGGGGTGGGCTGCGCCGGCACGCGACGTTGCCGGTGGCGGCTCCGACAGATTGGCCTGCGCTGCCGGAGACTGCGGCGGCTGCGCCGGCGGATCACCGGAGCCTTCTCCGAAATCGGAAGAGATCTTGCGCTGGCGCAGTGCCGTCCAGCCGTCACTGACGGTTCCGACGATCCCCTTCGGCAGGAAGAGCGTCACGAATACGAAGAGACCACCCAGAGCAAAGAGCCAGATGTCCGGAAGCGCGGCGGTGAACCACGTCTTAGCGAAGTTGACCAGAACAGCACCGAGGACCGCACCGACCAGAGTTCCCCGGCCGCCGACAGCAACCCAGATAACCACCTCGATGGAATTGGCCGGTGCGAATTCTCCGGGGTTGATGATGCCGACCTGCGGTACGTAGAGCGCGCCGGCAACGCCGGCCATCATGGCCGAGAGCGTCCAGACGAAGAGTTTGTAGTGCTCAACCCGGTAGCCCAGAAAGCGCGTCCGGCTTTCCGCATCGCGTACCGCAACCAGAACCTTGCCGAGCTTGGACCGCGTGATCGACCGGCAGATCAGGAAGCAGAGGACCAGCGCCAGGCCAGAGGCTGCAAACAGCCCGGCGCGGGTCGTGTCGGCTTGGATGTCGAAGCCGAGAATGTCCTTGAAATCCGTCAGGCCGTTGTTGCCGCCAAAGCCCATGTCGTTGCGGAAAAACGCGAGCAGCAGGGCATAGGTCAGGGCCTGGGTGATGATTGAGAGATAGACACCGGTGACCCGGGAGCGGAATGCGAACCAGCCGAAGATAAAGGCAAGCAGCCCTGGAACGAGCAATACCATGAGGGCTGCGAACCAGAACATGTCGAAGCCATACCAGTACCAGGGCAGTTCCTGCCAATTCAGAAAGACCATGAAGTCAGGCAGGATCGGATCGCCGTAGACGCCACGTGTTCCTATCTGGCGCATCAGGTACATGCCCATGGCGTAGCCGCCTAGGGCGAAGAATGCAGCATGGCCGAGCGAAAGAATGCCGCAATACCCCCAGACCAGATCGACCGCCAGGGCGAGCAGGGCGTAGGTCAGGTATTTGCCCATGAGCGTGACCGCATAGGTCGGAACGTGAAAGGGCGAACCTTCCGGCACGAAAAGATTGCAGACCGGCACCAGGATGATCGCGGCAGCCATGATCGCCAGGAACACGCCTGCGCGGGCATCCATGGCGCGAAAGAGGAATGACGACATCATGCTTCCACTGCCCGGCCCTTGAGGGCGAAGAGACCCCGTGGACGCTTTTGGATAAAGAGGATGATGAAGACGAGGACGAAGATCTTGCCGAGAACGGCGCCCGCATAGGGTTCAAGGAACTTGTTGACCACGCCGAGGGTCATGGCGCCCACAAGCGTTCCCCAGAGATTTCCGACACCACCGAAGACAACGACCATGAAGCTGTCGATGATGTAGCCCTGGCCGAGGTTGGGCGAGACATTGTCGATCTGCGAGAGCGCGACACCGGCGATACCTGCAATCCCGGACCCGAGGCCGAATGTCAGCGCGTCGATCCAGGGCGTCCGGATACCCATGGAAGCGGCCATGCGTCTGTTCTGGGTTACCGCTCGCGTGTAAAGGCCAAATGGTGTTTTCTTCAGGACTAGCATCAGGCCGGCGAAGACCAGAAGCGCAAACACGATTATCCACATGCGGTTATAGGTGATCGTCATCTGGCCCAGCTCGAACGCACCGGACATCCAGTCGGGGTTGCCGACTTCACGGTTCGTCGGTCCAAACAGCGATCTGACCGCCTGTTGCAGAATAAGTGAGATGCCCCAGGTCGCCAGCAGCGTTTCAAGCGGGCGCCCGTAGAGCCAGCGGATAACGCCCCTTTCGATCGCGACGCCGATCAGTCCTGACGTCAGAAAGGCGAGGGGAAGGGCAATAAAGAGCGAATAGTCAAACAAGCCCGGTGCGGATGTCCGGATCAGCTCCTGCACGACAAACGTCGTGTAAGCGCCGATCATCACCATTTCCCCGTGGGCCATGTTGATCACGCCCATCACGCCGAATGTGATGGCGAGGCCAATGGCCGCCAGCAGAAGGACCGAACCGAGAGATAGCCCGTACCAGATATTCTGGGCTGAATCCCAGGCTGCGATTGACTTTTCGATGCTGGTAACAGCGCCAGCTGCTGCTTCCTGAACGGCACCCTCGGAATTGGCCCTGACATTGATCAAAAGAGACAGTGCACTCCGGTTGCCCATCTCGTTAAGTGTTTCGACGGCTGCGAGCTTTTGAGCTTCTTCAAGGTCGGAATTCAGGACCGCCGCGGCGCGAGCCTGTTCCATCACGCGACGGACTGCGTCGTCCGTTTCTGCTGCGATCGCCGTGTCGAGCGCCTCGATGCTCTCGGGATCCTGCGCTTTGAAGACAGCTTCGGCCGCCGCGCGGCGCACCTTTGGATCGGAAGCCATGAGCGTCAGCGATCCGAGCGCTGAACGGATGACACGCCGCAGCTTGTTGTTGACCTTGATTTTCTTGACGTCCCGGCGCCCGGCTTCACCCTCAGCTTCCAGCGTCAGCGGATCGGTGAGTTTATAGGACTTGCCGACCTTCTCGGTAATGAACACCTGGCCGTCTGATTTCCTGAAGAAAAGATCGCCTTCACCGAGCGCTCTGAGTGCCGGGGCAACGGCCGGGTCGCCGGTTGCGACCAGCGCGCCGATCTGCTGCTCCGTCTCGGCATATTTTCCCTTGGCCAGTTCGTTGATCAACGGACGGAGTGTCTCGGTGTCGCTTTGCGCGAATGCCGGAGTGGCGAGACCGGCAATGAAGCTCAACAGCAAAAGAAGCGATCTAAGCAATGGCATGTTTGTGTGCCCTGTTTGTTGTCTGCCTTTTGACAACTTTGGGTTCAATTTCGGGAGTTCGCCTCACACCCGACTCTTGACCGTGGAAGGCAGTCATCGAGCGTGAGGCCGGTTCGCTTGGTGCGCTTGAACTGGAGCGGGCTCAGGAAGCCCGCTCCGTCTCCTCCCTTAAGACCCGGAGCCGCTGCACTTGCCGGTTGCGGTGTTAAAGTTGCCGCAGGACAAAGGCGCACGCCAGTCGGAGATCAGGTCCTTAGAACCGTCCAGGTAATCCGACCATGCATCGCCAACCACCAGACCGGAGGTTTCCCAGACGGTTTCGAACTGTCCGTCGTCCTGGATCTCGCCGATCAGGACCGGCTTGGTGATGTGGTGGTTCGGCATCATTGCAGAGTAACCGCCCGTCAGGTTCGGCACGGATACGCCGACAATTGCGTCGATAACGGCGTCTGCGTCGGTCGTGCCTGCTTTTTCGACGGCCTTGACCCACATGTTGAAGCCGATGAAATGCGCTTCCATCGGATCGTTGGTCACACGGTCTTCGTCACCGATGAATGCGTGCCAGGCGTCGATGAAGTCGGCATTGATGTCGGTGTCGGCGGACTGGAAGTAGTTCCATGCAGCCAGGTGGCCGACGAGCGGTCCGGTGTCGAGACCGGCAAGTTCTTCTTCACCAACAGAGAAGGCAACGACCGGAATGTCTTCCGCCTTGATACCGGCGTTTGCGAGTTCCTTGTAGAACGGGACGTTCGCGTCACCGTTGATGGTGGACACAACAGCGGTCTTTTTGCCAGCCGAACCGAAAGTCTTGATGTCGGAGACGATCGTCTGCCAATCGGAATGTCCGAACGGCGTGTAGTTGATCATGATGTCTTCTTCAGCAACACCCTTGGATTTCAGGTAGGCTTCCAGGATCTTGTTGGTCGTGCGCGGATAGACATAGTCGGTACCGGCCAGGACCCAGCGCTCGACGCCTTCTTCATTCATGAGATAGTCAACAGCGGGGATCGCCTGCTGGTTTGGAGCCGCGCCCGTGTAGAAGACGTTCCGCTGGGATTCTTCACCCTCATACTGCACCGGATAGAACAGCAGGGAGTTCAGTTCTTCAAAAACCGGAAGAACGGACTTGCGCGACACGGATGTCCAGGCACCGAACACGGCGTCGACTTCGTTCACTTCGATCAGTTCGCGTGCCTTTTCAGCAAAAAGCGGCCAATCCGAAGCCGGGTCGACGACAACCGCTTCAAGCTGTTTTCCAAGAAGGCCGCCTTTTTTGTTCTGCTCTTCGATGAGCATCAGCATGACGTCTTTCAGGGTCGTTTCCGAAATCGCCATGGTGCCTGACAGCGAATGGAGAACGCCGACCTTGATCGTGTCTTCCGCAAAGGCTCCGCCGATCATGGTGGACGCCATGAGGCCGGCCAGCGCGAATTTGGTGAATGCTTTTTTCATATGATTTCCCCTTGATAAAAAGACACCGGTTCCCCGCCGGTGCAGGACGGCTGGAAGGACTGCCGCCATCGGGGAGAGATCGTGCGCTGGAACCGCTGCGCCGCAACATACGTCAATTGACGTAAGACGCCTTTCCTGCGCTTTGGCAGTGTGCACGCCGGTTCGGCACGAAATGTGCTGAGCAGGAACGCTTGTGCAAAAGAAATGGGAATCCGGGGCAATGCAGACGGCTGGATGCCGCAAAATTATGCAGAAGATGAAATACTGGGCAGGGCCGTCGCGGTGACTGCCCGTCAACGCATATTGCCCATTCGCCGACAGTACAACAAATGGGTCAATAACCAGACACTCGAGGATTACGCGCTTCGCTTCACGGCGAAAGGGGCGAGACGATTCTCCTCACGCGCAATCTCGCAAACGGCAATCGGTGCGATTTCCTTTCTGGCTCTGGAAGCAATCGGCGGAGCCATCACGCTGTCTCATGGCACAGCAAATGCCTTTGTCGCCATCCTGGTCGGCAGCCTTGTGCTCCTGATTGTCGGTCTGCCGATCAGCCGCTATGCCATGCGTTATGGCGTTGACATTGATCTTCTGACCCGGGGGGCCGGGTTCGGATATATCGGCTCGACCATTACATCGCTGATTTATGCCAGTTTCACCTTCATCCTGTTTGCCATCGAAGCCTCGATCATGTCGAGCGCGCTGGAGTTTGCCTTTGGCCTGCCGCTGTGGCTCGGCTACATCATAAGCGCGGTCGCCGTCATTCCGCTCGTGACGCACGGCATCACATGGATCAGCCGTTTCCAGATCGCAACGCAGCCGTTCTGGATCATCTTGAACATCCTGCCCTTCATGTTCATTGCCTTTACCGATTGGCAGGCGGTTGGCCAGTGGCTGACATTTGCCGGGATCGATCCGGCCACAAATGCGCCAAGAACGGCCCCGGGCGGATGGGACAGCATCAATCTGATAAGCTTCGGAGCTGCGACAGCCGTCATTCTCGCCCTGATGGCTCAGATCGGTGAGCAAGTGGATTTCCTGCGCTTCCTGCCGGCGGAAGACTTCGCCCGCCGGCGGCATCGTCTCGCGTTGTTCCTGGCCGGTCCCGGCTGGGTGATCCTTGGGGCACCGAAGATGATCGCCGGGTCTTTTCTGGCGGTCCTGGTGCTGTCTCATGGCGTTCCGGTTGAACATGCCGATGAGCCTTCGCGCATGTACGCTGTCGCCTTCGGCTATATGATCCCGAATGAAACGGTCGTGCTGCTGCTCATGGCTGCCTTTGTCGTGGTCGCGCAGCTCAAGATCAATGTCATGAATGCCTATGCGGGCTCGCTCGCGTGGTCGAACTTCTTCTCCCGATTGACGCATTCCCATCCCGGCCGTGTGGTCTGGCTGGTATTTAACGTCGGCATTGCGCTGTTGCTGATGGAACTCGGCATTTACAAGCTTCTGGAAGAGACGCTGGGTGTCTTCTCCATCGTCGCCATGGCCTGGCTTTCTGCGATTTCGGCCGATCTTTTCATCAACAAACCCCTTGGTCTGTCGCCGCCCGGCATCGAGTTCAAGCGGGCGCATTTATACGACATCAATCCGGTCGGCACGGGCGCGATGCTATTGGCAGCCGGTGTCGCCCTGGCAGCGCATTTCGGTCAGTTCGGCGAAGTGGCAGCCGCGCTCGCAACGTTTCTTGCCATGGCGATAGCCTTCGTGACAGCGCCGCTAATCGCTTTCGCAACCAAAGGGCGCTACTACCTGGCGCGTAAGCCACGCGTTAGCTGGCAGAGCAAATCGCACATCGCCTGCTCCATTTGCGAGAATCCCTTCGAGCCGGAGGACATGGCTTACTGTCCGGCATATCAGGCGCCGATCTGTTCGCTCTGCTGCTCGCTTGATGCCCGGTGCCACGACTCCTGCAAACCAAAGGCCCGCGTTTCCTTTCAAATAGCAAGCGTTGCCTCCCTTTTCCTGCCCGAAAGGGTGCTCGCCTACTTCCGGTCCCGTCTGGGCCGGTATGCGCTGGTGTCGGTTTTCACGATCACCGGCATTGGCGTTGTGCTCTGGGTCATCTACGCCCAGGCGGCAAGCCGTTTTGGCGATCCCACAGGCATCATCGCGCAAACCGTGACGCTGATCTTTTTCGTCTTCACGATTGTCGCGGGCATTGCCAGCTGGTTCCTCGTGCTCGCTCATGATACGCGCCAGGTCGCCGAGGAAGAATCCGCCCGGCAGAACGCTTTGCTTCAAAAGGAAATCGACGCGCATGGCGTGACGGACGCTGCTCTGCAGAAGGCGAAAGAGGATGCGGAAGCGGCCAACCTTGCCAAAAGCCGGTACGTCGTCGGTCTCAGTCACGAGCTCAGAACGCCGCTGAACGCTGTGCTGGGGTATGCGCAGGTTCTTGAACGCGACGAAACTGTGCCTGTGGCGCGCAGACCGGCGGTCAGCACCATCCGGCGCAGCGCCGAGCATCTGTCTGGTTTGATTGACGGGCTTTTGGACATCTCGCGGATCGAGGCCGGGCGGCTGCAGATCTATTCCAACGAAATCAACATTCACGAGTTTCTTGATCAGATCGTCGACATGTTCAAGATGCAGGCAAGTGCGAAGGGGCTTGGCTTTAACTTTGAAAAAGTCGCCAATCTGCCTGTATTCGTGCGCACCGACGAAAAGCGCCTGCGCCAGATCCTCGTCAATCTCCTGTCCAATGCGATCAAATTCACCGATACCGGCAATGTGTCGTTTCGCGTCGGGTACCGGTCACAGGTCGCCAGATTCGTCGTTGCGGATACCGGCCCCGGCATCGCACTTGAGGAACAGGTCAAGGTGTTTGAGCCTTTCGGGCGGAGCAAGGCGGCAAGCACCCGTGCCGCGCCTGGTCTTGGCCTTGGTCTGACTATCACCAAGCTCCTGACGGAAACAATGGGCGGCGCTATTGCGCTTTCGAGCGAGCCGGGCAACGGCGCGTCTTTCGAGGTCAGGCTCATGCTGGCTGCGGTCGATCGACCAATTGATGTCGTGCGCTTGGAGCGCCAGGTGAGGGGATACCAAGGGCCGCGCAAAACAATCGCAGTGATCGATGACAATCCTGATCACCGCGGGCTTGTCAGGGATATCCTCAAGCCCATCGGCTTCACCATTTTGGAAGCTGAAAACGGCGACCACTGCTTGTCCGGTGTCTGTGACCTGAAGCCGGATCTGTACCTGATTGACGTTCTGATGCCGGGAATGAACGGCTGGCAACTAGCCGAAGCCCTTCGCCGGAAGGACGAACAGGCGCCGATAATAATGCTGTCGGCAAACATTGGCGACCACGCTTTGCGTCCCGACGGACCCGCGCTCCACGATGCAACGCTCGCCAAACCGTTCGATATCGGCCAGCTGCTGGACCTTTTGCAAAAACACATGGGGCTAAGCTGGACTGAGACACAGCAAACGGAGGAGCCTGCAAAAACGAGCGCCGACCGGTTGCAGTCACCGGGCGCCAAGCATGTCGCGGATCTGATTTCACTTGCGGAAATCGGTTACGTTGAAGGTATTGAAGCCAAACTCGCAGAACTCGCGGACGCACCGGAGAACAAGCCGCTCGTCGACACTTTGCACGGACACCTCAACCGGTTCGATTTCGATGCCTACCGGGACGTATTGAACGAATTGGAACCTCATGACGGATGATCGCCGCGATACGGTCCTGGTGGTGGATGACAGTCCGGAGACCCTTGGCTTCGTGACCGAAGCCCTGAAGAAGACCGGTGTTGCCGTTCTTGTGGCAACCAGCGGCGAGGCCGCTCTGACGATTTGCGATAAGGTGAGCCCTGATACGATCCTGATGGATGCGGTCATGCCGGGGCTCGACGGCTTCGAAACCTGCCGGCGGATCAAGGAAAACGCGGCTTTGCAGCACGTTCCGGTGATCTTCATGACCGGGCTCTCCGAAACGGAGCATATCGTCAAAGCGCTGGAATCAGGCGGTGTCGACTTTCTGACGAAGCCAATAGATGTTGACGAGCTGAAGGCACGCATCAAGGTCCATCTGAAGAACGCCCGCTCCGTGCAAAGCGCGCATGTGGCGCTCGATGCGGCGGGTCGGCACCTCGTTGCGGTGACATCCGAAGGTGGCGTCCTCTGGTCGACGCCGCAGATCCACTCTTTGCTCGAGCGGACCGGCAATGCGGAGGAAAGCCTCCTGCAATTAGGTCGTGCACTCGGGGATTGGCTCGAAACGGCAGAACCGTCAGGCCTTTATCACAAGAGTTTCATGCTCGGACTGTCGGAAAACCTCGCCGTGCAACTCCACCCGCTCGGGCGGGTCGGGCCGGATGAAAACCTGTTCCGCGTGACGGCAGAGGATGAAGCCGGTCAGGTCAAGGCCCTGCAGGAGCGGTTCACGCTAACCCAACGCGAGGCGGAAGTGCTGATCTGGATTGCGAAAGGCAAATCGAACAAGGACATTGGCGAGATCCTTGGCTTGTCGCCGCGCACCGTCAACAAGCACCTGGAGCAGATCTTCATAAAGCTCGGCGTTGAAAATCGCGCTTCGGCGGCGGTTCGGGCCGCCGAAATCATCTACGCCCTATAAGGCGGAGAAGTTGCACCGGCCTTGCTCCTTTTCTTTTGGCACCTGAACCCTAGTTGCATCGTTGTTACGAAGTTTTAATGCAAACCGTTCGCAACAAGCTTGACAGTTGCAAATGATTTGCAATACGAATTGCAAAAGTGAAGGCTGGTTTTTCAGGAGACCCGAATGCTCAAGAAACTTGGTATGGCCGCGTCAATGACGGCGCTTTTGCCTGTTTTTGCTCAAGGCGCTTTGGCTGAAGACAAGATGAAGGTCGTGACAACCTTCACCGTGATTGCCGACATTGCGAGCAATGTTGCCGGTGAGGCGGCAGAGGTGGTCTCGGTCACCAAGCCTGGTGCTGAAATTCACGGCTACCAGCCGACGCCCCAGGATATCGTGCGCGCATCCGATGCCGATCTTATCCTGTGGAATGGCATGAACCTCGAACTCTGGTTTGAGCAATTCCTCTCCAATCTCGGCGATGTGCCGGCCGCCACGCTGACCGACGGCATCGACCCGATCGCCATCAGATCCGGATCGTATGAAGGCAAACCGAACCCGCACGCCTGGATGGGTCTCGACAATGCGTTGATTTACATAGACAATATCGTTGCGGCGTTTTCCGCCCAGGACACGGCCAACGCTGAGATCTATAAGAAGAACGCAGAGGCCTATAAGGACAAGATCCGCGCCACCATCGAACCGTTGCGGCAAGCCGTTGCCGAGATCCCCGAGGAACAGCGCTGGCTCGTTACCTGTGAAGGAGCCTTCAGTTATCTCGCCCGCGACTTCGGCATGAAGGAGCTGTACCTGTGGCCGATGAACGCCGATCAGGTCGGGACACCGCAGCAGGTGCGCGCCGTCATTGATGGTGTGCGGGAAAACGACATCCCGGTTGTCTTCTGCGAAAGTACGGTCAATACGGCACCGGCAAAACAGGTCGCCCGTGAAACAGGTGCAAGCTATGGCGGCGAGCTTTACGTGGATTCTTTGAGTGAAGCCGGCGGTAATGTGCCGACATATCTGGATCTGCTGGAAGTGACCGCGAGCACCGTCGCAGAAGGCCTCAAATCCGCTGCTAATTGAGGAAGTCTCCGGAGCCCGCCGGCACATGCCGGCGGGTTTGAATTTGTTCTGTCTTGAATAGTGCTCTTTAATGGAGTGAGCTTTGCTGCAAATCGTCAGGGACCCGGAGATGGATGCGACCGTGACCGCGGATACCGGTGGACTTTCCGCCGAGGATGTCACCGTCACCTACCGGAACGGTCACACGGCGCTGTGGAACGCCAGCTTTGCCATCCCCCGCGGCACGGTCACTGCGCTGGTGGGTGTAAACGGGGCAGGCAAGTCAACCCTCTTCAAGGCGATTATGGGCTTTGTTCCCGCCGCATACGGCACGATCCGGATCCTTGACCGTTCTGTTAAGGAAGCCCTTCGCGATAACCTCGTTTCTTATGTTCCGCAGTCCGAAGAAGTCGATTGGTCATTCCCGGTCCTCGTTGAGGACGTCGTGATGATGGGCCGCTACGGCCACATGGGGTTTCTGCGCCGGCCGAAACCCGCCGACCACGAGGCGGTGGGTCTCGCACTGGAACGCGTCAACATGCAGGACTTTCGCCATCGTCAGATCGGCGAATTGTCCGGTGGCCAACGCAAACGCGTTTTCCTCGCCCGCGCCCTGGCACAGGATGGACAGGTCATTCTGCTCGACGAACCCTTCACAGGTGTTGACGTCAAGACGGAAGAGCAGATCGTGTCACTGCTCAGGGAGCTTCGGGACGAAGGCAGGGTGATGCTGGTGTCGACCCATAATCTGGGTTCAGTGCCAGAGTTTTGCGACCGCACGGTTCTGGTGAAGGGAACGGTTCTGGCCTATGGCCCGACACAGGCAATCTTCACGCGTGAGAATCTTGAGCAGGCTTTTGGTGGCGTTTTACGTCACTTCACCATTTCCGACGAAACGCTGCATACGGATGGAGACCAGCGCAAGGTAACAATCCTGACGGACGACGAGCGCCCCTTTGTCCAGTATGGCGACAAGGTTCAGACCACCGAGGGCGGCCAGTAATGGATCTGCTGCTGGAGCCGTTTTCCTACAACTACATGGTCAACGCCATGTGGGTATCGGCTCTGGTTGGCGGCGTTTGCGCCTTTCTGTCGGCCTATCTGATGCTGAAAGGCTGGTCCCTCATCGGTGACGCCCTGTCCCACTCGGTCGTTCCGGGTGTTGCCGGTGCCTACATTCTTGGCCTCCCGTTTTCGCTCGGTGCCTTCCTTGCCGGAGGTCTGGCGGCCGGCGCGATGCTGTTTTTGTCGGAACGGTCCGGTCTGAAGGCCGATGTCATTATCGGTCTGATCTTCACCTCTTTCTTCGGGCTCGGACTTTTCATTGTGTCGGTCAATCCGATGTCGGTCTCAATCCAGACCATCACCATGGGCAACATTCTGGCGATCACGCCCGAGGACACGTTTCAGCTGGCCGTCATAGGGTTTGTTTCGCTCGCGGTGCTGCTCGCGAAGTGGAAAGACCTGATGGTCACTTTCTTCGACGAAAATCACGCACGCTCCATTGGTTTGAAACCCACGGCTCTCAAGGCCGTGTTTTTCGTACTTTTGTCGGCGTGTGTCGTCGCAGCGATGCAGACCGTCGGCGCATTTCTGGTCATCGCGATGGTCGTCACACCGGGCGCAACGGCCTATCTTCTGTGCGACCGTTTCCCGAGGCTTATCGCGCTCTCGGTCGCCATCGGGGCTTTAACGAGTTTCACAGGCGCTTATGTCAGCTATTTTCTGGATGGGGCAACGGGGGGCATCATCGTCACGCTCCAGACGCTCATCTTCCTGATCGCCTTTCTGTTCGCACCCAAACACGGGCTTCTGGCTGCCAGGCGCAAGGCCGCTGCTGCTTTGCGTAACGGCGGGCGTGACGCAGCTGCGGCAAAGAGCGGAGAGGCAGTCTGATGGACGTTGAGACGCTTTTGCTGCCCTTCAGGTTTCCGTTCATGCAGAACGCCTTCCTGATCTGCATCATCGTGTCTGTACCCACGGCGCTTTTGTCCTGTTTTCTGGTAATGAAAGGCTGGGCGTTGATGGGCGATGCGGTCAGCCATGCGATCCTTCCAGGGATCGTGGTTGCGTATATTCTCGGCATCCCGCTTCTGATCGGTGCTTTTGCGGCCGGAATGATCTGCGCACTGGCGACGGGTTACCTTGCCGGAAACAGCCGAGTGAAGCAGGACACGGTCATGGGCGTGGTGTTTTCCGGCATGTTTGGTCTTGGCATCGTGCTCTACGTGGCGGTCGAGACAAATGCCCATCTGGACCACATCCTTTTCGGCAACATGCTCGGTGTCGGTTCGCAGGATTTGCTGACGGCGGGCATTATCGCGCTGATCGTCGGTTTAGGGCTGATACTGAAATGGAAAGACCTGGTACTGCACAGTTTCGATGCCGCACAGGCCAAGGCATCGGGCCTTCCCGTTAATCTGCTTCACTACGGACTTCTGGCCGCGCTGTCGCTGACCATTGTTGCGACTTTGTCGGCGGCGGGCCTCATCCTGGCCATCGGCCTCCTGATCGCGCCGGGCGCGATTGCTTTTCTGCTCGTGCGAACGTTCGGGGCGATGCTCTGGGTGTCAGTGATCGTGTGCATGGCTTCGATGCTGGCCGGGACTTATGCCAGCTTTTATCTCGACAGCGCCCCTGCGCCCACGATCATTTTGATCCTGACTGGCGCATTTCTTCTGGCGCTTGTCAGGCGTCTTGCCGCAACACGCAAAGCGTCGCTTGATCGCGTATCAGAAAGCAGCAGCAAAGCGGCTTGACCAGATAACGGATTGTCTGGGTCTTCACGCCGAACCCGGAGGTTCGACGGGAGGCCCGTTTGGCAATAGCAGCGCTTCGCCGTAAAGTTGAATGGTTGCATTGGCAGGCACGACGATCCCGAACCTTGTCGCGTCATCAAATATTGCGGCACCGGCAACAAATCAGATGCCGAGAGTTGCTCGAAAACCGGAAACACCGAAAGCGGCGCAAAAACTGGTTTCCGCAACTGAACTTATGTCCTGGTAAAATCATGCAAATACCGCGATGCCCAATTTGAATGGCCGGATGCACTGCGGTCGAACCAATTGAACAATTTCCCCAGTGTTTAGAAACTTGAAAAGACTATCTGCTATCCCTCAACCAGTGCAGGCACTGCAATCAAAAAGAGTGCGATTGCAAGAGACGAAGACGGGATGGGAGGCTGGTTTTGGGAAAGCAGGCAAACACCAGGGTTTTTGAGGCCGGGCCACAAGCTGTGGAACCCGATCTCCTGAGCGTCATTGCGCCGCTGGTCAAGGAAACGCCTGTCACGCGCACAACCGGGAAAATCGTGTCGCAGTACGGGGCCTCCTTCGTGGTTCAATCCGGCGGCAAACCTGTCACCTCTTCCAGAGCTGTGTCTTGTCTCGTTGGGCCGGAAGTCGGCGACATCGTTGTCCTGATGGACACCGGCGAGGGCGCTTTCATTACGGATGTATTGCGCAGAGAGGCGGAGGCTGCCGGATCGTTGAAGATAGATCTTTCCCGCGCGGATGGCTCGCCGCAGCAGGCTGTTTTGTCTGCTGGCAGCCTCAAACTGGAGGCAGACGAGAGGCTGGATGCATCGGCGGGCGAGATTGCGTTTCAGTTCAAGAACCTGCTCATGAGCGGCGATCAGGTTGCGATGGTCGGGCGGAAACTCGTGACATCAATGCAGGAGATCCTGACGCAGGCGGGCAAGCTTCTTGCGACGTATGACATGACTTCAACGCGTGCGCAGCACCGTATCGACAGTGTCACGGAGACTGACCAGCTGAAAGCAGGGTCGATCCAGACGCAGGCGGAAACGGTTGCCATCAGTCAGGCAGGGTCGGCGATCGTTGTTGCGAAGGAAGACGTGCGGATGGACGGCAAGCGGATCACCATGGGTTAAGCCATGCAGGTCTTGAGTTTTGCGTTGATCACCGGCCGTCTGTTTCCAGGATTCCTCGAATGCGCGTGATAAAGCCCCAGCGTCTTGGTCTTCTGACCAAAACCATGCCTTACCAAGGGGCAGGGCTCTTTGTTGTATCCACGTTCTCAATGTTCGATCTTCTCAATCCGGACGAGATACTGGCAGAAACCGCAATGTGGCCCCTTGTTGCCAAGGAGTTGCCGGAAGGTGCGGTCTTCGATGCTGCGTATCCCAAGCCGCATGGCGAGTTTCTGGTCGCCGGCAGGGCCATGTCCCGCGAGCCGGTTCGTGCCATGCATGTGGCTGTTTCTGTTGGGGAATTGGGTAGGTATCTCTCCGTATTCGGCGACCGTTACTGGGAAACGGGTCCCGATGGTCCGACATTTTCCGAGCCACTACCGTTCACCGAGATCCCTTTGACGCCGGCGCGCGCTTACGGCGGAGAGGGCTTCGCGCCAAACCCTGCGGGGCAGGGTGCGCATGCGCTTGAATTGGGTGCGGCAATCCCGCGCCTAACTTTGCCGAATGTGGAGGTCGCGGGCTCGGAGATCATCTCGATTGCCGATCGCCCGGCTCCTGCCCTTGTCGGCCCGATCGCGTTGGATGACCCGGCGCGCATTGCGCTTGCGGGAACCTATGATAAGGCCTGGGTTGAGCAACGGATGCCGGACTGGCCGGCTGATTTCAATCCGCAATTTTTCATGGCGGCAGCAGCGAGTCAGCAGACCAAGTCCTATTTCACAGGCGATGAACCGATACGCGTTGTCGGCATGTCGGCGCATCATCCGGACATAAAGTCATGCCTGCCGGGCTTGAGGGCCCGAACATTTGTTCAAGATGCGTCTTCACAGTCCGGTCTCAGTGAGATCGCGATGCATATCGACACCGTTTGGATCTTCGGATCTGAACTCAAGGGAGTCGTTGTCCATCGCGGGGTCATGCCGGTCTCCGACCGTGATGGCCGTGATATCACGGATGTTATGATTGCCTACGAGCGTATGGGCGACGAGCCAAGGTCTGGTGATCATTACAGGGAAGTGTTCAGACTGCGGACCGATCCTGACGAGGCACACAAGTATCTCCTGGCCGATGGTCAGTTGTCTCCCGCAGAAGATCCGGAGGAAATCGAGCGGCGCGAGCAGGGCCGCCGCGAAGCAGCGGAAACCAGGCAATCGAAATGGACGGAGAGCCGGCAGTGGCGTCTTGAACGCCTCTTTTCAGAACAGGGCCTCCCGGCAACGCTCGTCCCGGCGATCGATGAGCCTGAAATCAAACCGCTTTCGTTGCCGAGCAAAGAAGATGTAGAGCGCGGCGACGTCGATATTGCACGGCTTATCTCAGACGTGGAAGACTTGCGCCGTGAGGCGGAACTCAAGTCGGACATGGCGAATGCCGAAATCTACGGTCTGGTGAAACAGATCGGAGTAACGCCCCCGATTGTCCCGCCAGCAAGTCTCGACGAAATGGAAGCCCTCGGCCATGGCGCAAGTCCGGAAAAGGGCTACCTGCCGTCTTTCGATCAGCTGCTGCCACAACAAACGCTCGATCAGATTTTGCAGGATTTCGAGAACGCGCCGAAGTCGGCACTGGATGCGCCTTCGCAGCCCGACCCGGCGCTGGCATTCGAAAAAGCCAAGGCAAGGTTTCTGAAAGAGCCGGCCGCTGGATTGTTATCCGCCGCAAAAGACCTGATGAATACGATCCCTGCGAGCCCGTCTGCCCCGGCACTTGTGGACCAGCCTCAGGGGGCGGCAGTTGCCAATTCCGATAAGCCGGCGAAACCCGCAAACGCGGCTCTCGACGACTTTCTGGCAGGTGCCTTTCCGGCTGCAAACAATGGCGAAGGGTCAACGCTGGATACCATCTCTGCCGCGATAGTAGGCAAAAAGTCCGCAGAACCCGATACCGGCGCGGCGATCAGCTCCGCGCAGGGTCAATTGAACGCGGCTGAGGACGAACTGGAAGATGCACTTGCAAGTGTTCGCAGGACCGCTGTTGAAGCAATCGCACCACTGGAACCGGTCGGAGCAGAAGCTGCAGAACTCCTCGGTTCATTTGTCAGATCGTATCTGGAAGAAGGCGGCTCCCTCGCGGGCCGGGATCTTGCCGGCGCGCAGCTTGCGGGCCTTGCCCTGGATGGCGTGAACCTTTCGGGCAGCTTTCTGGAGCGCTGCGAACTTTCCGGATCGTCCATGCGCGGTTCGGATTGCAAAAAGGCGGTATTCAGTGGAGGGGCGCTTTCAGGAACGGATTGCACCCGGGCTGATTTTTCGGAAGCAAACCTGAGTGGTGTCGGTGCTTCGCAGGCCATCTTTGAGCAAGCTGTCTTCAAGGATATGACGGTCTTCAAGGCAGACTTTTCAGAATGCGACTTTTCTGGCGCGTCCTTTGAAAACTGCACCTTTGTCGAGTGCAGATTTTCGAAAGCGCGTTTTGCCGGATCCACCCTAAAAAACTGTTCTTTTGCCCAGTCGGACATGAATGCGGTCGCATTTGACGACGCAAAGCTCGAAAAGACCGGTTTCCTATCCTGTGGGCTGGACCGCTCGCGCTGGTCGGGAGCGGCAATGACGAAAGTCTCTTATGCTGATGTGAGCTTCAAGAATGTTGTGGTGGAAAAGGCACAGCTTGAAGAGTGCGGCTGGTTCGGCGGAACCGACATGCGCGGAACAAATTTCTCGCACATACACGCGTTCAAGTGCGGGTTTCAGGACGCAGTAATGCGTGAAACGGCGTTCGTCGGCGCTGTCGTTGAAGAATCTAACCTGGCCGGCACCGATCTTGAGCTGTCGGATATGCGTCTTTCTTCGTGGCGCGGCAGTCTCTTCGCCTTTTCGAAAATCCGGCGTGCGGATCTCTTCGGTGCAAATTTGCGCGAAGCCAGTCTGCATGCGGCTGATCTGACGCAGAGCAGCCTGCGTGCTGCAAACTTTCACCAGACGGACTTGTCCGAGGCCGTTCTCGCTTTCGCCGATCTCACGCGCTCGAACCTGCACTTTACCAATTTGGAGGCGCGGCCGTGATCACGCTTGATGACCTCTCCGATTTCATTCGCCATGAGGCTCCGGTTATCGACGCAAACTTTGCCGGTAGCGACTTCTCCGGAATGGATCTTGCCGGCGGGGTGTTCCTGCGCACCGACTTTTCGAGTGCCAATCTGACCGGAACCGATCTTTCCCGCTGCGTCTTCACGGATTGCAAACTGGAAGGCGCGCGCTTCGATGGCACAAAGAGCGACCAGGCTGTTTTCTTCAAGTCGCGTTTGGCCCGCGCCGGGATGAGTGGATGCTGGTTCGAAAAGACATCATTCGTGGAAACGTCCATGGAAGGTGCAAGTCTGGCCGGCGCAAACATCATGGCCAGCCAGTTCATAAACGTCGGCTTTGATGGCGCGGACTTGAGCGGCGCGGCGCTTTTGAACAGCGCGATGATTGATTGCACGGCCGGAACCATGGTCCTCTCCGATGCGCTCATCGAGGGAACGGTTCTGGTCGGAGCCGACCTGTCGAATGCCGAGTTTGAAGATGTCATTCTTCAGTCCGCAATGTTCATCAAATGCGATTTGAGTGCACTGGACCTGTCCGACACGCCAGTCATGAAATGCGGCTTTATCGAGAGTGAACTGACAGGCTGCCTCTTTGAACGCGCTGATCTGTCCGGCAGTATCCTGGCCGGCAGCCGCCTGGCGGGCGTCTCCTTCGCCGAGGCAATCGCGGAAATGACGATTTTCAGCGGCGCAGACCTGCAACAGGCTGTTTTTACAGGGGCAAAGCTCGATATGGCCAACTTCAACGGCAGCGATCTGCGCATGGCGGATCTTTCTGCGAGTTCGTGCGCCAAAGCCCAATTTGACAAGGCGGACTGCCGCGGAACCGTTTTCTCAGGCGGCGACTTGAGTTTGTCGAATTTTTCGAATTGCAACCTCGACGGCGCCAACCTGTCGAGAACCAAGCTCGATATGGCCGACTTTCATAATGCCAGCGTGACATCCGCCTTCACGGCAGGAGCACATGGTTCGATCCGCAGGACCGATGATGAACGATTGATCCGCGAAATCTACGACCCGCGCACGGTCGCGCTGGCTGACTGAAGGAGACGCGTTTGTTCGCCAATACAAGCCTCGGAGCCATGAGCCTCGGCATCGTTGATGTCTGCAACATCACGACCCCTGCCGGACCGGTGCCAACGCCGTTTGTCAACATAGCGACATCAACCACCGCGGTGCCGAACGTATTGAACATCTTCATTACCGCGTCGCCCGTCCACAATCTCCTGACGTCCACCACGATCACAAGTGGTGACGAGGCAGGCACGGCGCTCGGAGTGGCCTCCGGAACCATCATCGGCCCCAGCCGCCATCTGCTCGGATCATTCAAGACGTTTTTCAGCACCGCACCGGCGACGCGGCTATTGGATAGCACCATGCAGAACTCGACCAATTCGGTAGGAACAACCCTGACGCCGAGCCAATGCAAAGTGTTGGTGCTGAGTTAGTCAGGGGACCCTGAAACCCGAAAGGAAACTGGTATGTCAGGCAGTGAGACCGTCGACGACGCAGATTATGTCGTCACACAAAGTGACACCGCGGACCAATTGAACGCGACGGTCCTGATCCCTGATGCCAGCAGCGCCTCGGCTGATGCTTCGTCTTTGACCAAAGACACCAGCAGCTTCCTGCGCATCGGCCAATACAACGCAACGGAAGAAGGCGACAGGTCACCGTCCAACATGACCAGTGCGTCCCGGGGTGTCCTGATACAAACCACCGGCGGCCTTTTCTTCACCGCCAACGAAGATGCCTATCACGAGTACAAATCCAATCTCGACATTCATATAGCAGGCAATGTCACCAGTGCCGTCGACGGAAACAGCACGACGACAATTTCCGGGACGAGTGATGTCAATACGACCGGGCTCAGCCGGCAGACGGGTGAGAGCATCACGATATCGACCGGAAGCTATACGGACATTCAGCCGAACGCGACCAAGGATATCCGGCTGAAATCCGACAACAAAGTCGATATTGAAAGCGACGAGGGTGTGAAACTCGCGGTTGGCAGCAGTCACTATGCCAAGATTTCCAGCGAAGGTCTGTGGGAGACGAACTTCGCCGATGCGATCGATGTGACGACGGGAACAACACACAGCCGCTTCGGTGGCTGGACCACGGAGGAGTATTACGGCGGGTCCTTCGAATTCAAGATTGCCGGCACGATCTCTCTGGCCTTTTCGATCAGCATCGACATCAGTCTGCTGCTCGACATATCGGTTTCCAATATCAGTATGGAAGTCAGCGCCATAACCATGGGCTACACCCGGATCGATATTGAAGTCTCCTATCTCAACATGAACATGACGGATATCGAGGTTTCGAGAGCTCTTGCGGAAGTGAAGACAAGAGATGCGCTCGAGATCACGGATGCGAGCGCAGTCCTGTCCAAAACGGCGGTCAAACTTGCGACCGGATTGCAAATCATGTCCTGACAAGGCCTCTTTTCAGAAGCAACCAAGATGAACCTGACTACTCCGGAAAAATGCGATGCGGCTGAACGGCTGATCGAAAAAGGCAGGTTTGAAGACGCCGAGTTTCTTCTCGATCAGGTGCTGGAAAGCCATCCTTCTGAGATGCGAGCACTGGTTTCCAAGGCTGGGCTGCATATGAAAGCGGGCCGGCTTCCTGATGCAAAGCGTTGCCTGCAAGGCGCCTACGACAAGAACCCCGGTGTCCCGCTCGTTCTGAGCAACATGGCCAGCCTCGCTTTGCTGGAAAGCCGCGTGCCCGACGCGATCACACATTTGCTGGAAGCCAACGCTCTTCAGCCGGATTTCTTTCCGGCCGTACTTCTGCTTGCGCAGATCCATCAACAGGCTGGCGATATGCGCCAAGCTTCCAAGTGGCTTGCCGAGGCGTCCAGGCTCAAGCCCGGCAATACTGATGTTCTGGTTGCAAGCGCCGCTTTTGAACTGTCCCGCGAGCGGATCAGCGAGGCAACGGCGCTTTATGACAAGGCACTTGCAATCGACCCTGATCATGTCCCGGCGCTTTCAGGCCTCGCCCAGTTACGTGCCTTGGCGGGAGACTATGAAGCAGCTGGCGAACTTGCGAAAAGGGCACATCTCCTTGCTCCGACAGATCCCGATACCGCCGTGATCCTGGCGCGAACCTACCAGAAAGCGGGCGCGCTTGCCGACGCTCAAAAGCTGATAGAGCGTTTCAGAAACCGGTATGCGGATTACGCCCCGGTGGTGTTGCAAGCCGCCGAAATCCTGATTGCCCGTGGTCAGGTTGCCGAGGCCTTGTCGGTCTGCGCGGCATGGCTGCGAAAGTCACCAGCCGATGCAGTCCGGATTGTCGGTTTCCTGAAAGTTCTGAAAAAGGCAGGCGCTTGGAAACAGATCGACCAGATGTGCGGGACGCTGCCTGAAGATGTGAGCGCGCGCGACTTGGTCCGCAGTCTGCGGGAAGAAGCGCTTCATGCGCTCGGGCGATCTGAAGAGGCCTGGGCGTCGTGGGCAGCACGCCGCGAACTTGCACCCGGACGCCCGGAAACGCCCCTTCATGTGACGCTGCCCGGCCGCACGCCACTGTTGGACGAACTTGTCTTGATGCGATTTGCCAATGCCTGGGCGAACGTTGGTCCGATCAAAAGATCGGGTCCGTCGTTGATCGACGGGCTCTGGAAGAAGCTCACGGCGTCGTCAGGAATTGACGTCGTATCCGAAGACCCGCAGCTTGGTCTCAATGGGCGTGGTGAACTTCTGGCAGACCTTGCTGCGCGTACCTGCCTTAACGCACACGACATGGCGTGCTTCAAACCCTATCTTGCTGCTGAACCTGCAAGAGAGAACGAATGGCGACAGGCGTTGCCACAGGATGAAAGGCCTCTTGTTGGTGTTTTCTGGGAGGGGACAGCGCCGGGACTGCAGATCGATCATCTGATGAAGGTTTTTGCAGGCAAGCCTTATGTTCCTGTCAGTCTTCAGTTCGATGAGGCACGGCACCAGCTGCGGATGTGGCCGGAGGCGATCGATGCAGGTGTCGCGCTTGCTGGCCTGGAAGATATTGTCAACGTGGTTAACTGCCTGGATCTCGTCGTCGGTCCGGACGGTATTCCACTTCATATCGCCGGTGCGCTGGGACGCAAAGGCGTTGCAGTTCTGCCGGAAAATCATGAATGGTATTGGGCGGGCACTGGCGCTGAGAGCCTGTGGTATCCGTCTGTGAAGCGAATTGTCAGGCCGATCGATCCGACCTGGAAAGATGCAATTTGTGCACTTTCATCGGAAATCGACATGCATTTGTCATGAAATTCGACGCCAAATATTGTAAACAAACAGTTAAGCCATGAGTGGCACGACGGGCGTCGAGTTTCAATTGACGAGGACAATGTGGCCCAGATTACGCTCAAAATCATGACGTATTTCGAAGCTCTTGTCAGACTTGGGAGCGTCTCCGAAGCCGCGCGGCATCTTTCCGTTTCAGAACCGGCAATGATGAAAAAGGTTGAAGAGTTTCAGCGCAGCGCTGAGGTGCCGCTCTACAACCAACATGGGGACACTTTCGAGGCGACACCGGCTGGTCAGGAGATCGCCGAACGCATGCGCAAGGTCCTGCAGCAGACCCACGAAATAGAACTGCGCGCATCTATGTCCGGGCCAGCACTGACGGGACGTTTCCGTCTCGGAGTGATACCCACGATAGCTCCATATCTTCTACCGGCTCTGTTGCCAGGGCTGCAGTCGGCATATCCTCAACTGAACCTTGAAATTCGGGAAACGCGCACGAAGGCGCTGCTGGACGAATTGTCTATCGGCTCTGTAGATGCACTGCTGCTGGCGCTTCCTGTCGATCAGCCAAATGTTTCCGTTCTACCGCTCTTTGAAGATCCGCTGGTTCTCGCACGCCGGCGCGGGGCGCCTGACGCCGGTCCCATGGTGACGTTCGGCACCGATGAGATCGAGCCGAATGGTCTCGATCCTCGTGCGGTCGATCCGGGAGGGCTGATCCTGCTCGAAGACGGTCATTGTTTGCGTGAGCACGCGCTGATGCATTGCGGTGTCAGCCAGAACGTGCAGTTGCCGGCGCTTGGAACGACCAGTCTGGCGACTGTCATTCAGCTTGTGTCCAATGGCCTTGGCGAAACCCTGCTTCCGCAAATGGCGCTGAAGGTGGAAAGCCGGAACCCTGACCTTGAAATCGTACACTTCAAGGATCCGATCCCCTCACGCGAAATCGGGCTTGTCTATCGCACGGGCACGGTGCGCGAACAGGACATCGAGGCGCTCGGGAAAGCCATTCAGGACGCACGCCTGACCGATATCGGCAGTCAGGCGGCGGAATAACAAGTCGCTATCGTGGCGCTGTGCCGTGGCGCTTGGCTGCTCGGTACATGAAACGAAAAGCGGGGACACGAGTTGGCCGGCTTCAGTCAGGCGTGTGATGATTTGAGGCCACTGCCATTTAAAACGCTAAGCTGTGCCTCGGGTCGGGCGGTTGTTGTTGATGTTGAAAATCATGCCGTCGAGCAACTCTTCGAGGTCGGGCCGCGCCGCAGGTCCGTTTGAAATATCAACCAGCATCAAGGTGCCGTCAGGGCGGATGCCGAACGCCCCGGGCTCAGCAAAGCGGTCCGAGGTTTCGGCTTCGGACAGAGGGTCCGACACGTAGAGCCCAAGCGCACGCGCCTGATCTTCGCTCAGCCCGTAACACAAATCAAAGGCCCAACCGAATTCAGCCTGATCTGCCTTGGCTTTCTCCTCGGTATCCGTAGATACGACCACCACGTCCATGACGGCGGTCCAATCCGACAGCGCAGCATCCAGCTTGTTTAGAAACCGCTTGCAGCGCGGGCAGTGTTTGCCGCGATACACGAACAGCATCGTCCACCGATCCTTTGGCGCACCGACTTGTACGGAACCGCCTCCGAGCTTCGACAAGTTGAGGGTGGGCACCGGAGCGTCGACATTGGGCTTGGGCGAGGTCACTGGAAATCCTGTCAAATGTGGGTTGCGGGAAGGAAGTCCTGCATACCCGCCAATGCCTGTACCTTCAAGTTATTGTCGGGATTGATTTGGCAGTGGAGCCGCGTCAACGAATTGGTTCCGCGAGCGTCTTGACCGCGTTTCTTTGACGGCACGGCGACTAATATAGGGCCCTTTGCCAAACAATCTGCGCGTCCCGTTCAAACGCGGACACCCTCAAAAACAGACTGTGCGTTATATCACCCGTACTCTCCGAGATAGGTCGAAACCCCTGTCTGACGCATGCTGACTGCATTGCCGTTGACGCAAGTGCTGGCCGGTTTTTCTGAAGGTTTCCGGCCTCCTGCGTAATCAAAAGCGGCTGATGATTCGTTGGGAGGAACGGATGAAAAAGCATCTTCTGGCCGCTGTCTCCGCGGCTGCATTCCTGTCGACCGGCGCTGCGTTCGCGTCGGACGGGCCCCTGAAAGTGGGTGTACTGGCAACGCTTGAGGGCACCTATACGGTCCTGGGCGAAGATGGCGTGCGCGGTCTGAAAACTGCAATGGCCGTCAAGGGTGAAAAGGCCGGCGGCCGAGATATCGAACTGATTATTCAGTCAACCGATGCGTCTCCGGACAGTGCTGTGCGCGGTGCGCGCAAGCTGGTGGAGCAGGACAAGGTCGATATTGTCATCGGTCCCCTTTCGGGATCTGAAGGCATCGCCATTCGTGATTATTCCAAGACACAGCCACAAGTCACGTTCCTGAACGGGATCTCCGGCGCGCAAGAGACAACTTACGTCACACCGTCCGATAACTTCTTCCGTTTCAACACGGACGGCGCCCAGTGGTCCGCGGGCCTTGGGGACTATGTGTTCAACGAAAAGGGTTGGAAATCCGTCGCAACGATCGGCGAGGACTATTCCTTCATCTATACGCAGGTCTTCGGCTTCGCGCTTGAATTCTGCCAGGCCGGCGGCGAAATCACCGAACGCTTCTGGGTTCCTCTCGGCACCAAGGATTTCGGCTCGATCATTGCATCGCTTCCGGACGACGTTGACGCGATCTATCTCGGCCTGGGTGGCGGTGATGCCGTCAACTTCCTCAACCAGTATCAGCAGGCCGGTGGCGATGCCAACCTGATCGGCGGCTCGATCATGGTTGACGGCACGGTTCTCAATTCCAAGGGTGACGCGAAAAACGCGCTCATCGGCACACCTTCTGCCGGTCCGCAGGCAGATACCTGGGACGATGCCAACTGGAAGGCCTATGTGAAGGCTTATCAGGACGCGTTCCCGCCGGATCAGCGGTTCCCGAGTCCGTCGCTTCTGGCGACCGGATATTACAACGCCACCACGGCGGCGATGACGTGTCTAGACGAAGTCGGCGGTGACTTGTCCGACGGTCATGCCAAGTTCCGCGCATGCCTTTCCAACCTCGAACTGGACGCGCCGAACGGCAAGATAACACTTGATGGCAACCGCCAGGCGATTGGTGCCAATTTCGTGTCTGAAGTTGCAGAGCAGGAAGACGGTACGCTGGTCACCAAGCTCGTCGCGATCAAGGACAATGTTCCGCAAACGCTGGGCATTGATCCGGAAGTGTTTGCAAAGATCGGCCTCCCAAGCCGCGAAACGCCTGAGTGCAAGGCGTCTTACTGACCGCAAAGTACCGGGCGGCCTCGCCGCCGCCCGGTTCACGTTCCAGGCCGCAGGCTGTCACAGCTTCTTCTTGAGATCTGGCCATGACTTTGATCACATACGTCACGCGAGTGCACTTTGCCGATGGCGTTTTGGAAGAAGCGCTATGGTCGGAAGTGGAAGTCAATCGCAAGATCCGGCCGCTCATCGTAACCGACGAAACACACCTCAACAGCGAACTCTACGAGCGATTGCTTGCCGGACTGCCCGTCCGTACGTCAGTTGAAGTCATCAGTGATATTCCCGAAATACCCAATGAACAGGCCGCGCGCCGCGTTGCCGAGACTTTTGAGTCGACCGGTCGCGATCTGCTGATTGCCTTTGGCCGCAATACGGCGATCGATCTGGCGAAAATCTCGCGCATCTCGATTGCGCATGACGCTCCGCTGGAGACCTTTTCCTATGCCACCGGCGGTTCCCGCAGAATCGGGGACAGTTTGCCGGATCTTTACGCGGTTCCCGGCATTCAGGGGTTCGGATCCGCGGTGAGTGCGCACGCGCCTGTCGTTCTGATGGACGGTGAACGCACCCGGCTGATGTGCAAGAAACTTGTGCCCACCGTCACGATCTGCGACCCTACGCTGACCTTGGGGGCGAGCCCCATTGAAAGCGCAAGTGCAGGCGCGGATGCTCTTGGCCGGTGTGTCGAAGCCTATCTGTCGCCCGGCTATAACCCGCCGGCGGACGGTATCGCCCTCGATGGGCTGGGCCGGGTTCTCGCCAATCTTCATTCTGTGCTGGAAAATGACAGCGTAACCGCGCGCCGGGAAATGATGGCCGCAAGTCTGAATGGCGCGCTGGCGCTTCAAAAGGGACTTGGAACCATTCACGCCATCGGGTGTGCGCTGGAAACCGTCGTGAAACGGCGTCTCGATCCGGGCGCCCTGAGCCGCCTGTTGCTTCCTGCTGTCCTGCAATTCAACGCGGATGCTGCGCGCGACAAGTTCATGACCTTGCAAAACCTCTTCAGTCCGGGAGGAGGCGGTACGCCCGCGAGCAGTGTCACGGAGTTTCTTCAGGCGTTACCGCTCCCGGGAAGCCTTGCGGAGATGGGCATTGGCGAAGAAGAACTTCGGATTGCCGCAGATCTTGCCGCATCCGATCTCGCGGCCGTGCGGAGCCCGCGTGCGCTCAGCAGCTCAAGCCTGTTTTCGATCATGAAATCTGTCCACCTGGAAAACCGGGTCGCCTGATGAAACCTTTGCTTATCAATGGGGAATGGGTGACGTCCGCAAGCGCTGCGGAAAACCGGAACCCTTCCGACACAAGTGACGTCATCGACCTTTATGCCCATGCCGGTGTTCCCGAGACACAGGCAGCGATCGAAGCAGCGGTTGCGGCAGCCCCCGGATGGGCTGAGACCACACCCCAGGAACGGTTCGTGATCCTGAACAGGACTGCGGATGAACTGACTGCCCGCAAGCAGGAAATCGGCACTTTGCTGTCGCGCGAAGAGGGGAAAACGCTTCGCGAAGGCATTCTGGAAACGGACCGCGCCGCGAACATTTTCCGTTTCTTTGCCGGGGAATGCGTCCGCCAGACGGGCGACCTGATCCGTTCGGTGCGCCCCGGAATAGATGTTGAGGTGACACGGGAACCTCTGGGCGTTGTCGGTATTATTACACCCTGGAATTTCCCGATCGCCATCCCGTCCTGGAAAATTGCGCCGGCGCTATGCCATGGCAACGCCGTCGTATTCAAGCCGGCTGAACTGGTGCCGGGTTGCGCGTGGGTTCTGGCGGACATTCTCAAAAGGGCCGGGCTTCCCGATGGCGTTTTGAACCTGGTGACCGGAAAAGGGTCGGTTGTCGGTCAAACGATGCTCGACGCGCCGCAGATCAACGGCATCACGTTTACCGGATCACAGGGCGTTGGTCACCGGGTCGCAGAGGCATGCCTCAAGCATCTCCGCAAGGTTCAGCTCGAAATGGGTGGCAAGAACCCCCTGGTGGTGCTTGACGATGCGGATCTCGATCAGGCCGTGGAGGTTGCCGTCGATGGCGCATACTTCGCGACCGGGCAGCGCTGCACGGCCTCCTCGCGCCTGATTGTAACCGAAGGAATTTTCAGCCGTTTTGTGGAACGGCTGGTTGATAGGTGCAAGACCCTTCGCGTCGGGCACGCCCTTGCAGAAGGAACAGATGTTGGTCCTGTCGCAAGCGCTGATCAGCTTCAAACGGATCTGAAATACATCGATATCGGCCGGTCGCAGGGCGGTAATCTGCGTTGCGGTGGCGAGCTGCTGCGCCGAGAGACGGAGGGTTACTTTCTGCAGCCGGCGCTCTTTACCGATACGACCAACGACATGCGGATCAACACAGAGGAGGTCTTTGGACCCGTTGCTGCTGTGATCAGGGTGAAAGACTACGAAGAAGCTCTTTGGACTGCCAACGAAACCGACTTCGGACTGTGCTCGGGCATATGCACGACCAGCCTCAAACACGCGGCACATTTCCGCAAGAACTCCAAGGCAGGCATGGTCATGGTCAACTTGCCCACCGCAGGCGTGGACTATCACGTTCCGTTTGGTGGCACGAAAGGATCAAGTTACGGGCCAAGGGAACAGGGCAGTTACGCGCGCGAGTTTTTCAGCACAGTAAAAACGGGATATGTGCGCGCCTGACTACTGCAATGCAGCATGAATTTCAGTCTGATTTCGTAACTCTAAGTCTCTTTGTGAGGCGCTTTGTCTTGCAAATAAGCAATTTTACGAGGTTTAATTCAGGAAACAAAAAATAAAACGGCCGCGATAATCCTCGGGAGGAGGGGACTATGAGCGAAGCGATATCCGTTCACCACGGTGAATTCGGGCGCGCAGCTCTTTATAAGCTGGATAAGCCAATCATCACGCATGCCCACCGGGAAGGGCATCTCATCTTCTACCTGAGCGGAGCGGAAGCAAAGGTCAGTGTTTCGGGGCGCTGGATTGCCGCGGACAAGAATACCGCCGTGGCCGTAAGTCCATGGGAGCAGCACAGCTTCCATCTGAAGGACAAGTATCCGGCAGAAGCATGTCTTTGCCTTGTCCTCTACATCAAGCCGATCTGGTTTCTAGAAAACAGCCAATCCGCTGAATTCGCTTTGAATTTCGGAAGATCCTTTATCTCCATGACGCCTGATGTCTCCAATTGGGTCAAGCGTCTGACATCGCTGCTTCTGGATGGCGGCAATGAACATCTGTTCGACGGATATCTCTACCGCACAACGTTACAGTGCTTCGAGCAATCCTGGCGGCATGCTGACCGCAATTCGGTTTTGAGCGACAGTCGTCATCGCTTCACCGACTACAGGGTGCGCCGGTCGCTCAGACTGATGCAGGAAAACTATACGGAAGAAGTTGAAGTCGAGTGGCTGGCACGTGAGGTCGGCTTGTCGCGTCCCCATTTCTTCAAGCTTTTCAAGAAGCAAATGGGCATCACGCCCAATCTGTATCTGAACACGCTGCGTGCGGAACAGGCCATTTCCGATCTCATGACGACTGACAAGTCGGTTACTGAAATCAGCTATGATCTTGGCTTTTCCTCACAGGCGAGCTTCACAAGGTTCTTCTCTTCGAACGTCGGCATTCCGCCAAGCGATTACCGCCGTGTGGCTCACGTCACTTGAGCGGTCCGGCCGGTAGCCGGCGGATCTCAATTATGCCGATGATAGGCCAACAGAGAAGACTATCGGGTACGTCGAATCCGGAGCTTCGCACTTAGCCTTTCCTAAAGCCAACGACTTGAGTGTCGAACGCGCTATGGGAGGGCGTCGCAAGATGCGACATGACTTTGTCGGTCAGACAACCGGTGAAGGATGCAGGAGCTTCGCATGAGGGACTTCGCATCAAAGCATCCGGTCTGGACGATCATCATACTGCTGGCAGTTGCGGTCTTCATTTGGCTGATCTTTGCCGTATGGCCGAAAGAGCTTGTAGATGTCATCGGCCGCAAGAAGGTGTTCCTGAACGCTGTCTTCAACGGCATCACACTCGGTGGTCTCTATTTCCTTGTGGCCAGCGGCTTTACTTTGATTTTCGGCCTGATGCGCAACGTCAATCTGGCCCACGGCTCGCTTTATCTGCTCGGCGGATACATCGGCTATTTCGTCGCCAGTTCCACCGGCTACTGGCTTCTTGCCTTTCCCGTTGCCTTTGTTCTCGTCGCGATCGTCGGCATCTTCATGCAGATATTCATCTTCCGCCGGATGGAAGGTCAGGATCTCAGGCAAACGCTCGTCACGATCGGTATTTCCATCGTCATGGCGGACCTGATGCTCTGGGGGTTCGGCGGAGATTTCTACAATATCTCCCCACCCAGCTGGCTGAGTGGACCAATGGAAACACTGCTGGTGACGGGCGTGAAGCGCTCGTCGGGCGAACTGATTTACCTGAAGTATCCGGTGGTCAGGGTGGTGATTTTTTTGGCTTCGGTCGTCATCGGCGTCGCCATGTGGCTGATCCTCAACCGGACACAGATCGGCATGATGATCCGGGCCGGTGTCGATGATCGTGACATGCTGTCGGCGACCGGCGCGCGCATTCAGCTGGTCTTTGTCGGCGTCTTTGCCTTCGGCGCAGGTCTTGCCGGGATTGCGGGCGTTGTTGGAGGCACGTTCCAGTCCGTCGCCCCGGGAGAAGACATCAGGTTTCTCCTGGCTTCGCTTGTCGTCGTCATTGTCGGCGGCATGGGCTCGATCACTGGCGCCGCCCTTGGTGCACTTCTGATCGGCCTCGCGGAACAATTCGGCTCGGTTTACTTCCCGACTTATGCGGTCGTGCTCACATTCCTGATCATGGTTCTGGTGCTAGCCTTCCGTCCTCAGGGCCTTATGGGAAGGTCGTGATCCATGGCGTTGGTTGAAGGCACCCCGGCAAACAAGGTGCGCGATGCACGTGAGCGGGACTGGTTCGAGCGGATCCCGGCGGGTTATTGGGTTGTCTGCATAGCCCTGTTGATCATGCCGGCCTTCGCAAGCGAGTTCACGCTTTACCAGGTGTTCGGTTGGTCGTTCATTCTCGGCATGATCTCGCTCAGCCTGATGTTCCTCGGCGGTTATGGCGGGATGGTAAGCCTCGTGCAGATGTCAGTGGCGGGCCTCGCCGGCTACATGGTCGCGATCTTTGGCGATAGTGCGATCACGGATATCAGTCTGGGCTGGCCCTGGTACATCGCCATTCCCCTTGCGTTGATGGTTGCGATCGTGTTCGGCACGATCGTCGGTTCGCTCGCCGTGCGCACCGAAGGTATCTACACGATCATGATCACGCTCGCGGTGGCAGCGGCGTTCTTCTACTTCACGCGTCAGAACTACGCCGTCTTCAACGGGTTTTCCGGATTTAACGGAGTGTTGCCACCAAATCTGTTCGGCGTTGATTGGCGGCAGAGTATTCCGTTTTACTACCTGACACTGTTCTGGGCGGCAGTTTCGTATTTTGCAGTGCTCTACATATCGCGCGCTCCCTTCGGTCTTGCGTTGCAAGGCGTGCGCGACAATCCCCGCAGGATGGCGGCGCTCGGCTACAACGTGAACGCCCACCGGATCGCGGCCTATGCCTTCGCTGCACTGATCGCCGGAACCGGCGGCATTTTGCTGACCTGGCAATCCGCCCAGATCTCCCCTGGAACGGCCGGGATCGGTCCTGCCATCGATATTCTCGTGATTGCGGTCATCGGCGGAATGAGCCGCCCGATCGGACCGTTCATCGGCGCGTTCATCTACGTGCTCCTGAAAACTTTTGCCATCGACGTGTTGCTGTCGGTCGGCCTGAGCGGCGAACGGTTTCAGCTGCTGATCGGGCTTGGTTTCCTGGCGATCGTCTTCTTTTCACCTGACGGCTTGCTGGGGCTATGGGATCGTTGGCAGGAATACCGCAAGCGCGATCCCCTTCTGGACAGAAGTGAGGATCGCCTGTGACGCTCCTCGACGCCCCCAGCACATCTGTCTCTGACCGGCTGAGTGTTACCGGAACGGCGAATGCGCTGGAGTTGCGCGGCGTCAGCAAGCTGTTTGGCGCATTGACCGCACTCTCTGATATCGACCTGATCGTCAAGCCCGGCGAACGGCGCGCGGTGCTGGGGTCGAATGGCGCCGGAAAAACCACATTGTTCAATTGCATCACGGGAGACTTCGCGCCGACAACGGGCTCGATCCGGTTTTTCGGTGAGGAAGTGGCTGCGTTCCCGGCACAGGAGCGCATTCGGCGCGGACTGCGCAGGACTTACCAGATCTCGCTTCTGTTCACCGGCCTTTCGGTTCTCGACAACGTCTATCTCGCGTGCTGCGGTGTCTCACGCGGACGGTTCTCGTTCATTCGACCCCGCCGGGACGATGCGCTGATGGCGAGCGCCGAGAACCTTGTGCATGTGGTGCATCTGGATGAATCGCGGGACACCAAGGTTTCGGAACTCTCGTACGGACAGCAAAGGCAATTGGAAATCGCCATGGCGCTGTCCGGAGCACCGCGGTTCATTCTCTTTGACGAACCTGCGGCCGGGCTCTCGCCGACAGAGCGGCAGGAGCTTATCGAAATTCTGACCGGATTGCCCGGGCACATGGGTTTCATCATCATCGAACACGACATGGATGTCGCCCTGCGCGTCGCTGAGTCAGTCACGATGATGCATAACGGCCGGATCTTCAAAGAGGGCAAACCGGCAGAAATCGAAGACGACGAGGAAGTACAGGCGCTCTATCTGGGCGGAGAGGAGGGGCTTGGCCATGGCTGACCGTTCATCCCCCGCCTTGGAGATCAAGGATCTCAACGTTTTCTATGGTCAGTCGCACGCACTCCAAGGCGTCAATCTGACGCTTGACCATGGCGTCCTGTCCGTTGTCGGGCGCAACGGTATGGGCAAGACGACGACTTGCAAGGCAATCATGGGTCTCGTCCCTGTTGCGTCCGGTTCAATCAGCCTGTCCGGTCGCAATCTGTCGGGGCTCGGTCCTGCAGAAATCGCGCGTCTCGGTATTGGATATGTGCCGCAGGGGCGGCGTCTTTGGAGATCGCTGACCGTCGACGAACACCTGAAACTGGTTGCAAGGCGTGGTGGTGCCTGGACACCGGAGCGGGTCTATTCAGTCTTCCCCAGACTGGCGGAGCGGCGCAGCAACGGCGGCGCACAGCTCTCGGGCGGTGAACAGCAGATGCTGGCGATCGGCCGGGCCCTGCTGCTCAATCCGAGACTATTGGTCATGGATGAGCCCACGGAAGGGCTTGCGCCCGTGATCGTCAATCAGGTCGCCGAGATGCTGGTTCGCCTTGGCGAAGAAGGCGATATCGACGTTCTGGTGATTGAGCAGAATATAGGTGTTGCTTGCGCGGTTGCCGATCAGGTCGCGATCATGGTCAATGGCCGCATCAACCGCATCTTGCCGTCGTCCCAACTGGCGTCCGATCGGGACCTGCAACAGGCTCTCCTGGGTGTCGGTCGCCATGCCCACGACGAAACACCGGTTCCGGTTCGCGATCAGGAGCCGGATCAGGCCGTGCCGTCATCACCGCATGTCCAACGGATCTACCTCTCCAACCCGAAAACGCCGACACGCTGGTCGCGGCCTGTGCCCGTCCGTGTCATTGAAAACACCTCCCGGACAAGCACGTCTGTGGCCGCGACGGCACAACAGAATGTCACGCCGCTCTATGCACAGCGGACATCCGGTGGAGCAATGGTCTATGTCGCCGGAACGCTCGACACCAAGGGCGAGGAACTGCGCTACATTCGCGATGTGCTGAAAGCCGAGGACCTGACGGTTCGCCTTGTGGACTTGTCGACTAGCGGGAAACCGTCCGGCGCGGAAGTCCCGCCACACGCGGTCGCTGCCTTTCACCCACGTGGCGCCAATGGTGTCTTCACCGGCGACCGGGGTACCGCGGTTGCCGGCATGACCCTCGCTTTTGAGCGATGGATGCGGGCGCAGACCGATGTAGCGGGTGTCATTTCCGCGGGCGGTTCCGGCGGCACGGCGCTTGTGAGCCCAGCCATGCGGGCGCTTCCGGTCGGCATCCCGAAGGTGATCGTATCTACGGTCGCCAGCGGCAACGTGGAACAATATGTCGGCCCGTCCGATATCATAATGCTGCACTCGGTTGCGGACGTGCAGGGACTGAATTCGATCACCCGGGAAGTCCTCGGCAACGGGGCCGGTGCGCTTGCAGGGGCAGTGCGCGCCCGCAAGAAGCGCAAGCCGGTCCAGAACGCCAAGCCTGCAATCGGCTTGACCATGTTCGGCGTGACCACCCCATGCGTTCAGCAAGTGACGGCTGCGCTCGAGAGTGATTTCGACTGCCTGGTTTTCCACGCCACCGGCGTCGGCGGGCGTTCCATGGAGAAGCTTATGGACAGCGGCATGCTGTCAGCCGTTATCGATCTCACGACAACGGAAATCTGCGACATGGTCGCCGGTGGTGTTTTCGCTGCGAACGAAGACAGGTTCGGCGCATCGATCCGGGCAGGCCTTCCCTATATCGGAGCATGCGGCGCGCTCGACATGGTCAATTTCAATGCGCCCGAAACAGTGCCTGAAAAATATCGCAGCCGGCTTTTCTACGAGCACAATCCGCAGATCACGCTGATGCGCACGACCGTCGATGAGAATATCGAAATGGGCCGCTTTATCGGATCGCGGCTCAACGAGATGACAGGTCCCGTGCGGTTCTTCCTGCCGGAAGGCGGAGTTTCTCTGCTGGATGCACCTGGCATGGCCTTCCACGACCCGGCCGCCGACGAGGCCCTTTTCCGATCTCTCGAAGACACCGTCCGTCAGACCAGCGAACGCAGGCTGATCAGGGTACCCCACAACATCAACGACCCGGAATTTGCCGACCTGATCGTCGAAACCTTCCGCGGCTTCCATTCCAGCCGGCGCAGCCGTGCAGCAGGAGACTGACCATGTTTGAACGCAAACAGCTTGTCGAAAAGTACCGGGCGATGATCGCACGCGGCGAGCCGATCATTGGTGGCGGTGCCGGCACGGGGCTCTCGGCAAAGGGCGAGGAAGCTGGCGGGATTGACCTGATCGTCATCTACAACTCCGGACGATACCGGATGGCGGGCCGAGGCAGCCTCGCCGGTTTGATGCCTTACGGTGATGCCAACTCCGTGGTGATGGAAATGGCCGGCGAGGTCCTGCCGGTCGTGAAGAACACGCCGGTTCTGGCAGGCGTGTGCGCATCGGATCCGTTTCGGTTGATGGACAAGTTCCTTGATGAAGTGAAGTCCGCTGGATTTTCAGGCGTTCAGAACTTTCCGACCGTCGGCCTGATCGACGGCAACTTCAGGGCTAACCTGGAGGAAACCGGCATGTCCTATCAGCTCGAAGTGGACATGATTGCGATGGCGCACGAGAAGGACATGCTCACGACGCCATACGTCTTTTCCACTGAGGATGCGACGGCGATGGCAAAGGCCGGTGCGGACATCATCGTCTGCCACCTTGGCCTGACGACGGGCGGGAGCATTGGCGCTGAAACCTCGCTCAAGCTCTCAGACTGTCCGGCAATTGTCGATGAATGGTCCGCTGCAGCACTGGCGGTCAATCCGGACGCCGTCGTTCTGGTCCATGGCGGCCCGGTCGCCATGCCCGAGGACGCAGAATTCGTCTTGAAGAATACGCGCAACTGCCACGGCTTCTACGGCGCATCGTCAATGGAGCGTTTGCCGACAGAAATCGCGCTCGTCGAACAAACCAAAAAATTCAAGGAAATCCGCGGCTCTTGAGCCGGGGTGGGAGGATCGATCATGGCTGGTCAGCTCATCGGGCAATTGGTGCTTTGGCTCATTCTCGCGGTCATTGTTGTTTTTATTCTCTACTGGGTGATGCACTGGCTTTACCGGCGCTCGACCAAGGAAGTTGCCTTCGTGCGAACGGGGTTCCTGGGCGAGAAGGTCGTGATCGACGGCGGCGCCTTTGTGTGGCCGATCATCCACGACATCACGCCGGTCAACATGAATTCGCTACAGATGGGGCTGACACGCGAAAAGGAAGACGCGCTCATCACGAAAGACCGATTACGCGTCGACGTGGATGCGGAGTTTTACGTCCGCGTCGGTCAGACGAAAACTGCGGTCAGCCTGGCGGCGTCAACGCTTGGGCGGCGCACGCTGGAACCGGAGCGCATCCATTCTTTGCTGTCGGGTAAATTCGTCTCGGCGCTGAGAACCGTCGCCTCCGAAATGACGATGGAGGAGCTTCACGAAAGCCGGCATGTCTATGTCGACCGGGTGTTGGAAGCGGCTCAGGTCGGGCTCGACAAGAACGGGCTGGAGCTGGAAAGCGTTGCCATCACCGACATCGACCAGACCGGTATCGAGTATTTCAATCCCTCCAACCGGTTTGACGCCGAAGGCCTGACAACCGTTATCCGTGAAATCGAAGATCGCCGGAAACTGCGTAACGACATCGAGCAGGATTCCATGATCCGCATCCGTTCGCGCAATCTGGAAGCGGAAAAGCAGGTGCTCGACATTGAACGTGAAAGCGAAAATGCGCGCCTGGAGCAGGAACGTGAGATTGAATTCCGCCGCGCGCAGCAGCACACGGATCTCGTCCGGGAGCGTGCGGAGCGGGAGAAAGAAGCCGAACAGGCATCGCTTTTGAGCCGCGAAGCAATCGAAACGGCACGGATTGAAAACGAACGGCTGATTTCCGAGGCGCGGATCGCTTCGGAAAAGGAAGTCCGCCAGAAGGAAATAGACCGGCAGCGGGTCATCGACGAAGCGGAAATCGTAACGCGTGAGGCCGTCGAAAAAGCGCGCATCGGCCAGGAAAAGAACCTCACCGAAGAGCGCATCAAGACGCAGCAGATGACGGAAGCCGCCGACATTGCCGCCAAGGAAGCGGTGGAAAAGGCGAGGATTGCTCAGGAACGGACGCTGACCGAGGCGCGCATTGCCAAGGATCGCGAAACGGAAGCTCTCGAAATCGAACGCAGGAAGACGATCGAGGAGACGGATATCGCCGCGCGTGAGCTGATCGAAAAGGCGAAGATCGCGCAGGAAGAAGCCGTCACGGAAGCGCGGATTACGTTCGAACGCTCGACCCGCGAGCGGGAAATCGCCCGCAATCTCGCGGTAGAGCAGGCCGAGATCGCCTCGCGCGAGGCGGCTGAAAAACTGCGGGTCGCACAGGAGCAGACGGTCAACGCTTCGCGTATTGAGGCCGACCGCGAAACCCGCCGCCTTGAAATCGAGCGTCAGAAAATTCTGGAAGAGGCGGAGATCGCCAGCCAGAAGGCGACAGAAGCGGCACGTATCGCGCGCGAAAAGGCCCTCTCCACCGAGCGCATTGCCTCCGAACAGGCGACCCGCGCACTGGAGATTGAACGCCAGCGCGAGATCGATATCGCCCAGATCGCCGCGCGCGAGGAAACCAACAAGACCCGGATTGCCCAGGAAGAGCGTATCCGGAACCTTGAAATTTCCTCCAACAAGGCGATCGATGAAGCAGAGATCGCCGCACGTGAAGCCGTTGAGAAGGCACGGATCGCCCAGGACAAGCAACTCTCCTTCGAGCGCATTGCAGCGCAGGAAGCGACCGACGAGCGCGATGTTGCCCGCCAGGCAGCCCTGGATGCGGCCAATATCGCCGCCAAGGAAGCAACGGAAGCCAAGCGGATTGCCCAGGAGAAGGTGATTGCGGCCGAACGCATTTCTTTCGAACAGGAGACCCGCGGGCTCGAGATCGCGCGTAACAAGGCCGTCGAGGAAGCCGAGATTGCCGCGCGCGAAGCCGTCGATGCGGCAAGGATCGCGCAGGAAGCCAAGATCACGCTGCAGCGGATCGAGAGCGAAGAAACGACACGCGAACGCGACGTCGCCCGTGCAAAGGCCATCGAGGCGGCGGAAATTGCCAAGATCGAGGCAACGGAAGCGGCACGCATTGCCAAGGAAAAGAAAGTCGCGGCAGAGCGTATCGCATACGAGCAGGATCTGAGAGAGCGCGAAATCGCCCGCAACCGCGCGGTCGATGTCGCCAATATCTCCGCTCAGGAACTGGTGGAAGCTGCACGTATCGCGCAGGAGAACAAGGTCCGTACGGCCGAGATCGCAAAGGACGCGGAAATCCGCACGCGCGAGATCGAAAAGACCGAAGCGATCGAAACGGCGGAAGTGTCGTCCCGACGTACTGTCGAACAGGTCCGGATTGCGCGGGAACAGGAAACGACGGCGGAAAAGATCGCGCGGGACGAAAAGATCCGCGCCCTGGAAATTGCCCGCAACCAGGCGATCGACGAAGCCCAGGTGGCGGCAGATCAGGCCGTCGAGGCGGCAAGGGTTGCCAAGGCGAAATCCATCGACGCGGAAAAGATCCTCGCCGAGCAGGAAATCGACGCCAAGAAGCTGGAGCGCAGAAAGGTGCTCGAGCAGCTCGAGATCGCCCGCGTCCAGGCATTGCGCGAAGCCGAAATCGTCAGCCAGGAAGAGATCGAACGCGCGCAGATTGCGTCAGAACGTGGCCTCGACGATGCCCGCATCGGTCATCAGACGGAGCGCAGACGTCTGGAGATCGAACGCGAGAAATCTGTCGAAAGCGCCCAGATGGACAAGGCAATCGAGCTCTACAAGAAGTCGCTTGATGAAAGCGCAGCTGCCGTAGAGGCCGAGGCTGCACGGGCGCGCGCTACCGAAGCGGCGGAAAAGGTCAAGACGGCTCAGGAAACCGAAGTTGCCACGCGCCGCAAGTCTGTCGACGTGGTTCTGGCCGAAAAGGATGCGGAGGAAAAACGCATCGCGGCGGAAGCCGAGCGCATTCGCAAGGCAGTGGAAGCCGAAGCTCAGAAGCTCATCAACGAGGCGGAAAACGTGCTTACGGACAGCGCCCGTCATTCCCTCTTCAAGCGCAAGATGCTCGAGCACGTCGAAGGCATTGTCGCCGCGTCGGTCAAGCCATTGGAGAAGATCAACGATATCAAGATCATGCAGCTCGGCGGCAACGGTGCGGCCGGTCTCGGATGGGCGGACGGCAACGGAGCGGCCACCGGTGGCGGTGGCGGCGGAGGCGGCAGCCCGACGGACGAGGTCATCAACTCGGCCCTGCGTTACCGCGTCCAGGCGCCGATGGTCGACAGCCTATTGAGCGATATCGGCATCGACGGCTCGAACCTGGCCAAGTCTGACGTGATGCGTACGGCCAACGACATGACGCGCGCGGCCAATGAAATGAAGCGGCTGAAAGCGGATGACAAGCCCAAGGGGTCCGGCTCTTCGAAGGAGAGCAAATAATGGCCCGCGTTTATACCTCTTCCGTGATCAATGCGCCGGCCGCAAAGGTCTGGGAGCGGATCCGCGACTTCAACGGCCTGCCGAAATGGCATCCGCGGATTCGCGAGAGCCGGATTGAAGACGCTCTGCCCGCAGACAAGATCGGCTGCATCCGCAACTTCAATCTGCAGAACGGGGACAATATCCGCGAGCAGCTGCTTGGGCTGTCCGACTACGACCTTTTCTACAGCTACTCAATGCTCGAGGGGCCGATGCCGCTCAGCGACTACATAGCGACACTCCGGCTGACACCCGTCACGGAAGGCGATCGTACCTTCATTGAGTGGTCCGCGGAATTTGAATGCAGCGCAGAAAACGAGGACGACCTGGTCACCGGGATTGGCAGCAATGTTTTTCAGGGAGGTTTCGACGCGCTGAAGAGGCACTTTGGGGGCTGAACGCAAGGTTTCGTTGTCAAAAGAGGAGGAAGGACAATGACATACCGGACTATCTTGGGCGCACTGGGGTTCGCCCTTTGCACAACCGCGGCTTCGGCACAGGATCTGCCACCGCTCGTGATGCAGCCTAACGCCGAGCGTGTGACCTTCGAACATATCGACGCGCTCAATGCCTGCGACTGGAACCGGCTGATGGCCCAGTATCCCGAAGAAGTGCTCTTCATCCTGCCGAACGGTGTATGGATCGAAGGCCGCAGGAACATCGGCGACGTCTTTGCGGGTTTCTGTAAACCGCGTGAAGAAGGCGGCTTCAAGGGCGCGACTTTCATTGCAGAAAAAGTGAAGACAATCGGCGACACGGTGAACGTGTCCTGGCGCGTGGAAGCAGATTTTCTTGCTGAGCCCTACAAGGGCGCGGATGCATATGTGACGCGCGACGGACTGATGTACGCACAGGTCACCACGTTCGATCCCAACGACATGAAGTTCAAGTAGGCGAAGGCGGCAAGGTCGTGGTCAAGGTTGTCCGCAGTACAGTTTTGAAGGCACCGGTTGACGCCGTGTGGGAGATCCTGCGCGACTTCAACGGCCACGACCGCTGGCACCCCGCTGTCACAACAAGCCAGATGGAACGGGGTGAGAGCTCGGACAGGGTCGGCGCGGTCCGCCGGTTCCGGCTGCAGGATGGCTCGGAACTGCGCGAGCAACTGCTGACACTCTCCGATCTGGAACAGGCTTTTTCCTATTGCCTGCTCGATACGCCGGTTCCGCTCTTCAATTACGTCGCACATGTCCGGCTCTTCCCGGTAACCGACGGGGACTGGACCGTGTGGGAATGGGAGAGCCGGTTCGATACGCCCGCCGGGCGGGACAAGGAACTGGCCTCGCTGGTTGGCGATGACATCTACGTCGCCGGTTTCAAGGCAATTGCAGAACATATGGGTGTGGAGGCGTAGCGAATGGTTACGGTAACGACAGTCGATACGCTTCAGGAGGCCGCAGCAGGCGTCGGGCGCGAAGCTGTCTATCTCGGGGGAGGAACCCTCGTGATGCGCGGCGTGAACTATGGTGACCAGCAGATTTCTGAAATCGTGCGCCTGCGCAGCCAGGATAGCCTGCGGAGTATCCGGTCCAAAGGTGACCGTATCGTCCTGGGTGCGGCTGCGACGATGGGTGACGTTCTTAGATCCTCGGATTGTGCTGCGCTTCATACCGTTGCCCGTCAGGTGGGCGGTCCCGCGGTCCGCAACATGGCGACCGTCGGCGGTAATATCTTCGCGCCTCACCCCTATGGCGACTTTGCTGTTGCTTTGCTTGCGCTTGATGCGCGGCTGCGCATGTCGGATGGCAGTGATCTTGATCTGGAGACCCTGCTCGCCGCGCGCGGCAGTGAAAGGCGCCTGGTCGAATCGGTCTCCATCGCAAGGCCGGCTGGGGACGACTTCCGCTTCCGGAAAGTCAGCCGGGTCAAGCCGAAGGGCGTGTCTCTGATGAGCCTGGCGGCATGGCTTCCGCGCCGCGCCGGGCGGATCGCCGGGGCACGCGTTGCCTACGGCGCAATGGCGCCGACACCCGTCAGGATCAAGGCCGTTGAAGCTGCTCTCGAAGGGGTGAGACTCGATGCGAACAGCATCAGCGGCGCAATAGCAGCTGCAGCGCAGGGGCTCAATCCACCGGATGATCCACTTGCGTCCGGCTGGTACCGGACTCAGGTCGCGCCGGTTCATCTGAAACGCCTGCTTTTGGGTGAGGGAGGCAGATAATGACGAAACGTCCGGTCCAGTTTCAGCTGAATGGGTCTCCCGTTGCGGTGTTCACCGACGAAGGCCAGAACCTCCTTGATCTGCTGCGCCGAGGCGTGGGGGATCTGTCACCCAAATATGGCTGCGGTCAGGGAACCTGCGGCAGCTGCACCGTTCTTATCGACGGAGAGCCGCGCCTGAGCTGCCTGACGCTGGCTGAAACCGTGGAAGGCCAAAGTGTCGAGACCACGAACGGTCTCGCGAACGGCCCCGATCTTCATGCGCTTCAGGAAGCGTTTATGGAAAATTTCGCCGCCCAGTGCGGGTACTGCACGCCAGGCATGCTGATGGCGGCCAAGGCACTGCTGGACCGAACGCCCAGGCCGAGCCGGGAGGAAGTTGTCGAGGCAATCTCAGGCAACATCTGCAGGTGCACAGGCTATGAGCCGATCATCGACGCCATCATGGCAGCCAGCGGTCAGCCCGTCAGGAGGGCCAGCTGATGTCTTCGGTTGAATTCAGAAAAGATCTCTTTGCCGATGAGCGGGACGACAACCTGCAGGAAATCGGTAAACCGACGCGCCGCCAGGATATTCTGGGACACGTCACGGGCCGCTCGCCCTACTATGACGATCACCTCTTCGACGGTTTGCTGCATATGCGGTGTGTGCGTTCGCCGCATCACCATGCCCGCATCCGGTCCATTGACACCTCTCAGGCCGAACGCATGCCCGGTGTCGTTCGTGTCGTGACGGCACGCGATGTTCCGAACAACCTGAACACGCTGCTGTCGCTGATCAATTTCGGCAAGGATGAGGAAAAACTCATCCAGGACACCAAGGTTGCCTATGTCGGCGAACCAGTCGCCGCGGTGATCGCCGAGACGGAAGGTCAGGCACGGACTGCCTGTGCGGCCATAAGGGTCGACTACGAGGTCCTGCCGCATGTGCTCGATCCGGAAGAGGCGCTGGTACCGGACGCGCCTGTCGTCAATGAGGTCTATCCCAACAACACCTTCGACTATCACGATCGCTACGATCACCAGAAACTGCGCTTCGGGGATATCGAAAAAGGGTTCTCCGAAGCAGATCACATTGTTGAGGGCGAATACCAGATGTCGCCCATCGAACAGGCTCCGATTGAGACCTGCGGTGCAATTGCAGCACCGGAAACCAACGACCGCTTCGTTTGCTACACCTCGACCCAGGCGCTTTTCTTCTCCCTCGGCACCACGGCGAAGCTCCTGAATATGGCATCGTCGAGACTGCATTTCGTCGGCGGTACGGTGGGCGGCGGCTTCGGCGGCAAGGTCGACAGCATCGTGGAACCGCTCTCGGTTCTGGGAGCCGTCCTGACCGGGCGGCCCGTCAAGTTCATGTGGGACCGCGCGGAGGAAATGCAGGTGGGCGCACCGCGCGGTGCGGAGCGCTGGCGGATCAAGGACGGCATTGCCAGTGATGGAAGGATCCTGGCGCGCGCCTTTACCGGTTTCTTCGATGCCGGCGCTTATACGCGGCTGTCCTCATACGCCATCATCAAGTGTACCGGCCATATCCCGGGTCCCTATTCGATCCCGAATGTCGCCTCAAATGTCTTTTGCGTCTTCACCAACCGGACGCCGGCAACGGCCATGCGCGGCTTCGGCATTACCGGCGTCGACTTCGCCATTGAGTGCCATATGGACAAGGTTGCCGAGGCTGTCGGCATGAACCCGATAGAACTCAGGATCCTGAATGCCTATCGCGATGGGGACATGAAACCGCATCGCAGGCTCGCCAAGAACGCGGCCCTTATTGAATGCTGTCAGGTTGCCAGCCAGAAAGCCGGGTGGCCGATCAGCGCCGATGCCGCGCGCCAGTCCAGCCTTTCTGGCGGTGGCGGCGACAGGGCAAATATTCCGGAGAGCCTCACGGACAGCGTTGGCCGGATCGGAGAGCGCCGGACAAGTTCGATCCCGACCGAGCCGGGGCAGGGGGCGCCGTCAAAGGGCCGCGTTGCTGCCGGGACGCAGGGCGTGCCGATTGTTGCCGCTGCGCCGCAGGACGAGGATATGGTTGGAGATCCGGTGCGCATGGGGTTCCGTCATGCCCCGGCGGCATCGCCGCAAAAACCCAGCCAACCGGCGAGACCGCCAGTGCCACCGGCCACGCCGGCTCCGCAGAGCAGTCCGTCGGTGCCCGTGTGGTCACAGCCTCCTGTTCCACCACCGCCTGCATCACCACCAGCCGCGCCACAGGCTCCTGCCGCGCAAGCTCCTCAGGCGCCAGCTGAAGCTGCGCCTTACAAGCCCGAGCAGCCGTTTTCCAGAGGTGTCAAACGACCCGGTGTCTCGCGGTTTCTGTCCGGTTCGAGGAGGCGCTGATCATGGCCATTCACAAGGGGCGCGGATTTGCCTGCATCAACTATCCGATCGGCATGAATCTCGGCGGCGACCCAAGCCAGGCGCTGGTTCATTCGACACCGGACGGCAAGTTCATGGTGTCCCTGTCCTCCATCGATCTGGGGCAGGGCATGAAATCGGTCACGCGTCAGATCGCTGCGGAAACGCTCGGTGTTCCGGTCTCGGATGTCTATGTCGACACGGCGGACAGCGACACCGGACCACACTGCATGGGCTCGTTCGCCTCGCGCGGGACGCACAGGGTTGGCAATGCGGTCATCCGCGCGGCAACAGAGGCCCGAAAGGCTCTGTTGGAGGCGGCGGCAGAAGAGCTGGAAGTCAATGCGAGCGATCTTGAAACGGACGGGCAGGGCAACATCCAGGTTAAAGGAGCGCCGGGGCGGACCATCACCGTTGCCGACACGGCCATTGCAGCCCAGTTCAAGCAGGGCCGGACGCTCTCCGGGCGCGGGATCTTTCTGATCCCGCCCTCAGACGTTGATCCCGATACCGGCGAGATGACGCCGGTTTCCTGCTTCGCGCACGCCGCCCTTGTCGTCGATCTGGAGGTGGACGATGAGACGGGCGAAGTCTCCGTCACCGAAATCAATTCGGCTTATGAAGTCGGGAGGGCGCTGAACCCGCGCCTGGTTGAGCAGCAGCTGATCGGCGGGGCCTGGATGGGTGTTTCGCACGCGCTTTACGAGACCACCGAGCCCTACTATCCGGACAGAAGCCACGGTCCGGAGGACTTCAATTCCTATTTGATGCCGGGCCCAGGCGAGGTCGTGAACCACAACATTGCCGTGCTTGAACGGCCGGCGGAGGACGCACCCTTCGGCGGCAAGGGGCCGGGTGAGATGTGTGCCAATCCCGTTCTGCCAGCAATCGCCAACGCGGTCTACAATGCGGTCGGCGTGCGCTGCGACACGCTTCCCATTACGCCGGAAAAGGTTCTGCGCGGCATTCTTGCCAATGGCGGCGCGCGGCCGCAGGGGAGCCGCTAACCCATGCCCGTCAAGCCGTCCATCGTTGGAATAGACAGCCCGGACAGGCTGCGCGATGCGCTCAACGCCGCGCAGTATATTGCCGGTGACGATCTGTCGACGGCGGCGTATCTGGCTCTTGCGCTTGGCAAACCCCTGCTTCTCGAAGGCGCGCCCGGCGTCGGCAAGACGGAGGCAGCGAAAGCAATCTCGTCTGTGCTCGGGCGGCGCGTCGTGCGCCTGCAGTGCTTTGAAGGCATCGATGCTGCCTCAGCCCTTTATGAGTGGAACTACACCCGCCAGATGTTGGCAATCCGCCAGGCCGGGGATGACTACGTCAATATCTACGAGGACCAGTTCCTCCTCCAGCGCCCCATGCTGGAGGCGTTGCGGTCTCCCGATGACTGCGTGCTTCTGATCGATGAGATCGACCGCTCGGACCAGGAATTCGAGGCTTTCCTGCTGGAGTTTCTATCCGATTTTGCCATCTCCATCCCGGAAACCGGTACCGTGCGGGCCGCCCGCCCGCCCGTTGTCGTCCTGACATCCAACAGGACGCGCGACCTTCATGAAGCCTTGCGCCGCCGCTGTGTCTATCACTGGATCGACTACCCGGACATTCATCTGGAGGCCAGGATCGTCATGGCACGGGCGAGTTCGGTTGCAGAGGCAACAGCACATGCCGTGGCCAGTGCGGTCGCGAAACTGAGGACCGAACCGCTCGCCAAACCGCCGGGTGTTGCCGAGGCGGTAGAATGGGCGGAAGCAGCGACATTGCTGCATGGTCAGGGAGCCACCTGGCCGGAAGCCTTCAGAAGGGCGATCGGTGTTGCGCTCAAGGATCACGACGATCTGACCTTCCTCGAAGGACGGATCGACAGTTTCATGCCGCAGGAGGCCGCATGACCCTTCCGCGCGCCAGCAGACCCTTCGTCGAATTTCCCGCGATCCTTCGAGCACATGGATTTGCCGTGTCGACGGATCAGACCATAGCCTTTCTGGAGGCGATCGGCCTTCTGGGACCGCGCGATGTGATTGATATACGGCGCGCCGCCCTGGCAACTCTGGCCATTCCGAGGGAGCGGCATGCCGAATTCGATGCCTTGTTTCAGGCGTACTTCCTAGGGCAAAGCCTTGCGGCACCGATCGAGGACGAAGACGGAGACGACGGTGTCGAAGCCTATGAGCCGTCTTCAGACAGGATCGACATCGATCAGGAAGAGGGTGACGAAGAACCCGGTGAGCTCGCAACCTCTGCGGAGCTGCTTGGGCGCCGCCAGTTTGCAGCGGCAGATGACGCGGATGCCCTGAGGCTGCTGGCGCGGCATGCGCCGAAGGTTCTGCCGCGCCGTCAATCTTACCGGCGGTCGTTCGACAATCGGGGCAGTCGAATCGACCTGCGCCGGGCATTGCGCCAGGCCCTCAGACGCGATGGCGAAGTGTTCGATCTGCCGCGGACACAACGAAAAACCAAACAGCGCCGAATTCTGCTGCTGATCGACGTCTCCGGGTCGATGAAGGAGCAGAGCGAAGCCTCGCTTCGATTTGCTCACACGCTGGTTCAGTCCGCCGACAGCGTCGAAGTGTTCAGTCTCGGAACCCGACTGACGCGCATCACCGTTCCGATGAAAATCAGGAACACCGAACAGGCGCTCGATGCGGTAGGAGCGTCGGTTGCCGACTTTGACGGGGGGACGCGCATTGGCGAGGCGCTGGCAGCTTTCCTCGCTGTGCCGCGCTTTTCTGCCTATGCGCGCGGTGCGGCAACGCTTTTTCTCTCCGACGGACTGGAACGTGGCTCGCCGGAAGCATTGATTGACGCGGTCAGGAAGCTGTCGCGCGTCTCCTGGCGTCTCGACTGGCTGTCCCCGCTCGCTGCCGATCCTCTTTATGAGCCGCGCACAGAAGCGCTTTCCGCCTGTTTGCCCTATCTCGACACGCTTGTTCCCGGCGACCGGGTCGAGGCCCTGTGTAACCACGTCCTGAACCTTGCGAGGCCGGCATGATCGACGCCCATCATCACATCTGGCTGCAAAAGGATCTGCCCTGGCTCCTGGGACCTGAACAACCGCGCATCTTCGGCCCCTATGCGGCGATCAAGCGCGATTATCTTATTGAAGAATTCCTGAAGGACCTTGAGGGCACCGGCATCGAAAAATCGGTCTACGTCCAGGCAAACTGGGCGCCGAACTGGTTCGAGGACGAGGTTGCCTGGGTTCAGTCAGTGGCGGATGAGAGCGGCTGGCCGCACGGCATCGTCGGCTTTGCCGATTTCACGGTGGAAGACGTCCGGCCGCAGCTCGACCGGCTGCAGAAATATCCCCTGATGCGCGGCATCCGGCAGCAGCTGCACTGGCATGAAAACCCGCTTTACCGCTTCGCGCCGCACCCGGGTCTGCCGGCGGACCCGACCGTCCGGCAGAACATTGCCCGTCTGGCAGAATACGGCTGGTCGTTCGACCTGCAGGTGTTCGCGTCGCAAATGGAAGATGCCGCCGGACTGGCCGAAAGCTGCCCGGACGTTCAATTCGTCCTGATGCATGCGGGCATGCTGGAAGACACCAGCCCGGAAGGCGTCAAGATCTGGCGCAAGGGCATGAAACGTCTGGCCGAATGTCCGAATGTCGCAACCAAGCTGTCGGCCTTCGGAACGTTCATCCATCGCAACGACCCGGATTTCATTGCGTTCATGATCAAGCAGAGCCTGCAGCTCTTCGGCGCTGAACGCTGCATGTTTGGCTCGAATTTTCCGATCGAAAAACTCTGGACCAGTTACGCGGACCTCTTCGCTGCCTTCCAGGAAGGGGCGAAGGGCCTGCCGAAGAGCAAAAGACAAGCGATTTTTCACGACACGGCTGCACGGATCTACCGGTTGTAGCCGCCTGCCTTTCATCTATGGGAGAAATAAAATGGCCCTTACCATCCACGTTCTGGATTACGGAGATATCGAGCTCGAGACATCGTTTCTCGTGCTCGGCCACGAATGCGGCCGGATCCGCAGGGTGCCGGTTTACGGTTTCCTGATCCTCGGTGGCACTTATCCGGTTCTGGTCGACACGGGCTATCGCGACAATGCGATCATGGAAAGCCTCGGCATGCGGGGGCTGCAATTTCATGACAACATGATCGAAAACCAGCTTGCCAAACACGGCCTGAAACTGGGCGATATCCGCTACATCCTGCACACGCATCTTCACATTGATCATGCCGGCAAGGACGACAAGTTCCCGATGAACACGACGGTCGTCCTGAACCGCAAGGAGATGGAGTTCTCGGTATCCGGCATCATGTATCCGCAATACCCGAAACCGGACATCATGCATCTGGTCGAGCGGATCTACGAGCCGGAAGCCATGCGCTTCCTGGATCTCGAAATTACCGGAGCGGAGGAAATCATTCCGGGCGTCTGGTGCGAGGCCGCAGGCGCCCACACAGAAGGCTCAATGAATGTCATTGTCGAAACGGCGGAAGGGCTTGCCTGTATCTGCGGCGACGTCATCTACGATTTCAACGACCAGATCGTCAATCACGTCTATACCAACAACTGGATGGAACCTCGCGTGACGGGCAATCATGCCGGCTCCAAGCGTGAGGAGAAGGGCGCGATCAAGAAACTGCTCAACAACTACACCTTCCTGCTGCCGGTCCATGACCGGCCCGCGAAAATCCAGAACCAGCAGGTTGTCGGGCGGCTGTCCATGACTGTTCCGGGTCCGATGACAGAAACCGTTCCGGAACGGCAGTGGTTCCCGATGTAACGCGACTGATCTGGGCAAGCACCTGCTTCCCGCCAAAAGAAGAACAGGGAGGGACCTGTGGGCCATACTTTTGTTGACCAGAAGTTTCTGGAGCTGATGGACCAGCATGCCGCCGTGGAGCGGATCGGGACCGGATTTGTGTTTACCGAAGGCCCCATCTGGCATCCGGGCGAACAGTATCTCCTGTTCTCCGATATGCCCGGAGATGTCCGGCGCAAGTGGACCCGCCAGGCCGGTGTAAGCGAATATCTGCGCCCGTCCAACAAGGGCAATGGCATGACCTATGACGCGGAGCTCAATCTCCTCGTCTGCGAGCATGCAACAAGCTCGGTCGCCCGGTTCCGCCCGGATGGAACGCGCGAGTTGCTCGCATCCCATTTTGAAGGCCAGGAGCTCAATTCCCCGAACGACATCGTGATGCGCTCCGATGGTGCGATTTTCTTTACCGATCCGACCTATGGCCGCATGGAGCATTTCGGCGTCCCGCGTCCGCTGCAGTTGGGCTTTCAGGGCGTCTACATGCTCCCACCGGGTCACAAACCCGGTGATGAGGCTATCCTTGTCTCCGACCGCTACATGTTCACGCAGCCCAACGGTCTGTGCTTTTCACCCTGTGAGCGCTGGATGTGGGTCAACGACACGGAACAGGCCAATATCCGCATGTTCGACGTTGGCGAGGATGGCAGGCTCAGGAACGGACGCATCTTTGCGTCCGGCATCAAGGACGCGGTCAAGGCGGGCGTTCCGGACGGCATGAAGGCCGACGCAAACGGCAACGTCTGGGTCACCGCTCCCGGAGGGGTTTGGGTCTATTCATTCGAGGGCATGCTGATCGGGAAGGTCGAGGTTCCCGAAATGGTTGCCAATCTGCATTGGGGCGGCGAGGACTGGCAGACGCTGTTCATGTGCGCGTGCACGTCGGTCTATGCGGTCAAAACCAAGGTCCGGCCGCGCTCGGAACCATTCATGACGGCGAAACCGGTACCAGCGCAAGCCGCAGCGAGCCCTGCGGATAATGAATCGCTCATCGCCCCGTCCAAGGGGCTGGAGCTTGCGGCGTGCCCGCCGCTTGATCCGAAAAAGACCGCGCTTCTCATCCAGGATCTGCAGAACGATGTCATGATCGACGGCGGCGCGTTTGAAGGCACGGGATCTCCGCAGCATGCGCGCGAGCAGAATGTGGTCGCCAACGCCATTGCCCTTGCCGACACCGCACGGCGGCTCGGCATGCCGGTCATTCACATCTGGATGGTTTGCGAACCCGGCCATCCGCTCCTTTCCCAGTATGCGCCGCTCTTTCAGGGGCTGAAGGGCGAAAACGCACTGGTGCGTGGAACCTGGGGTGTTGCTCCCGTTCCCGGTCTGGAGCCCAAACCGGGAGATCTCGTGTGCGAAAAGATGTCCATGAGCGCCTGGGAAACCTCCCGCCTGGAAAGCTATCTGCGTCATGCCGGTATCGACACGATCATCAACACCGGATCGTGGACCAACATGAGTGTTGAGCACACCGCGCGAACAGCGGCTGACAAAGGCTTCCGGGTGGTTGTGCCGGAAGATGCCTGCTCTACAATGAATGCCGATTGGCACCGGGCTTCGATCAACTACGCCATGCAGAACGTGGCGAGCGTTACATCTGTGGCCTCGGTGATGTCCGTATTGCGGTAGGAGAAACAACTAAATGAGCAGGACGGCGATCGTAACCGGGGGAGCACAGGGGATCGGCTTTGCCTGCGCGCAGAAACTGAAGGCCGACGGGGCACAGTTGGTTCTTTGGGACATGGACGAAGAGGCCCTTGCAACGGCGGCGTCCGAACTCGGTGCGACAACGGTCAAGGTCGACCTGTCGGACTGGGACGCAGTTGAAAAGGCCTATGAGCAGACAAGATCGCAGGCAGGAAGCCCGTCCATCGTGGTGAATTCAGCCGGTATCGCAGGTCCGAATGCCCCGGTGGAAGACTATCCGGTCGCGGACTGGAACCGGATCATGGAGATCAACGCGAACGGTTCATTTTACCTCTTGAAAGCCGTGCTGCCCGGCATGAAAGCCGACAATTACGGCCGTGTGGTCCTGATTTCCTCGGTTGCCGGCAAAGAGGGCAATCCCAACGCATCCGCCTATAGCGCCTCCAAGGCGGCCGTGATGGCGCTCGCCAAAAGCGCCGGCAAGGAATGCGCCGGTTTTGATATTGCCATCAACGCAATCACGCCGGCTGCGGCCCGCACCCGCATCTTTGACCAGATGAGCGAAGAACACATCGACTACATGCTCTCCAAGATCCCGAGAAACCGGTTCCTGGAAGTGCACGAAGCCGCCAACATGGTCAGCTTCCTGTGCAGCCCGGAAAACAGTTTCACGACCGGAGCGGTCTTTGATCTCTCGGGTGGCCGGGCAACTTACTAGAGCAAATTTAGTGAAACTTGGATTATTTGCTGCTGGAAAGCAGTTCTTGCGGCAAGGCGCGTCATGACAGGAAATGCGGTGCACCGGCCAAGTGGCGCACCGGCCATGCGCCGCAGCGTGCTGCCGCGGCGCAATCTGCTGTTTCATCTATCAATACAGATCGATCACCTCAAAGTCGGTCGAAAACACCGCGACCTTTTCACCGACGTGATAAGTCTCGCTATCCAGCGACTGTTCTTCTTCGACCCGAAGAGAAACCGTACCGTCATCTTCAAGCAACTTGCGTAGCGCGGCGGTGTTGTTCCCATTGAACGTCTGCATGTCTGCGAACAGAAATGCGTCTGCGTCCGCGTCCAGTTGTGTCCAGCCGTCTCCCACGCCGGTGACGCTGCTTGCCGTCAGCAAGTCGCTCTCGCCGCCTTCGACCGCGAACCAGTGCACCTCTTCTTCCGCGTGAATGCCATCGGCCTTTTCTTCTTCTTGCAGACGCACCTTGAAACCATTGCCGTCCACGTTGCTTAGGCGTGTTGTCACGGCAGCTGTGTCGTTGGCGCTCGCAACCTGCGAAAAGACCAGCGCGTCGTCCATACCGGAAAAACAGACCTTTGTCGGTGTCTCGTCGGAGGCAGTCGTTTCACCGAAGGCGATCTTTCGACCATCTTCGAGTGTGTATTCACCTGCGCTTGCGGCAAGCCATGTGATCTGCTCGTTCATGTGCCAGCCGTCCAGATAGTCCCACTCGTCAATCTGGTACTCAAAGCCCTCGTCGGTGACGTTTCGAACACGCGTCATTGCGGCGTGGGGGCCGTTGGCCG